>CAMDED010000044.1 GCA_945893365.1 Candidatus Sulfopaludibacter sp. SbA3 | reverse complement strand
CGCATGGCGGGGTCCGTGCCGCCTTGATCCTGAATGTTGGACTTCATGAGGTTGGTCTCCATGGCGCAAGCGCGGCGCATACGCCAAAAAGCGGAGACCATTTCTTCGATGAGACCGTCTTCGACGCCATCGACGGGGAGGAAGCGGTCCCGGAACTGACGGTGGAGCTCTTCGAAGCTTTCGCGTGGCTCGCCTTGCAGGAGGACGCAACTGGCGAGGAGTCCATGGCGATAGGCGTTCTGAGCAGAACGCGCGAGGCCGGCGGGAGTTTTGCGGCCGCGGCCAAGAGCGCCGTTGGCACGGGCAGCATCGAGTTTACGTTGAGAACTCATGGGAAAGTACCTTCTGAGACCAGCGTACACCACCATGTCAAGTGTTTATTTGTTAAGTGGTTTGTTATCAGATAGATTTACCTTGTGAATGAAAAAGCTCCCAGCCCCGTTTCCGGGTGAAAACGCTCGGGAGCGGAATTGGCTCCGACCCGGAAGCGGGTGAACGGGCCGTTGTGAGGCTGGATGCACCTCGGCGCTGCTCCAGACCGGATGGTCAAGCCACCTGTCAGAGCGCGGACTCACTCCGGCGTCCGCGCGACCTTGGTACCCGCGTCTTTGATACCTTGGTTACGTTCAAGTAACCGTGATCGAACAAGCCAACAGCACTGGGACTCAAGCGCGCGCGAAGCCGCAGCCGGGCGCGATTGTGCAGGTGCGGTCCCGGCGGTATCTCGTCGAGAGCGTCGAGCCGCCCACCGACACCGCCTGGGAACAGACCCTCGTCGATCTCTCCTGCCTCGACGATGACGCGCAGGGTGAGCGGCTCTCCGTCCTCTGGGAACGCGAGGTCGATGCGAGCGTCCTCGAAGCGAGTCTCTGGAACAACGTGGCCAGCCGCGGCTTCGATTCCCCGGACAAGTTCGCCGCCTACCTCAATGCGATCCGCTGGAATCTGGTGACCTCCACGAACCCAAGGCTGTTCCAGGCTCCGCACCGTGCGGGAATCCAGGTGATGACCTACCAGTTGGAACCACTTCGCAAGGCCCTCCACCTGCCGCGAGTGAACCTCTTCATCGCCGATGACGTCGGCCTCGGCAAGACCATTGAAGCCGGGCTCATGCTGCGCGAGATGATCATGCGACAGAAGGTCAAGCGAATCGTGATCGCCTGCCCGGCTTCCGTCATCACCCAATGGCAGACGGAAAATGGAGGTTCGTTTTGGCCTGACTTTCGTCATATTGGACCGCGATTACGTAATCCGATGCCGGCGGGAAAGGGGCTACGGCATCAACCCCTGGAAGACGCATTCCCGGTTCATCGTGTCCCACGCTCTTCTGCGCGACGAGCAGTACGGCGAGCGGCTGCGCGATTGGCTTCAGGAGAACCGGGCCGGCTCCCTGCTTGTGCTGGACGAAGCGCACCACGCCGCGCCCGCAACCTCCGCGCGGTACGCCGTGGACTCGCAGTTTACCCGTGCGACGCGCGAATTGACCGGCCTTTTTGAGCACCGGCTGTTTCTTTCGGCCACGCCGCATAACGGACATTCGAACAGCTTCTCCGCGCTGCTCGAAATGCTCGATCCTCAGCGCTTCTTCCGGGGCGAAAAGAGTCACGAATCCGAAGCTTTTGGACGAAGTAATGGTCCGCCGTTTGAAGAACGAGTTGCGCGAACTTGTGCCGAACCTTGGGCTCCCGAAGCGGATCGTCTCGCCGCACGACATTTCCGGTCTACCGCTTGACGCACCGGAGTTGAAACTGATGCGGCTGCTCGGCGAGTATCGAGCTCTTCGCGAGCAGCGTCTGAGCAAGTCTACGCGCGGGCAACAGGCCGCGGCATCGCTCGTGATCTGTACGCTCCAGAAGCGCCTGCTCTCGTCGCTTGAAGCCTTCGCTTCCACACTCCGCGTTCACCGCAAAGGCCTCAACGACCACACTCCGGAGCCTTTCGACGAGCAGCAGCAACTCAACCTGGATGCGCCCGGCGCGGACGATGAACGCGGGGATCTGCCCGAAGAGCAAGTGACCGAAGACCTGGAAGTGGCGGTCGAGCGAGCGAGCAAGCGCAGCCGGGGAACGGAACCTTTGACGACGCGGGAAGTTTCCCTCTTTGAGGAAATGGCCGCCATTGCGGACCGCGGCCGCGGGCTCCCCGACGCGCGAGTGAAAGAACTTGCCGCATGGATTCGCGCAAATCTTCTGGACGCCTCCGGGCGCTGGAATCAACGCCGGGTGCTTATCTTCACCGAATACACGGAGACGAAACGTTATCTCGAACAGCAATTGCAACCGGAGTTCTCCCGGACGGACCAAATCGCGGAACGCATTGCCACCTATCACGGCTGCATGGGACGGCAGCGGCTCGATGCGATCAAACTCGCCTTCAACACATCGCCGGAAAAGCACCCGCTGCGGATTCTCATCGCCACCGACGCGGCCCGCGAGGGCGTGAACTTCCAGAACCACTGCGCCGACCTGTTCCATTTTGACTTGCCCTGGAATCCGAGCCGCATGGAACAGCGCAATGGCCGCATCGATCGCAAACTCCAGCGCGAAAAGGAGGTGCGATGCCACTACTTCGTCTACACGCAGCGCCCCGAGGACGACGTGATTCGCGCCTTGGTCCGCAAGACGGAAACGATACAAGCGGAACTCGGCAGCCTCTCTCCGGTCCTTGAAAAGCGGATCGAAGATCTACTCGCGGGCGGTCTCCGCGAGGGACTCGCCGGAGAAATCGAAAAATTGTCCGCCGAATCCGAAGAGCGCAAGCGCGTCGAGGAAGAGCAGGAATCGGTTCGCAAGCGGGGCAAGGAACTCAGCGCCGAACTCGAAGACCTGCGCGACCTCCTCAAAGACTCGGAGCGCTTCGTTGGGCTCAACGTCGCCCATCTGCGAAATGCATTGTCGCTCTCGCTCGAGCTGAACCAGGGTTTAGCGTTGGAACCGGTTCCCGGTCACCGGCCTGCCCGTTGGATGCTCCCACGGATGCCGGGCGCGTGGGCGCACACGCTCGATTCGCTCCGCGCACCCCGCAGAAAGTATCAGAAGATCTGGGAGTGGCGCGATGAGAACCCGATTCTCCCGGTGGTCTTCGAATCACCGGAGCATATCGACGACTCCTGCGTTCACCTCCATCTGGAGCATCGCGTCGTTCAGCGCTTGCTCGGCCGGTTTCGCGCCCAGGGCTTTGTCTACGACGACCTCGCCCGCGCCTGCGTCGGCCAAACGGACGACGCCATCCGCCGCGTGATCCTCATCGGGCGTCTTTCGCTCTACGGTCCCAGCGCCTCGCGCCTGCACGACGAATTGGTGATGGTGACCTCGCGGTGGGTAGATCCCGTTGGGCGCAAGGAGGCGCTCAGGTCCTACGCGGACGACAGTGAGAAGTACACGATTCAAATGCTGGAGAAATCTTTCGAGCAAGCCCGCGATCGCCAGGTTCGATCCGAAGTCGAAGAGAAACTGAAGACCCACGCGCCACAGGACGTCGCCGAACTCCTGCCCCATCTTCAAAACGCGCCGCGGCCGCGAAGGCCGGTGAACTGCTTGCCAAGCGCGGCGGCAAGGAATCTAAGGAACTGCGCCTAGGCTAGGAGGTGTGCGAGCTCTTTCGAAACGGGTTTACCACCCGAATGCCGGCCAATCGCCCTCCGTCCTGTAGGTCCTCACTAAAGAGGACATCCGCCCCTCCAATCTTCGCGGCATGGACAATCATCGCGTCCCAGAATGAAATCCGGTGAAGCCGGTGCAACTCGATCGCACGGATGATATCGTCTTCCACGAACCGGACGACTCTCAAGCCGGTCATCAATTCTACTTTCTTCTGCGCCAACTCCGGATCGACCCCAAGTTTCCGCGTTGAGATCGCGAAGTATTCCTGAAGCACTTGAAGAGAAATGATCGCAAGGCCTTGTTCCTGATAACGCACCACTAGTTCAATCGCGGAGTCCTGCCTATGGGGATCCGAATCGTCGTCCGCATATACGAAGATGTTTGTGTCGAAGAAGGCAGGCTGCTTCATTAGCGCTCATGCGCTTCTTCGCGATTGAACTTCCAGCCCTTGGAATCTCCCTTAGCCAGACGGGAAAGCCGGGCAAACTCCTGCGCGCCGGACTGAGGATCTGTCTTTCCAGCGAGTTGCTCCAGATAGTCCCGGACAAGTTGGTTTACGCTGGTCCCCAGCGCTTCGGCGCGCCGACGAGCTTTCGTAACGACCTTATCATCAACGGACAGCGTGATGTTCATTTACACATAATACGTGCGCACGGGTAATTTGTCAACCCTCGAAACTTCAGGGTGTCGTTAACATACGATGTGTCCGGTGGAATTAACGCACGATGTGTCCGGTCCAAGAATCGGGGCGGAGAGACTGGGGTCATGAGCGAATCCCAGCAATACGCGGCTGCCGGGACCTGCCACACTGGGAATTCAGTCAAGCGACAGAACTTGAAGCAGATTACTCATAGGGGTGAGAAAAGCATGCTCACCATGGGAGGGATTTCCGTCCATACGGAATTAAGTTATTTTAATTCAATGGGTTTGGAGCGGTCGCTGTTTTAGGGTGCGGCGACCAGCGGAGGCCGCTTACGCCTTACGCCTTCCAGAACCGCTCTATTTGGATTCGCCAGAATCGCCTGAAGGCGCTGAGTGATAGCCGGAACGAAGACGCCGACCTTGTCGACATTGTTATCGTTGTAGAGGTAATGGCGCAAATGAGCGATATCGAAGGGGAGTTTTTCCCGATCATCGGCGACCAACAGGACCGGCCTGCCAATGGCATGGGTAAAGCCGAGTTCATAGAACACGTTCGGATTCCGGGAAGTCAAGAACGCCAGTACGATGTCCGCCACGCGAATATATCGCCAGACCTGCTGCATGATGGGAAGAGAGAGGAGGTCATTGTCCCCGCGCTCAACCTCCATCCCGGCGGCTTCGCCGGCCGGCTGGATGATTTTGGCGTACCACTGGTCGAAGTTGCAGTTGAAGGACGAATCCTTGCCATCGCCGAACGGCATGAGGACGAAGAGCTTCGGCTTCCTGACCGGACCTTTCAACGGTGGCGGGTTGGCTTTCCTCACTCTGAAACTCCTTTCGTTCTTAGGCCGCGGACACCCGGACACTTATCTTCGTATCGGTGAGCTTGCGCGATCCATCGTTGCTCAGCACCAGAATTACGTGATCCATCGGAGGCTTGCCCACGCGAACGACCGGCTTCTTGCCTTGTTTGACGGTTCGGGACAGGCCTGCGCCAACTCCGGCGAGGCTGGCCCGGACGCCACTTGCATCGTCATCGAGAGTGGCCTCCATTCGGGTAACGCCGGGCCCCGGATAGAAGCGGTAAAACCGGCACGCGAGCGGGTCGACCTCCGTCGAGAACTCGATGGTGCCACCCCTTGCGGCATCGAAGCTCTCGCTAATGGCACGCCCGCCATAATGCTCGTGAACTTCCGCAAACAGGGTCGGCCTGCCGCCAGCCTGCGCGAAGTACGAATCGACACAGTAGTCGTGGAAGATCCCCTCTTTTTGGTTCTTCGGTAACAGGCGTTTGATGGTCTGGAGCGGCGATTCGCCACGCTTAGCCTCCTTCCAAACGCGACTGACAAAGCCTTCGTCCTGCCGAACTGTCAGGTAGCGCACAAACAGGGCCGCGCCGTACGACTGCATTTCGTTATCGATCGGGACCTCGGGCTTGTCGCTCCAGTCGAGATAATACTCGTAACAGGTCCGGTTTCCTTCGACGACGAGACTCTCCCCCCAGACGGCAGTGGCTTCATCGAACCACCGCCAAAGCATCAACTCGGCATAAGGCCGCACCACCTCACGCAGAACATGCAGGAACTCGTGTACGGCGCAGGCTGCCGCGTACTCAAGCTCCGCCTGGGGCGTGAATTGCGCGATTCGGCTGGGCAGCACAATAAACGGATCGCCCTTGACGTTGACCGACATGAACGGCGATCCATAGGGCAGAGCCAGGATGTCGAGCAAGTAAACCGGGATCGGGTTCTTCGGAAGTTCTCTCAGGTGCGGCTTGGACTGAAACCGGGCCAGCGCCAGCTCGAAGGCATTCTGATAACAAAAGATGAGTCGCTCGCCTTCGACGCCCCGGCTGCCGGCGCCCTGGCCGATACGCGGGTTTCGTTCGCAATACCGCAACAGGAATGGACCAATTTGTTTGGGCGGATTGAGCTTTTCAACCGCGGCCTCCAGTGCTCCCATCAGAACCCCCGCAAACCTACTCGGCGTGGCTCATCCGACGCAGCCGGAATGACGTCAAAATATTCTTGGATTTCGGCACGGAGTCCGTTATCCAAGTCCTCCCAATGCTTCCGGATGTCGGATATCAACGCCTCCAGCCGATGGGTAAGACCGCCACGCCGCGCCGCGCCGCCCCGGCGGGCAACGGGCGCGTTGGGCCGTCCGGATGCGCCAAATAGCTCCCGCAACTCCCGCCGGATGGGCTGACCGTAGAGATGAGACTTGAGGGCGCGGATGAGCTGGTGTGCCCAATCGACATCTTTCTTATGGATGAATAGGGAAAGCAGCTTGACCGGCGTATCGGAAGGCGGGCGATACTTGGCTTCCAGGACCTGCATGAAGTCTGAGTGGGCTGACACAGCTATGAGGAGCGTCTCTGGCATATCGCGGGAGACCGTTGTAAACAGGGACTCGTCGAACTCTGGCGGTCCGCCATGTTCCTTTGGTATGTTCAGATCCAGGACAGCGGCATCGAACTGAAGATCCCGTGCGAGAAGCTTTTCGATCTCCCTGTGACCCTCACCCACGGATTCCACCGCGACTATCTCAGAACCAGGAATTTCCTCTGCGATCAATTTCTTCAACTGATCGCGTGTCAGAAATATGTCTTCAACGATCAGTATTCGCAAAGGCATTGCCTTCCTCCTTATCCGTGGAACCAACCACCCATCGGGGAAACTCAATTACGAACCGGGCACCCTGTCCGGATGTTCCATCCTCACGTATAGTGCCACCGTGCGTCAGAACGGCCCGCTTTACGTATGTCAAGCCGACTCCGACGCCAGCAGGTTTCCCGACGCGCCGAGTGAAGAAATCGTCGAAGATCTTGGCCTTCAACTCCTGGGGGATGCCCGGTCCCCTGTCCAAATAGAGGATGCGTATATACTCCGTGTCTTCGAAGAGGAACGACTCAACAGTCAAGGACACCTGGAGCGCCTCCGGCGTGCTGGCCGCGTCCGCCGAGTTCTGGATCATCTCCGAGAGAGCGCCACTCATCAGCAGAGGGTCTACATCCGCGTGGAGTTCGTCAGTTACACAATAGAAGCTGGAACCGTGTGACATTTTCTGCTGCAGGAAATCAGCCAACCATTTCTTCAAGTCCAGGCGCTGGGGATGAAGCACCATCCCCCTAAGCATGTCTTTTATGTGATTCAATTCGTCCAGGATGGATACGTATGCAGCCTTAAATTCCTGATTTAAGCTCTCAAGCGCAGGCAGATCCTTTTCGCGGAGTTGATAGCGTACCAGTAGGACCGCCAGTCCAGCAAAACGCGTCGCAATATTGTGCGAGACAATCGATATGGACTTGTCAGCAGCTTCTTGAATCCAACGCTCTTTCTCGGTGAAGGCGAGGTCCCGTTCCCGGATTGCGTCGAGCAGCCGGGCCGAAAGGCTGGAGAGCACACGAAGAAGATCAAAGCTCTCCGGGTGCAAACGCTCATCGCACTGGAGCGTGATTTTCCCTTGAATAGGGCCTTGCATTAACAGGGGAAAGTCCAACCAATACTCGCCGGGTTCTTTTTCGAGTGGTTGCTCACAGGCGTGGTCCGTCACCAAGACGGGTAGCCCCAGAGGCGTGTGTTCCATCCCCGTGTCCTCGCCCTCTCTGGCTTGGCGAAACACGACTGGCTCGCCATCCTCAATGCTCTTCCACGAATCTGAATTGGAACTGCGGACGCTCGAGAGGATCATGCCCCGCAAGAATTTCTCCTTCTTGACGGAGTCCTTGAATCCGAAACAGCGCTTGCCCACCAAAATGTTGGGATTATTCGGATCCGTGAGATACAGCCGTCCCCAGGCGTGCCCCAGCAATTCGGTGGCATTGAGCATCGCGTCCATGGCATCGGACTGGTCCTTAGCGCCGGCGATCAATTCCAGCGCCGCGAACATCTGATAGATATCGTTTTGATTCTGAATGTGGACGAAGGCTCCGGCCGTGCGGCCACGCCAATCCGCGATCTTATCCGAGAACGCCTCTCCCCGATAATCCGGCTGCGATCCGATGCCATGAAGATGATTGATGTGGCGCCCTTCGAAGGCTTCTCTCAGCGCCTTGGCGACGCCCTCCGTTCTCTCACCACTAAGCGCCGGCGCCGCACCCCTCTCCAGCCAGCCGGGCTGCACTGGGAGCAAGTCCGATGCCGGCCGGTTGGCATAACGCAACCGCTGGAGAGCATCTACGACAATGACAGGGTCGATCATGCCGTCCAATGTGGACTGCAACAGATTGACCCGCTCGCTTTGTTCGATCGTCACGGCGAGTTGACGTCCGAAGGCTAACAGATCGTCGACTTCCTCCGGGGAAGGGACAGCCATGTCGGAGCGTTCGATATGAATCGTTCCGATCGCATTTCCGCGTAGATCCAGAATTGGCGCGACGACAAATGCTCTGAGATGTGCGGCCTTAACCACTTCCTGGTTGACCAGCGGATCCAGCTTGGCGTCCTTTACCACTCGCGGCACACGGGTGTGAACGACGTAGGGCTGTATGTCCTTCTCCGGCTCGTTGAGCGCATACGAAGTCATCTTCGTCAGATCTACCGAGGTGTCATCAGACTGGTCCACCTCTCCTTCAACGCGTTCTCCCTTGGGGTCGACCAGGCAAATAAGCACTCTTCGGTAACCAAGGTTGCGCAGACCACTAGCCGCTCGGGAAAGAACGTCCCTTACATCCCGAACGGAACTTCCCAGAGCGGCAAGAATGGAACCGATGATTTCGTTATGCTGCGTTCGGACCCGCAGACGGATGCGGCTTCGCTCCCCTTCGATAGCGTGCTCGAACGCGGCCAGGAACTGCGTAAGAAGTTTCTTGACGAGTTTTGCTCTCTCCTTTGAAATGGAACTCTTCTTTTCGAAGTCGCCGACCACGACGCCTGCGGTCCGGTCATGGCGGACGGATGGCAATGCCATGGCTACCGCAAACCGGCTCCACGGATCATCACTCACCAGAAGTCCTCTTCCCTGCCAATCCGATGCACTGGCCACGCCGTTCGCAACCTCGATGCCGGATTCGCTTGGTCCGGCGCCATCCACAACATACCAGCCGCCTTCCTGACTCCAGAACAGAACCTCCGGAAATCCCAGTATCAGTTTGCAGCCTTGGGTCAGCAGCGTCTTTAAGTGATCGAAACCCTTTCCGGTTTCGGCATTCATTGCCGCGCACAAAGCGTTTACCACAACGTCTGCTTCCGTCCGATCTTCCAAATCGATTGGCCGCGCGACCGAACCCGCATCGAGAAGGCGATAACGGCGGAACGCTTCAGCCCAGTCTCCCCCAGTCGCATGAAGATCCGCCAACCTGCGCGGCACAAAGTAACCACGGACGACGCGCGCAACCAAAGGTGAAGCAAAGAAGAGGCGATTTCCTTCCCGCTGCGTGATACCGGACAGGGTAAGCGCGCCGGGAGGGCCTAGAGGCTCCTTAAGTTCGACAGGGTCGTCGTTGATGAGTTTTTCGAGGTTGGACCAACAGGAGGGCTGCAGTGGGATCAAGCGAATGGCGCCTCCCAGTATTAACGCGCGGTTCTCTGAAAGAGTCGAGGAATCCTCCAGTACTTGTTCCAATCCATTCGAATCAAGGGGCTCGGCAGCGGACCTGCCGGTCCGCACTCGCGATTCCACGACCGCCCAAAGCGCCAGCCGCATGACGGAGGTATTGCCTCCGGTGAGTTTCCAAAGCGTTTCCAGAGCCGCCGGATTCTGAAACTGGATTCCAAGGGCTTTTGTGTAGCGCGTGGCCTGACATGCGAACTCTCGCTCCGCCAGACCCTGCAGAACGTACTGATTTTGGCACTCGAACTCGGAATTAGGCCCGTGCACGAGTTCCCTAAGATCGAAGTCGCCGCTCATGACAACCACGATCTTGCGTTCCTGCACCAGCGTCCGGATCTGTTCCAGATACTGTCTTGCCAGCCCGTGGGAGACGGCGTCCACATTTCGGGTAAGCAATACGACCTTCTTGCCAGTCTCGCTACAAGCCGCCTCAACCAGATCGTAGAGCCCGCCATTCGCCGCGCCAACTTCGCCTCCCAGTTCCCTCCGCAATGACTCTCGAACCTCGTTCTCCACGTCGGACATGGTAAGAAATAGCCGGTCTCGAGAGAACTCGATATCGATCATCGGGAAGGTGTTGTTCTGCTTGAGTCTGTCAGCCAAGACTCGCATCGCGAACCTCTTGCCGCCGCACGGTGGACCCAGCAAGACTGAGTTTTCGCCGCGTTGGACATTCACGGCGATATTCCGAATCAGCGCCTCATCGACGCGGGAGTACTCGAATATTCCGCTCACCTCGCACCTCCTTCAGCCAGAAGCTTCTCATCAAGATGTTCGCGCAACACTCGATTCGCCACCCGGTAACGGCCCCTCTCCCAGGACAGAAAGTTCAGAATCACGAGCGTATCTCCAATCTCCGTAGCGCGCTCAAGCGTTATGCCATTGAGCCCGGATTGAACACAGGCAGACTGCAGTGCCGACGCCGAGAAGGCCGCACTCTGCTGTTTAAGAAGATGAATGGCCAGCTTGCGGGTGCCGGCGTCGAGATCTTTCAGCGGGCCAGTGAGGTGCTGCCAGGTTGCGGGATCGTTGCGAAGATCTTCAACCACGCAAGCGGATATGGCCAAACCCGGTTGCTGTAAGGCGAGCTTCGTCAGCCGCTTGCCACAGAACTGCACATGCTGAGGAAGTCCACCGGTCAAATTGTGGATCTCGGCAGCTATTCGCTCGGGCTCGATTAGTTGGAAACCAAGGTCCCGCAGTGGCCCCAGCGCCAGTTCGCGAACAGCCAACTGGGTGAGAGGCTCGGGGCGAATCAGGTCCAGCCGATGGCCAAAGGTCGATCTGTCGGTGTTCAGAGCCGTAAACAAGACCCCCTTCCCGCTGAGGATGAGCCGGCACAGACCCTCTCGCGCGGCTTTACCTAACGTATTGAACGCGGCTTCCGCAGTTCCGAGCACTCCGTCCACCTCATCCAACAGAAGGTGCGGAATCCTGCCAAGCCGTACTCTTTCGGAACGAAGAAAGTGATCGAGGTCACCTGCAAATAGATCCGCACTACGCCGTGTCCCATTCATCTTCATCGCGACAAAACGCGCCACGCCGTCCGGAGTCTTGTCCTGGCAGTAGTAGAAATCCACAAAAAACGTAACCGAGGCCAGCGGATTGCGGCCGCGAACCAGTTGTCGGCGGTACTCGTGAAGAAGCGACGTCTTACCAATCCGACCGGGCCCCGCGATCGCCAAGCTTGAAGATCCATGCAACTCCCCTAACTCGTCCTGCCTTCCGACAAACATGTTCCCGGACGCCGGATGCTCGAGGTCGAATGGCACCAAAAGACTCTTTGGGATTTGCTCCCAAAGGCATTTCTTGAGCTGCAGACGCGGGTCCGAGTCTTTCAGAATACGTTCCAGATCTTGCGACGATAGAATCAAACAGAGACCGCGAGGGATAGAGGACGCGATCTGCCGACAGAGAGTATCGGACCCGGCGAGGATCATAACCATGCGGCCGGCATCGCTTACTTTTGCCCAGAAATCCCGCGCCGCTTGCGCCGCTGCCGATCCGGCGCCTCCCACTAGCAGGCAGTACACGTCCTCCATTCCCAGAAGTCGGATTGCGCCCAAATCCATTTGGAAGCGGACCAAGTTATCATCAATATCCTTGATTTCTACCGTGGCCCCCAGCTTCTCTTTCCAGTAATGAATCAACTCATGTGCCGGCTCGGGATGACCTTCCCGCCAACCCAAGGCTAGCCTCGACACCATGCTTGAAATGCCACTCGCGTCAGCGCTCATATTCCTGGCCCACCTCGGATTCCAAGTGCCGGATCCCGGCCTGGACATCAGGTGGATATTCGGATTCCACTTGCCGCAAGGCGCGGTCGCATTCGTCAAGCGCATTCGCTGGCGGCCCGCCACCGCGCCGGCGAGCCGCCAGCAGGAGAATCGGAGCGCCGCCCAACCGCTCGGATGTGGTCACGCGCAGTAGAACCACCGCCTCGCGGGCGCTCAGGCCGAGCTCGCGCGCGAGACGAGCGAGAGATCCCGGCGTAGCCGTCGCAGACAGGTCCTCAATGCCAAACCAAGTTAGCAGCGGCGCCAACGACACCCCCGCGATTTTTCCAAGTCCTTCGAGATATGCCCGAAACGGGA
Organism: Candidatus Sulfopaludibacter sp. SbA3; assembly: GCA_945893365.1. GTDB lineage: Bacteria > Acidobacteriota > Terriglobia > Bryobacterales > Bryobacteraceae > SYKU01. Next base: position 37,180 of record CAMDED010000044.1, on the reverse strand, counting down.
GGGCTACGAATCCGACCCGTTCCCGCTCGTCCCGCAGCCTGGCGATGTCGAGTGCCAGCAAGGCCGCCCTTTCGCATCGTTCGCGAAAATCCGGCGACACCTTGGCACTGTCCATTACTTCCGTCATCCAATCATGATTGCCGTTCATGCGATCTCCTTCGTACGCGATTCGTCCCGGCTATTTTCGAATCCGTCCCGGATGCGCGGGTCCCGCGCGAGAATTTCCTTGAGATGGTTCCGGGCTCGAGTCCGCCGGGTCTTTGCCGCGTTTACATTGATATTCAAAAGTTTGGCGATCTCGGCGAAGCTTCTCGCCCCGCCGAGGTCGCGCAATTCCAGAATCTGGCGGTCGGTCTCCCCAAGTTGCGCCAGCGCTTCATGCAGCGCCGCAATCGACTCGGGAACATCCACCTGGTCCATTTCGGAGGCCGCCGGATCCTCTTCCGAGTGCGCCATCAAATCCCTCGGCATCTCCACGGTATTGGCTTTCTTATTTACGCGCCACCAACTGGCTGCCGCATTCCGGGCGATTACCCATACCCAACTCTTAAAACTGGAGCCAGCATATTTCCTGTACTTGCACGCTTTGCGGGGGATGTCGCCGATTAGGTTGGCCGCAAGATCTTCGGCCGCAAAATCCGGGATCCCCCGGATCCGGAAGAAGCGATAGAACTGCTGGTGAAAAGTCCGAGCGAACTCCCGATACGCGCTTTCCTCGCGGGCCAGCATCCGCTCCGGCAAACTTTCGATATCCGGCGTTTCGCGTTCCGTGTCCAACCGCGACTCCTTCCACTATGGTAGTAACGTAGCCAGGTTACATCGATTGATGATCGGCCATTCACGATTGGCCGAGCGGCACTAGTGTAACGTGCGTGCGTTACCTTGGCAAAAGGGGGCCATCATGCGCAGATCCCGATTTTCGGCGGTTGGGGGCCGACCGGAGGTTCGCCACCTCCCGTGTCACTACAGATCGCTCAAAATGTCCCAACCGTTCCGGTCGAGGTTTTGGTCCATTCTACAGCTGATCGAACGATGGAGGCGCCCCTGGAGAATGACCTGTGGCTCGGGGAGAACGTCATGAGCGCTGAGCGGTTCTCCGATTACCTGGAAACGCTGGCGAACCGGATGCAAGCGCGGGAGCCGGAGACGTTTAAGGAGTTCGCCCGCTTGTTCGGACCCGCATTTCGCGATTGGTTTCTTCGCCAAGGGATCGTCGGCGATGAGGCCGAGAGTCTTTCCGTCAGATCGATTGGCGACGCTGCCGCGAAGTTGACAACTGGGCCGGCGCGAGAAGCATCCCAAGTGGAAGACGCGCTCGTGGAAACTCTGCATTCGACGCTGGCCGCGCGGCTAATCTATCTGCAGGCGATCCGAGCCGATTTGGATTCAGCGGCGATTCTGCAAGCACAACTTCTGCGTGTGGATCCGCCTTTGATCTCTGGCTTGGATATCGCCGTGCGATTCCGCGCGGCTCGGGTGATCACTGGCGATCTGGTAGATCTGGTCGATTGGAGCGACGATTCCACCCTTCTCGTCCTGGGAGATGCGAGTGGAAAGGGGGCGGCAGCAGCACTTTACTCCGCGTTGTTGCTCGGTTGCCTCCGGGCCAAGGCGCGCCGGGATATGCCGTTGCCGGAGTTGATGACGGCTCTCAACGATCTCCTTTCTGAAACTGGAGTTGTCAGCCGGTACGTGACGCTGATCGCCGCGCTTTGGGACAAGAAGGAGCGACGCATGAGATTCTCATGTGCCGGAGCTGTTTCTCCGGTCCTTTTGCGCGGTGGGGAGGCCGCCTTCTTGAAAATGGAGGGATTCCCTCTTGGGATGTACCACGGCAAGGAATATGAATTGGAGAGCATCGAAATCCAGCATGGCGAGACCGTCGTTCTACTCTCGGACGGCGTCACTGATCAGGAGGGAAGCACTTCCGAGATTTACGGCGAGCAGCGCCTTCTGGAACTCGTGGCGCAATCTTCGAGTTGGTCTTCAGCCGAATTGGCAGATCGACTTCTGGGTGACGTGGAGGCTTTCGCCCAGGGCACACCCGCATCGGATGATCAAACTGTCGTTGTGATACGCCGGAAGGAGTAGCGCAAATCTCCTCTCACTCAGATCCTTTGGAAGGGCCTCACGTATGCCCTTTACCCGCGAGTTGGGGCAAAAACCAACTGAGGAAGAGGTCCCTTTCTAATGCGGCTTCCACGTGGTCCGAAAAAGGGGATCCTCGTCTTTGGCCCACGCTTCGTGGATTCGAATCTGCCTGCCTGCAATATATTCCGATTCGCGTCTGAGACGTTCGTAGCGGCTAAGGCAAATCGATCGGCTTATCATTTAAGGTCCCTTATTTCTCGCGGCCTAAGGGTCAAGGTGGACACGAGAGCGTCGAGCACCGCAAGACTCTCTTTGTAGTTTTGCTTCATATCTCCGAAGCTCATTTGCGCGCCCGCTTTGTGTGCTACAGCCTGTCTGTTGGTATAGATATTGTCCCAAGCGACATGAGCCAATCCGCTCATGACACGCTTGTGGAACTCTTGTTTGTAATCAGCACCGAATCGTGCCAGAATTTTTCCGATATCCCTTATTGAGAAGTGTTTGCAGACGTACTCGGCTGTTTGCTGAGCAAATGACTTCAAGTGGAGGTCCCGTGTTCGCGAACAGCGCCGATGCACCAACGTAGTGATCCGCGTCTCGAATTCAGCGCAAATGCGTATCAAAAAATACTGAACGAAGTAACTCTCGATTTCAGTACTTCTCATGTTCGTAGCATCCAAATGCTGCTCACACCGTAGGATGGCAAATTCAAGACTTGAGAATGTCATGGCAAACTATGGCGAACCGCCTCATCCAAATAGTACTTGGTCCGCCTTTTTGATCCGCTTGGGGATGATGTCTTCGTCAGTAGTACCCGTGCTGACCAGATCCAGATAAGCAGGAGTTTTTGTTAGCTGCGAGAATCTCTCTTTCAACTCGCTGCGAGTCTTCGCCGTTGCAAATTTGCCTTCTAACGCACCAAGGTGTCTAGCAAACACAGTAAACGTCGAGTCATAAACCGCAGCGTTAAGCCCCGTATGAATGTGAAACGGCTTTTCCCCAATAGTGCCCATGACGGTATCGACAGTTCTTTTAAACAGGTCCTCATATGCGGAAACCGTCTCAGGGGGAGCCCGCCTGTTGACCTTCATAAACGTATTAAGGAACTGTTTCATTGGCTTCTTGTAAGTGTGAAGCATATGGAAGAGTGCCAGAAATCTTAATATCAGTTCCACGTCTCGCTTTCTCTTATCCTCTGCTATAGAGCCAAATATTTTTCTCCACGGGCCATATTTATTTAGTTTGTTCAGAGAGTTATTGAACGGGCCATCATAGATGCAGTTTCTTATCTCCTGGCCTTGGAGGATGACCCCTCCAGTATTTAACCTTTCAAAAATTTGGAAAATGCTCGTATCGTCTTGTGGGTCCAGTTGCTTCACTACAAACGAACGGAGTACGGAGTTATTCAACTTATTAAAAGCTTCTTCCTTAAGACCCTTCGGTCCCTTGAACGTAGCATTTAGATACGGACTCTTTTCGTCCAGCCCTATCAAGCCGAAGACCGGAACGCCCTCTGCATTGTCGCTCGGTTCTCCGAACTTGCCTGAAAAAAAATATGCAATGGACCGCAAACGCTGCTGGCCGTCAACGACCAGAAGCTTATTCGTGCCGCGCTCTTGGTAAAAAAAGACAGGGGGAACTGGTAGGCCCATGAGGAACGACTCGATTAATTTACTGGCTCTGGCCTGACTCCATATAAACCGGCGCTGAAGTGGCGGAATGTTAATTTCTTGCTTTGTCCACTTGCCCACCAAAACTTCAAGCGTGAAGTCCGCCGGGTAGCTGAGAATCTCGTACCCTTGAAGTGCCACTTCACTGTCTCGCTCCTCGCTTGGTATCTTTTCAAGGAGCCTGTCATCAAATAAATCGAGGTTGCCGTGAGGCTTCCGCATATATACACTCCGACCCGGAATCAAGAATAGGGCATTGGATACCCCGAGACCCACGGCCTTTCCACGTGTACTCATCGTACGTTCTTCCATCTGATGAGTCAAGCTTGGTTTGGGCGCGTTGAGCCGGGCTAGCCAGCGACCGGAACCGGCGTGAAGCCCTACACGAAGCTAGTTCGTCGGATACTACCGCAGTAACTCGACGCGAGTTCTTAGAAATATTTGTCATGCCCATTGAAACTCGACTTCAGCGTTCTTTGGCGAGCGTCGTAACCGAAGCTTGCTCGGCGGCCGTCCGGGATTCGTCGAGTCCACATCGGCCCATGAACGCAGTCTACCGTGCTCAACTGTCGAGCCCGAGCTTCTTGCGGCCGTCCGCGGTAATGCGATTTGAATTCCATCCGGGCTCCCAGGTTTGCTCGACGACGACTTTGCTCACTCCCGGCACCTTCAACAACTCCTGGCGCACGGGCGTCGAATTGCCGCCTGAGCCGTACGTGAAGAAGCCAAGGCGCGGACGTCCGCGGTGCGGCATCGCCATCAGGACATGCACCACGTCCCCGCGGACGCGGATGTCGTAGATCAGGCCGAGGTCGACCACATTGGTGTCGGTGACGTATAGCTGCTCGTCTTTGCATCGGAGCAGCGCGTCCCAGAGCGCTTTCTTGGGAATCGGGCTGTCACCCGCCTCGCCGGGCCTCGCAAGACGTCCGGATTGCTCGCTCGCGGCGCCGGCGCGGTTCAGGTTCCCGGCCGAAATCGCATACGGGTTCATCAGCCGGTGTCTCAGCTCTTCCAGCCGCTTCGGACCCTCCGCGGCATCGAACGCAATCGCAGCATACGCGTTTTTCTGATGAAGCACCGCTCCCGCCGGAACGTTCTTCCCCGGCAGTGGATACCGGCTCCAGACATGCCCGTGCCAGCGATAGAACATGAGCGGATTGGCAGAGTGCTTCAACGCGGGCAATCCATCGGCGTGGTGATCGAGGAACAAGGCGGCGAAGGAATCCCTGCTGCCCGGATTGCAGAATCCGATGGCCCATAGATCGTCGTTGAACTTCGGATCGACAGGCCCGGTGTGCATCTTGCCATCCGGACCCATCCACAGGAAATCCGTGAAAGACTGGCCGGAGAACACCCATTCGTCGTCACGCAGAGCGTCGACCTCTACATCCTTTATGCAGGTCATTTTGCCGGTCTTGTGAAACCATGGCAATCCGGAATAAAAGCGGTATTCGACATCCATGTTGATGCGCGCGGGCGAGAATACCGGATGGATGGGGGAATAAGGGAAACCCCAACGGCGAATGATCGTGCAAAGCGGACCGCGCACCACTTCATAGTCCGGGCACGATTCCCACAAGGTAATACGCAGCTTCTGGATTCTGCCGGACGTGACGTAATCGTGCGCCCAGTCGATTCCAGGGGGCTCGCCGTGGCCTTCGCCCCCGGCGAACAGTTCCAGTCCATGCTCGCGCTTGATGGTCAGCCGCTCCAGTTGGCCCATCTGACGCGATAGCGAGGCGCGGAAGAAGTCGTTCTCTATGTCGAGCGCGAAGCCTTCGCCGCGCGTCTCGAGGTCGGTCGGATACTGGGGCAGCTCCGCGTCCGGATTGCCGTAGAGAATAAGATAAGTCTGCCGCTGATGCGGTCCGCCGCCCGCCATGAAGAGCACCTGGCACAGTCTCTCCCGATCGCGGCGAACCTCGTGGTAGACCTGGCACGGAACTTCACGCAATTGCCCGCCGGCGGTAATGCGTGCGACACGGACTTCGCGGCCAAGGGACGCGGCGTGAGCGGCGGGAACCCGCAACGTCAGATCCACGGGCTCGGGAGGTCTTCCCACTCCCACGGTTTCATCGAGAGCGATCGCCTGGAAGCGCTGCCAACCCCGCGCCCAGTCGCGCCATGAAGCCGGGAGCGAACCGACCGCTTCCTCGCCGGACGACGGTCCGGGCGCGCCAGGGTTCTCCTCTTCCGATTGCGCCTGCGACACTGTGTTGCGCAGTGAATGCGCGAGCGCGCGCGCCAGACGAAAGTCCTTGCGCTTCCAGGCGGCGTCGAGCATCCTCATCTTTTCTTCGAAACTGTCGGTTCGATCCCAGTATTTTGTTTCGCTCATGGTGTGCCGTTATGTACTGAAAAGCCGTAACATCCGGTCGCGCGACACGTTGATGTGCTCCGCCGCCGCTCGTCCCGCCTCCTGGACGTTCCCGGCTTCGATGGCGCGCATGATCTCGCGGTGCGGTATCGGGCGGGTATCGCGTTGGGTGGAGAGGACATCCAAACGGTGCACATATTGTAATGTGAGACGGAGTTGGTCGAGCGCCCTCTGGTTGCGCGCGATTTCCCCGAGCCGGAGATGGAACACCTGATTGTTCCTCAGAAATTCGGCCATGTCGAGGTCCGGACGATCTTCGACGGATACGATATCCCGCAGAGCCTTCACCTCTTCGGGCGTGGCGCAGGCGGCCGTTCTCTCGGCATTGAAGCATTCGAGAATCCTGCGATACTCGTAAACTTCCATGATGTCGCGAATGGAAATCGGCGGGAGGACGTAGCCCTTGTGCCGGATGCGCTGAATCCACTTTTCCTGAGACAGGAGATTGCACGCTTCGCGCACGGGCGTTCGCGACGTCTCGCACTGGCGGGCCAGTTCCACCTCGGAGAGGAAATCGCCTGGACGCATGCGGCCGTCGAGAATCCACGCCTTCAGAATACGGTAGACTCGCTCGACTTCGCCTTCCTGCTCAGGAAGGGCTTTAAGCGAACGCATTAGCTTCCACCCTTCCGAAGAAGCATTCCGTGTACACGCGTAGGGAAGGAATCGGCAGCCACGAGGCCGAATGCATACGCGCAGTATACCATTTCGGCCAAAAGCCTTGACTATTGTATTCACCTGGCATACCATGGAGCAAATTGGAGGTTCCCTGATGTCACGTTTTCTGCCGCGAAGAACCGCTGCCGTTCTTCTTCTCCTCGCAAGTTTTTGCGCCCCCGCCGTCTATGCCCAGACGACGGCAACCGAAATCCTGGGATTGGTGAAAGACGCCTCGGGCGCCGTCATCGCCGGCGCACAAATCACGATCACCCGCGTGGCCACCGGACTGCGCATTACCAAGACGACGGACCAGAACGGCGAGTACGCCTTTCCGCTGATTGAGATCGGCCAATACACCGTTCACGCCGAGAAGACCGGCTTCCGCTCGCAAACCGTCACCGAATTGCGGGTTGAAACGCAGCAGAAAGCGCGTGTCGATTTTGCTCTTGCGGTCGGCAATGTGACGGAAACCGTGGAGGTGGTTGCGTCCGTCGCGGTCCTTGAAACCGAGAACTCCACAGTCGGTCAGGTGATTGAAAATAAGCGCATCGCCGATCTTCCGTTGAACGGCCGTAATTTAATCCATCTGGCGGCCATGATCCCCGGAGTGCAATATGGAAGCCGCAGCGGCGGAGCCGACGGACAGGGCGGGTTTCCGATTCCGGGCGGCGGCATGTCGGTCATCGCCAACGGCCAGCGGGAAGTGCATCAGAGCATCACTCTCGATGGCGTGGAATCGATCGCGCCGCTCTACAATATCTCCAGTTTTACGCCATCGATCGATGCCGTGGAAGAGTTCAAGGTCCAGACCGGATCGTACTCGGCTGAGTTCGGACAGAGCTCGGGCGCGCGGGTAGAAGTCTCCCTCAAGACCGGCACGAACGCGCTGCACGGAACGGCCTGGGAATTCCTCCGCAACGACATGTTCGACGCGGAAACCTATTTTTTGAATTTCCAGCGGCCGGCGAGCGCCGGGCGTTTGAAGAAAGATCATCTCCGCCGGAATCAATTCGGCGGTTTCATCAGCGGACCTCTAATCAGGAATAAGACGTTCTGGTCGTTTAATTATGAAGAGCGCCGCCAGACGCAGGAGAGCGTGATCACGGCGTGGTGGCCCAATCAGGATTTCCGGAAAGGCGATTTTTCGCTGCTTCTCAATCCGCCGCTGAATCCGGCGACCGGAAGGCCGGTTCGCGCGCCGATCGTGATCTACGACCCTCTGACGGGAACGCCGTTCAGCAACAACATCATCCCTTCGAACCGTCTGCATCCGGGGGCGCAGAACGTCATCGGCAAGTTTCTTCCGCTACCCGACTTTCAGCAGCTCGATCCTCTGGACTTCACGGCGAGCAGGGCCGTACCCAGCATCATCGGCGCGCGGCAGTACTTCGGCCGCCTGGATCACAACTTCTCGAGCAAAGACAAAGTCTTCGGACGCTTCGCCCTCGATAAATCCAATTGGAAAGCGAACCAGATCAACCCGAATTTCCCCGAAGATCGAATTTCCGACGCCTATAACGTGGCCACGCAATGGATCCACACGTTCAGCGCGAACATTCTTCATGAGCTCCGGTTCGGCATCAACAATTGGGGGGACAACTACATCAACCCGCGTTCCAATTCCACCTTTGACGTCGATTCGCTCGGTATCGGCCAATTCCGGGTAGCCGGTGACGGCAACCGGAAGTTTACGGCGGCCGAGACGGGGATTCCCGGAATCGGATTCACCATCGGGGATCTTAACGGGCGCACCGACGACACCTACAGCTACCAGTTTGCCGACAATCTCTCGGTGGTTCGCGGGAAGCACTCGTTGAAGACGGGCGTGATGATCGTCCATGCGGCAATGAACCGCCGCGCCGCGAATTTGACGCGAGGAGCGCTGAGCTTCTCTCCGAACGAGAGCGGGCTGGATTTCGCTTCGCTGCTGCTTGGGTTTCCCAATCGCGCCCAGACTGCCGAGGGATATCCGTCGGTCAATATGCGCTCGCGCCGCGTTGGGGCCTACGTGACCGACGAATGGAGGGTGAGGAGCAATCTCACCGTCACCGCGGGACTGCGCTTCGACTATATGGGGAACCCCTACGATCTCTTGGGCCACGTGCGTACCGTGAGCCTGGAGCGGCCCTACACAACGCCTTCCGGGACGCAGATCCCGACGCTCTTTCCGGCGGTGGAACAAGCGGAAGCGAAGGAAAAATTCTGGAAGCAAGTGGCGCCCTTCTGGCAGCCGCGTCTGGGGATTGCCTATCGTCCATCAAGCAAATGGGTGATCCGCACGGGAGCGGGACAATACACCAGCCCGCAGCATTTCGTGCAGATCAGCACGGCGAATCTGATGCCGCCGCTTTCCGGTTTCCAACAATATGACTCCATCACGGACGCCGTGCCCGGCTCGCCCACCAGGATCTTCCGCGCGGGACAGCCTATTCTGACCCTGAACGATCCATTTAGCGGCACCTTGGCTAGCCCGCCGGTGAGCGTTTGGCGGCTGGAGCCGGATCGCCAGGAGAGGGACGTTTGGCAGTGGAGCCTCGATATCCAACGCGAACTCCCCGGGGCGATGGCGATTACGATCGGCTACGTGGGGAGCAAAACCAGCCATTCGGCCAACTCCTACGAGAACTTCAACGGCGCGCTGCCTTCACGAGATACCAACTTTCAATCGCGGCGGCCGATTCAGCAATTCTACGATCCCGCGGAACCCGCCAAGGGCATCCAGACGCTGGGGCGGATCTTCGCGTTCGATTCTCATTCCAACCAGCACTACCACGGCCTCCAGACCAAGTTGGAACGCCGCTTCACGCGCGGCCTGAGCTTCGGGATCTCCTATACGTACAGCAAGGCGAACGGGGACGGCGAGGACGGCGGCAACGAAGGCGCCGGGCGGCAGGTGTACAACAGCCGCGCCGGATCGCGCGGGCGTACGGCATTCGACCTGACGCACAATGCGGTGATCCATTTTGTCTACGAGATTCCGTTCGGCAAGAATCTGAAGGGCGTTCCGGGCGCGGTTCTAAAAGGGTGGCAAACCAACGGCATTCTGTCCTTCCGCACCGGCTTCCCGTGGACGCCGACGGTGGGCGGCAACGATCTCAACACGGGCGGCGACGGCACACCCATCCGTCCCGACCGTCTGCAGGACGGCCGCCGGGATAACGCCACGCGCGATCTCTGGTACGATCCCACGGCGTTCCAGCGGGTGAACTGCAATATCGCGAGCCGCCCCGATCTCTGCCACTATGGCAACTCCGGACGCAACATCATGGTTTCGCCCGGCCAGCGGAATCTTGATTTCTCGCTCTTCAAAAACTTTGCGGTGACGGAGCGTTTCAAAGTGCAGTTCCGTGCCGAGACCTTCAATGCGCTGAATACGCCCTATTTCGGCCAGCCGAACAATTTGGGTTTCGTCTCGATCGCCTCGATTACGCCCGACGCTCCGCGGGTGGGAGAAATCCGTTCCCTGCGTGCGGCGATGCGCGTGATGCAATTCGGGTTAAAATTCAGCTTCTGAGTTATGTCCGATTCACGGCAATCCGGCTCCCTTATCGACCGGCGTCAACTGGGCAAGACGCTGCTGTTCGCGGCGGCTGGAGCAGCCGTCGGCCGCGCGCAGCCGCCATCCACGAGCCGCCTCGTGCCGTGGATGTACATGATCTTCCCGCTCGAACAATGGCTGACCGATTACCGCCGAATTCTGGACGCGTGGGACCAGGGCGGTGTCCGCGGGATCGTCATCGGTCCGCTGCGGTTCTGGGACGGTGAGCCGAAGTTCGACTTCACCTACCGGCGGGCCGGCGCGACGATTCAGACGTTCGCTCCCGATGCGTCGATTTACCGCAAGCACGGGGTCGATCCTCCGGAGAATGTGCGTCTGGACGCAGCCAAGGAAAAGCAACTGCGCGGGTTGCTTGACGATATTGCGAAACGCGGGTGGGAGATCATGTTGTTCGGCCCCGGCCACTATGGACGCCGCAAGTCCGCCGCGGAGGACCCATTCGGGGCGATTTCTCTCGCCGCCGGCGCGGAGGATACGTTGCGGGCGTTCCCGCAAGCGAGCGGGATTATTATCGACGGCGCAGGCGAGCACCACTACGAGCTGGCGTTTCACCATGGAGGTGAACTCTTCGAAATTCGCGATCATCATCGGGCGATCTACAGTCATTTGGGGTTCGACGTCGCGCGCATGGAGCGCGGCATGAACCATTTGAAGGCCCGGTTCCACTCGCTCACTCCATCTCTGGTGCGGTTCCATCGGAGCGGCGGTATGCTCGGCGGATTGTCGCTTTTCGATCTTAACGAAGACGCGCTTTACTGGCTGCGAATGCGCCAGGAATCCACGCTGCGCAACATGGCGGCGATCCGGAAGCAGTGGGACGGCCTGCCGCGCCGCGCGAAGCTGGGCACCATTCCGAGGTCGGCGGCCTTTTCGGTGCTGACCACGCAGGACTATCAGAAGACGCACGGCTTTTTCGATATCATTTTCCCGAAGCATTACTATTGGCATCGCGGCTTCGACGGCATGTACGGCACGATTGCGCGGTGGGTGGCGACGCTTGGCGAGTGGAATCCGGCGTTAACGGAAGAGGATTGTTTCGGGGTGGTGAAAGTTCTATTCGGGTTGCAAATGCCAGGGGTTCGCAAGCTGGCGGATCTGGAGAACGGGTTCCCGGACGAATTTTTCGACGAGGTGGTTTTCGGCGAGACGAAACGGGCTCTGGAGGCGACCGGCAATCCGGACAAGGTGATCGCCTGGGTTTCGACGGGACGCAATCCGCACGCCGGCGATCCGATGCCTGCCCACGACCTCGACCGGCTACTGGTGGCCTCGCAGCGGGCCGGGCTCAAACGCTTCATCTACCATCCGGATTTGAACCTGGGCGCGGCGGAATGGAAGGTCATCTCCCGGCTGTGCGGCAAGGAGTGGAAGGAAGATCCAAGCGGTTACTGGCCGCCGGATACGCCCAAGCCGGACACCTGGAACGGTGGGCGGAAACCGCCGGCAGGGAAGTAAATTGGGGCGCGGGCTCTTGGCGCCCGCAACCACCGGAGGGCCGTCCATGAGACGGCCCGATTCGCCGGTTGAAGAAACGTCAGAAAGTATACTTTAGCGCCAGTTGAATCTGACGGTTGTCGGAGCGCGTGCCCGTGACGCGTCCGTAGGCTCCGGTGCCTAACGTTCCACCGGGTTGGCCGAACTGAGGCGTGTTGAGCGAGTTGAACAGCTCGGCGCGGAACATGAGCGAGTGCGCCTCGCGCCAGGGCATCGGAAAAGATTTCGACGCCGAGAGGTCGAAGGTGTGGAGCCCGGGGCCGACGACCGGGTTGCGCGGGGACGTGCCGAAAACGCCGATGCTTCGGTCGAAAGCCGTCGTGTCGAACCAGCGGGAGGCGTCGCGATTGTCGAGTATCGGGGAGCGGCCCGGAAGGATATGAGGCCGCGACCACCCCGCAAACTCGACATTCTGAGTATCGCCGCTCTGGACGATGTTGAAAGGCGAGCCACTCTGCATGGTTACAATTCCTCCCGTCTGCCATCCGCCCAACACCAGTTTGGAAACCCCTTTGAGACTACTTCCCCACGGCAATTCAAACACGTAGCCGACGACAAGCCGGTGGCGGATGTCGTTGATCGAATCCGCACGCTCCGCCTTTCCGCGATCCAGTGGATTCTGGCCGCCGTATCCCCCCCGATTGATGGTTTGGGCGGTATCGTCGATGAAATGGCTCCAGGTGTAGGCGGAGGTCAGGCTGAGTCCTCGAGAAAACCGGTGTTCCAAGCGGGCTTGGAGCGAGTGATAAATCGAGTTGCCGTCGGCGACAACCATGCGAATGCGGTTGAACTGAGGGAAAGGACGCCGCGACTGGGTGAATGGAATGAGACTGGGCAGCGGGTTGTTCCAGCTATTGAGACTGGTATCCATGAATGTGCCTTTGCTCGCGACCCAGCCGACTTCGAGGACATCGTTCGTGGTGAGCTGGCGCGACGCCTGAAGATTGAAGTTCTGAACGTAAGCGTTGCGGCGCTTGCGGTCGGGCGCGATGGTGGCGACGTTGAAGATCGGGTTGTCGGGGAAGATCTCGCGGGGCACGGGATTCTGGATCGTCGCCGGAGGATTGAGCGCGGGATTGACGATGGTAAGGCTGCCGCCGGCGGGGGGATTCAACTGCATGATGTTGATGTTGTCGAATTGCGCCGCCGTGTAGAACAGGCCGTACCCGCCGCGAATGACGCTTTTGCCGGACAAGCGGTAGGCGAAGCCGACGCGGGGGCCGAAATACTTGTATTCGTTGAGCCAAAGGTCCGCGCGCTTGCCGGGTTCCGGATAGAGCACGGGCTGGGGCCCGAGATCGAATCGGAGAGTGCGGCTGATGTTGTTTATCTCGCGCGGCAATCCGAACAGATCGTAGCGGAGGCCCAGGTTGAGCGTAAGGTTCGCGGTGACTTTCCAGTCGTCCTGGAAGTAGACGCCGTAGCGCATCTGGCGAACCTTGGAGATCGGGACGCCCTCCGGAGTGAGAACGGTTCGCGGAAAGCCGAGCATGAAGGCCGCGGCCGAGTTGCCGCTGATGTCTCGAGTGAAGGCTATATTCGAGAAAGGCCAGTTGTTGGTGGTGGCGTCATCGGAATGGAAGCGGACATCGCCTCCGACCTTCATCGAGTGAGCGCCGCGAATGATGCTGAAGTTGTCGACCCACTGAAACGTCTTGCTGTTATCGAGGTTGGAGGACGCCTGGCTGTCGCCGATGCCGAGGTAGCCTTCGATGCCGAGCACGGGAAAGCCCTGCTCGTCTTTTCGCAGAGGACGGCCGTCGGGCCCGCCGACCTTGAGCCCGTTGATTCCGAGAGACTCGATGGTAAAGTCCGTGCCCGTGCGCGCGCCGAACTTCTGGATGTTACCCATATGGTAGCCGAAACGGAACTCGTTGAGCAGACGCGGCCCGAAAGTGTGGATGTGCTGCACGCCGAAGCTCGAATTGGGGAACGTGGCGGTGTAACGGAAAAACGGGTTTATATCCGTATTCGGAAAGGATCGCGCGGCGTAGATATAGTGAAACGAAAGTTGATCTTTCTCCGAGAGCGAATGATCGACGCGGCCGAGCACTTGATCGATATCCGTCACGTCCTGTGTGACGCCGGCATAGTTGACGGCTCCCGCAACGTTCGGCAGCGGCGTGTATTGGTTGATAATGCGGGCCGACACGGGGTTGATGCGCGACGGGGGAATCACGTTGCCGGGAAAGGGTAGGCCATTGAGGGGATCGATGACGGGGGCGGCGCCGGTGTAATCGCCGCGGCGCTGCTCGGCTGTGAGGACGACGGCGGTTCCGGCTCGCTCAATCAGGGAACGCTGGCCCTCGTAGCCAATCATGAAGAAAGTCTTGTCCCTTTTGACCGGTCCGGCGAGGACCGCGCCAAACTGATTGCGGCGCAGGACGTCCTTCGGCAGCGGCTCGGGCCGGAAGTAGCCGCGCGCGTCCAGTTTCTGGTTGCGCAGAAACTCGAAGACGGAACCGTGGAATTCGTTGGTGCCGGTGCGAAGCTGCATGTTGATGTTCGCGCCCGCGTTACCCCCGTACTCCGCCGAGTAGTTGGAGCTCTGCACCTTGAACTCCTGAATCGCGTCGATCGAGGGATAAAAATTGATGAAGTTGGCGCGGTTATTCACCGCGGTGATTCCGTTGATGTTGACCTGCATCCAAATGTCGCGGGTTCCGTTGGCGATGACGCGGGTGCGCTGGCCGTTCGCCTCCTCCTGCACGACGACGCCGGGGGTGAGGGTGGACAACTGAAGGAAGTTGCGGCCGTTGAGCGGCAAATTGACCACGCGTTCGCGGGCGACCACCTCGCCCAGGGTCGCGTTTTCCGTCTGAAGGATGGGCGCGGCGGCGGTTACCTCGATGGTTTCCTGTACTTGCCCCACCTGGAGAGTGAAGTCGATGCGGGCCAACTGAGAAATTTGAAGCGTAATCCCGGTGCGGCGCTCGGAGCGGAAGCCGGGCGCCTTTACGTCCACGACGTAGTCGCCGGGGCGCAAGTAGCGGATCTCGTAGCTGCCGTCGGCGCCGGTTTGAATTGTCCGCGTGAATCCCGTGGCCGGTTGAGTTACGGTGACCGAGGCAACAGTGAGGACGGCTCCGGCGGGATCGACGATGGTGCCGAGGATGCCGGTATCGAGGGACTGGGCGTTTGCCAGACCCGTTATCAATAAAGCAAGAGCAAGCCTTCGATTAAGCACGTTTTTGGGCCTCCAAATGGTGCCTACTTGGGCAGGCATCACGATGATGCGCTTTACAGGATGATACTGCCGCGATCTCCGCGAAGTCAAGCGAAAGAAAGCTCGATACTGCGTGGCGGCGAACCGCGCCGGCGGTGCGGCTTCAAGCGCTATTTCGATGAAGAAGGTCCGCGGGGATTGGAGCCGGCGGATGCGGCTCTTGCTCGCTCCGCCGGCGGGAAGTGCGGGCGATTTCGCGTGGCTCCCTTCTTGGCGTGTTGGAGGCTCCGGCCCGGATACGGATGTATAATTGCTCCCAGGCGCTCCCCTCGTCCGGGGGTGTTTCATCTCTTAGCGAGGAATTTTTATGTCCTATCTTCACCCATTGGAACCACTGTCGGCGGCCGAAGTGGAGCGCGCCGTCGCACTTCTACGGACTCTGCCTGAATTCACGCCGGTCACTCGCGTGATCAGCGTGATGTTGAAGGAACCGCCCAAAGACCTCGTTCACAACTGGCCGGACATCGAGATGCCCGGGCGCGAGGCGGAAGCCGTCCTGCACGACAACGCCCGGAACGCCTGCTTCCACGTCGACGTGAATCTCACCACCGCCCGCGTCAGCCCGCCGCGTTACGCGCCTCCAGGCGCGCAGCCCACGATGTCGATCGACGAGCAGGTGGAGTGCGAACAGGCCGTGCTTGCGAGCGAAGAGTTCCGCGCGGCCCTGAAGAAGCACTACGGTATCGAGGACACGTCCCTCGTGATGGTGGATATCTGGAGCGCCGGCAACTACGGCTCGGAGGAGGATCGCACGCGGCGTCTTGCCCGGCCGCTCTGTTTTCTGCGGAGAGACCGTACCGACAACGGCTATGTTCGGCCGATTGAAGGCATCCGGCCCGTAGTCGACCTCAACATCATGCAGGTAATCCGGATTGAAGAGTACGGCGTCTGGCCGTTGCCTCCGAAGCCCGGCAATTATTCCGCCCAACGCGTTCCGAACCAAAGGAGCGGCATCAAGCCCCTCACGATCACCCAGCCCGAGGGCCCGAGCTTCACCCTGGAAGGCAATCGGATGCTCTGGCAGAACTGGAAGTTCGTCATCGGCTTCAACGCGCGCGAAGGGCTGACGCTGCATCACATCCGGTATCGCGACAAGGGCCGCGACCGGTCCATTCTCTACCGCGCGTCGCTTACGGAAATGGTGGTGCCCTATGGCGACCCCAGTCCTCAGCAGGCCCGCAAGAATGCCTTCGATGTGGGCGAATACGGGATGGGCATGTGCGCGAATAGCCTTCGACTGGGCTGCGACTGCGTGGGACCCATCGTCTACCTCGATGCTCATCTTTGCGATAGCCGCGGAGGGGCGCTGACGATTCCCAACGCGATCTGCATCCATGAAGAGGACTTCGGGATTCTGTGGAAACACACGGACCGGCGTCTGCCCGAAGCGCCCGAAGTTCGCCGTTCGCGGCGCCTGGTGGTGTCGTCGATCTCAACCGTTGAGAACTACGAATACGGGTTCTTCTGGTATTTCTATCAGGACGGCAACATTCAGTTTGAGATCAAGCTCACGGGTATTCTCTCGCTCGGCGCGCTTCACCCGGCCGCGAAGTCTCCCTACGGAGCGCTCATCGCGCCGCAGCTCTACGCCCCGAACCATCAGCACTTCTTCAACGTCCGTCTGGACTTTGATTTGGACGGCTCCGCCAACACCGTACAGCGCATCGACGTCGAAGCAGACCCCGCCGGCGAGCACAATCCGTTCGAAAACGCATTTCAGGCAAAGGCTACGACGCTCGCCGCTGAAAAGGAGGCGCGAGGGCACTTGAAGCTCGAAACGGCGCGCACATGGCGCATTATCAATCCGTCGGTAGCGAATTCCGTGGGCGAACCGGTAAGCTACAAGTTCCTGCCCGGGGACAACTCGTTTCCGCTCGCATCGCCGAATGCCTGGTGGCGCAAGCGGGCGGGTTTCGTGAACCATCACGTTTGGGTCACCCCCTACTTCGACGGCGAGCGCTACGCGGCCGGCGACTATCCTAACCAGAGTTCGGGCGGTGACGGCCTTTCGAAGTGGACGGAGGCCGACCGTCGAGTCGAGGACACCGATATCGTGTTCTGGTACACCTTCGGACACACGCACGTCCCACGACCCGAAGATTATCCCGTGATGCCGACCGCGTACATCGGCTTTCTTCTCAAGCCGAATGGATTCTTCGAAATGAACCCCGCCCACGACGTGCCGCCGTCGGCGCCGGGGAGGGTGGACTTGCCCGTTGTGGAGAGCAAGGCTCGCACGTGCGGTTGCTAACACCGGCGCCGCCCTTTGGTCGAACCCGATCCGCTGGGCAACGTCGAGCCACTCGCGGCCGGCCTTCCGCTTTACTGTGCGCGGGTTGGTGCGGCCGGAAACCGACACGCTTTTTCAGTATCTCGTCGAGGATGGTTTCATGCGGAGCTTTCCCATGGCGGGGGAGGCAAGACGGGCCACGCGCCGCTGGACAGGGCGCATGGCATGGATAAGCGACAGGCCACCTCAAGTCTTCACCTGCGGCGGGAATCGGCATAACGACATGAAGGTAAGGAAGTGTGCCGTTCAATCGGACAATTCAGCGCGGCGAGGTATTCGGCTAAGGGCTCGTCACGATATAACCGTTGCAAATTTCCCCATGGAACCGTGGTGGCGGTGGGGCAGGCCATCGTCGTTTGTGGCCTGCCGTTTTCGCGGTGGAAGGCAGGGTCGAAAAACCACCCTAAGCCC
Organism: Candidatus Sulfopaludibacter sp. SbA3; assembly: GCA_945893365.1. Lineage (GTDB taxonomy): Bacteria > Acidobacteriota > Terriglobia > Bryobacterales > Bryobacteraceae > SYKU01. The sequence goes on along the minus strand of CAMDED010000044.1, from coordinate 19,399 downwards.
ATAAATAAAACACGAGGGTCGCAAAAGCGAAGATCGGGCCAAGCCTCCATTGCCGCCTTTCGGTTTTTCATTGAAGCTTCGCGGGCCGTAGGCCCTCCCCAACAGGCGACAAAAGACGATCGCCCGCCCCACGGGCTGCCAATTGCAACGGTGGTTTCATTTTAAGTCCGTAGTCGCCGTCAAATGGCCGTCGCGATCTTTTCGGCAGCCGCTTCGCGTTCCGCTCGCGGACGTAGACGCCGGTTTTCTGAAAGGCGCAGACGAGGGCGGGACGGGCGGCGGCCATGGCGGCACCGAGGGATCGCGCGAACCTCGCGGCCGCTGGGGACTTGTTCGATTTCCGGCCCGGTGCTGGCCCGGGTCATTGGTGCGCCCTCGGCAACTCGCTTCCGCGCCTTCCGCGTCCTCGAAATGGCGCTCCACCGCTCACTTGGCGCGCTACCGGATCTCGAATCGAAAAATGCTAACATAATGCACCAATGACCTTTGAAGCCCGCCGGATTTTCCTAGCGGCGACAATCGTCTGGACCCTCGGATTCCTGGTCTGGTCCTGGAGGGTTGGCGGTGGGGTACCCGCTTTCATCGACAGCAATGAGACGGTCTTAAGCATCGTCCACGCTCGCAATTTAATCGACCACAATCCGTTTAGGTTTTCCTGGTTAACCGCCCATACGGTGGACCCCGAAGCACCAGTCGTCACGGGTGTGTACACACATAACGCCAACTTCCCCCGCTACCTTCACTATCTTCTCTTCCTGCTAGGTATAAACAAGGCGTCTACTCAGATCCTTATCCTCGGCTTGGCCGGCTCCACGATGGGACTCGTGCTGGCATGGAAAGCCTGCGGGGAGCAGCCGATCATCCCGATCGCCATGTCGTGCGACTTCATCCAGTTCCTGGCGTGGACGGGCAATACCTATCGCGTGTGGACGTTCCCTCTTTTGTGGGCGGGCGTGCTCGCGGCGCGTCGCGTCTGGCGCCCGTGGCATGCCGGACTCCTGGCGTTCGCACTCTATCAATTCGAATACGGCTTTGCCGTGTTCGTCACAACGGTAGTCGGCATACTGTGCCTGTTTCTCGGCTGGCGCCGCCGCGTCGGAATGATGGCCGGATTCGGCATTGGCGCCGCGCTCTCGCTCGCCTTGTTTGGGATTCAGGTGCTGACCTATTTCGGCGGGTTCGAAGAGGCACGCGCCGAGCTGGTCAAGACGGTTGGGCGGCGTGGACTGGAAACGGCCGCACCGGGGCATTCGCTGCCGATTCGTTTTCTTGCGGCCGGCGTTGCCGGTTTTGGGGACGCGGCAAAGAAGATCCCCGCGGAGTACAACGATAGCATCCTGGTCCTAGTCGTCTTGGGGATTGCCGGCGCCGCAGTCCACGTCGTCCGCCGCGACAGCTCGATGCCGGCCCCATTGCTGATCGCCATCCTGGGTGGAATGTTCGTCACTTCCGCCGTCTTGCGCGGATACTACTCCGGTGTTTATCTCAAGTCTCACCTACCCTTCTTCGGTTTCCCGATTTGGGTCGGCCTGGGTGTAGTGGCCGAATATCTGGTGCGGTTAACCCGGTTCCCGGCGGCTTCGATCGCTCTGGTGGTTCCGATGCTGGTTTCTTCCTGGCTGACGTACAAGCCGCCATTCCCAGGGGAGGTTTTTGAGATTCTGGAGCGCGAATTTAGAGGGCGAGCCATCCTTGCGGCGAACCCCTTCCACGTCTATGGCTTGACTGGCGGTCGCACCTTCGCGTTCCCGCCCGGGCACCCGACGCCGGACGAGATTCCAAACCTCGTCCCCTTGCGCGAGCGTGACGGGCGAATCGCGGTTGCTTGCATCGGCCTACTGGTCGGGGGCGATGTGCTCCGGAGCGGGACGGTTGGGAACTGGTGTGAGCTCTTCATCGATCCCCTGGTCAAAGACGGGCACCGCGTGGCGAGAGCCGGGAAAGGCTACGCGATCCTGGAAATCGCGGCGCCGGCGAACTGGAAGCCGCCAACCAGAACCAAGGTGGTATCGGTGAAACCCTACGCCGGCCGCGGCCTCTCGGAAACGTTTGAGATAAAGGTTGCACATGGGGCCGGCGCGACCGCGCTTGCCGAACTCAACTTTGTGATCGGTTCGCCAGGGTCCCCTCCCTCGTGCTATTTGCAGCTTGTACGCCCCACGAATTACATTCTACTGCAGAATGACGCAGGTTCCGCCTGGCTGCCCGCAAAAACGGTGGGTTCCCGCGAGTCGCTCGGCAATAGTCAGTGTTCGCTCTACTTGTTTCGGGCGAAAGTGGAGGTGAACGGCTCCGACCTGACCCTGAGTCTGCCATTGACATTCAGCGCCGGGTTCGGCGGCCTCAAGACGATTCATGCGCTCACTGTCGATACTAACCGCGAAACGACCGGGTGGCAAACAATGGGAAGCTGGCGGGTCCAGTAGACCGTGCGGGATCCTTGCGATATGGGAACCGATCGGGCAAAAGCTTCGAGGCGCGGGAATCGATGCCGTAGCGCAACAGAAGGGCTTGAGCCATCTTACGCGCAACTGCTATTGAGTCGGGCGCTTCAGGGCGGCGAGGTATTCGTCTAGTCGCCGTCGAACGCCTTGAGCGATTTATCCGGGAGCCGCTTCGTGTTCTCCTCGCACGCAAACGCCGGTTTTCCGAAAGGCGCCGACGAGGGATCGGCTCCGGCATCGGCAAGGGCGTTAACGAGGTTCGCGCGAACCTCGCCGCCCCTTCCGCGTTCGAAATGGCGCTCCACCGCTCACTTGGCACGCTACCGGAGCTCGAATCTTAAAAATGCTAACATAATGCACCAATGACCTTTGAAGCCCGTCGGATTTTCCCAGCGGCGACAATCGTCTGGACCCTCGGATTCCTGGTCTGGTCCTGGAGGGTTGGCGGCGGGGTACCCGCTTTCATCGACCCCATTGAGACGGTCTTGACCGTCGTCCATGCCCGCAATTTAATCGAGCACAATCCATTTGAGTTCTCCTGGCTAACTGCCGAAACTATAGACCCCGAAGCACCGGTCGTTACGGGTGTGTACACACATAACGCCAATTTCCCCCGCTACCTTCACTATCTTCTCTTCCTGCTGGGTATAAACAAGGCGTCTACTCAGATCCTTATCCTCGGCTTGGCCGGCTCCACGATGGGACTCGTGCTGGCCTGGAAAGCCTGCGGGGAGCAGCCGATCGTCCCGATCGCCATGTCGTGCGACTTCATCCAGTTCCTGGCCTGGACGGGCAATACCTATCGCGTGTGGACGTTCCCTCTTTTGTGGGCGGGCGTGCTCGCGTCGCGTCGCGTCTGGCGTCCGTGGCATGCCGGACTCCTGGCGTTCGCACTCTATCAATTCGAATACGGCTTTGCCGTGTTCGTCACAACGGTAGTCGGCATACTGTGCCTGCTTCTCGGCTGGCGCCGCCGCGTCGGAATGATGGCCGGATTCGGCATTGGCGCGGCGCTCTCGCTCGCCTTGTTTGGGATTCAGGTGCTTACCTATTTCGGCGGGTTCGAAGAGGCACGCGCCGAGCTGGTCAAGACAGTTGGGCGGCGTGGACTGGTAACGGCCGCACCGGGGCATTCACTGCCGATTCGATTTCTTGCGGCCGGCGTTGCCGGTTTTGGGGACGCGGCAAAGATGATAAGCCCGAGGCTGGCGTCGCGAACAAACTTCCCCGCCGAGTACAACGATGGCATCCTGGTCCTAGTCGTTCTGGGGATTGCCGGCGCCGCAGTCCGCGTCGTCCGCCGCGACAGCTCGATGCCGGCCCCATTGCTGATCGCCATCCTGGGTGGAATGTTCGTCGCTTCAGCGGTCCTGCGCGGATACTACTCCGATGCTTATCTCAGGTCTCACCTACCATTCTTCGGTTTCCCGATTTGGGTCAGCCTGGGTGTAGTGGCCGAAGATCTGGTGCGGCTAACCCGGTTCCCGGCGGCTTCGATCGCTCTGGTGGTTCCGATACTCGCATCTTCCTGGCTGATGTACAAGCCGCCATTCCCCGGACAGGTATTTAAGATTTTGGAGCGCGATTTTAAAGGGCGGTCCATCCTTACGCCCAGCCATTACTACGTCTACGCCTTGACTGGCGGTCGAACCTTCCCGATCCCGCCGGGGCACCCGACGCCGGACGAGATTCCAACCCTGGTCCATTTGCGCGAGCCTGACGGGCGAATCGCGGTTGTATGCATCGACCTGGTGACGGGCGGCGCGGCGATCCAGCGCGGGAATATTGGGAACGAGTGTGGACTCTTCATCAATCCCCTGATCAAAAACGGGCACCGCGTGGCGAGAGCCGGCAAAGGCTACTCGATCGTGGAAATCGCGGTACCGGTGGACTGGAAGCCGCCAACCAGAACCAAGGTGGTATCCGTGAAACCCCACTCCGGCCGCGGCCTCTCGGAAACGTTTGAGATAAAGGTTGCACATGGGGCCGGCGCGACCGCGCTTGCCGAAATCGACTTTGTGATCAATAGCCCGGAAGGTTCCCCTCCCTCGTGCTGGTTGCAGTTTGTCCGCCCCGCGAATCGCGTTTTGCTGCAAAATGACGCAGGTTCCGCATGGCTGCCCGAAAAAACGGTTGGCGCCCCCGGGTCGCTCGGCAACAGCCGGTGTGCGCTGAATCTGAGGCGGGCGACCGTGGAGGTGGACGGCTCCGACCTGACTCTGAGTCTTCCATTGACATTCAACGCCGGGTTCGGCGGCGTAAAGACGATTCGTGCGCTCACTGTCGATACTAACCGCGAAACGACCGGGTGGCAAACAATGGGAAGCTGGCGGGTCCAGTAGATCGTGCGGGATCCTTGCGATACACAAGAGGGATGGGTAATAGGCCGGCTCGGCCGGATAGTCCATCGGGCTCAATAGATCCTGGAAGTGTGAGTCCGATTCGTCCCCGGCGATTTTCTCCGTGAACGGGAACCCGGCGGCGGCAGCGCTTTTCGGCCACTTCGTCGGGCGTGTACTCGCGCACCTGCGGAATTTCCGTGTCCTGAAACTCTCCCTTCGGGCCGGCATACCTGGAGAAAAATGCGAGTGCGGGGGAGCACTCGCCCTTGAAACCCGTTTCGCCCATGAACAGCCGGTGACTTTGCGGCTCGGGCGGAGGAATGCTGCTGGCTAGAGGCTTGCAGATCCGCTGCTCAAGATCTGAGGTACCAGCTTAGGCCAAGGGCCACCGGGGCCTGGGCCTCGCCGTTTGTAGGGAGAGAGTCACAAATCAGGATATGGCGGGCGATTGAGATTCTCCAGCATTGCGCGTCGGCTCTCGCGCTGGACGGCCAGCTTCTTTTTGATCGAAACGGTCTTGCCGGACATCGTCGATCAATACTACGCGGCCAAGTCTCCAGGGGTGAAGACGGCCCTCCATGCAGCGAGTCTGAGCACCGAATGGGGACCTGTTCTGGACGCACTTAGAACTCTCGCGGAATAAAACCCGATCCGGTCGAACCGATCGTACTCCTTTGTTCGCAAGAGCCTCAGGTAGGTCCGGCATAACTGTCCAGGCTGAGCTCCCAAGCTGGATTCATCTCGAACTATTCGAATCCCTGTGTACAAATCGCTGCTGGGCGTCGGCTAGTTTTCGGTAAGTTTCCAATGTTATAGTGATTCCCTGGGAGGTTGGACGCCAGACCTCGGAGGAAAGAGATGCTCGAACAGGCTAGACGCGCTCCACAAACCGTAACGGCCGACTGGGAGCCGGTGTCCCCTCAGAGAATGGCCGGAGTTCAAGTCAAGGAGATAAAGAACGTAGCCATCCGTAGCGGGATTCTCACTGAATGCTTCCGGCCTGAGTGGTTCGATCCGCAGTTCAAGGCGTCCCACGTTGTGTACATGGCCCTCTTGCCGGGCGGTGTCTCCTCCTGGCACTGCCACCGATGCCAGAGCGACGTTATCGTGACAGTGCGGGGCCACCTCCGCGTTGGGCTTTATGATGACCGGCCCGATTCGGGGACATATAGGTCATTCAGTCAGTTGAATCTGAATGTTGCGCGCCCGATGGCGCTGCGTGTGCCTCCCTTGGTCTGGCACGCAATAAGGAATCCCGGCGGGCAAGAGGCTGCTTACATCGTCGTCAATGACGAAGTGTATCATTATGAAGCACCCGACGACTGGATCCTGCCGCCCGGATCCGATGCAATACCCTATTCCCTCGACTGAGTTCGCCGACGCCTTTTTTCCTCCGGTGCTTCAATGAGTATGCCGTGCCAGTTCGTTCTTACAGCGGTCACATCCGACCCGGAGACGGCAGCGGCGGTGGACGCAGCGGGCGTGGACCGCGTTGGGATCGATATTGAGCGAATGGGCAAGCTCGCTCGCCAGGGGCACCTCTCCGAAGCGCGAATTTCAGACCATCAACTCGATGAGCTATCCGGGGTTGCCGCGCGCGTCACTCGCGCCGAGCTTTTCGCGCGCCTGAATCCGCTCCATGCCGGATCAGGGGAGGAAGTGGAGCGGGCCCTCGCGCTGGGCGCGCGTGCGCTCATGCTGCCGTACTTCAGCAGCCGGCGCGAGGCCGCCGCATTCGTCGACATGATTGGAGGACGCGCATCACCCGTTTTGCTGCTTGAAACCGCCGCCGCTGTGGAACGCCTGCCTGAAATCGTAAGCGTAAAAGGAGTGTCCGAGATCTTCATCGGTTTGAACGACCTGCGCATCGGTCTCGGGCTCTCGCATCCCTTCGAGGTGGTGGTCTCCGATCTGATGGATACGATTGCCTCGCGTGTTCTGGACGCCGGGTTGCGCTTCGGGTTCGGTGGCGTGGCCAGATTCGACGATTGTACGCTACCCGTGCAGCCGGATCTGGTCTACTCCCAATACCCTCGTCTCAACGCCACTTCAGCTTGGCTGGCGCGGTCGTTTTTCGCTGGTCTGGAACCTGGCGCGATAGAGGCGGCGGTGCGGACGCTGCGCCAGCGAATGACTTATTGGGGCGGTCAGTCGGCGGCAGCTTTGGACGGCCGGCGTGCGGAGCTTGCGGCAGCGCTCGAACGCCTCAAAGGACGGTAGTGGTGAAGCGTTTCCTGTCCGCGGCATGGAAGGCCCTGTCTGGCCGTGAAGGTCGCGCCTACTGCACGTGTTTCGATTCTCTCTACCTCGCGCAGGGAATCGCGATGTTGAGGTCGCTCCGGCTCTACGATCGGCTGGCGGAGATTCACGTTCTCGCGTTTGACGACCTCTGCGCGGATATCCTCGGTGAGGTCTTCGCCGGGACGATACGGGTAGTCCGCCTGTCGACGCTTCACGTCAGATTCCCTTCGCTGCCCGGCATTCGTGACGGGCGCTCGCGGTGGGCATGCTACGCGACCCATAAACCGGCGCTCGCGAGGTTCATTCTGGAGAACCGGCCGCGGCCGCGTTCCGTTACTTTCATCGACGCGGACACCTGGTTCTTTGCGGACCCGGCTCCCCTGTACGAGGAGATCGCGGGCGCGTCGATCGCCGTGTCGCCGCACCGCTTCAGCGCCGCTACCGCACACCTGGCAGTCTATGGCGAATACAACGCGGGCTGCATCTATTGGCGAAGCGGCGAAACCGCGCGGCAATGCGCCGCCGATTGGGAGCGTGAATGCCTGGAGTGGTGCGATGAACAGCCTACTGCCGATGGACTGTTCATGAACCAAGGCTATCTAAACCGTTGGCCGGGCCGGTACTCCGGCGTTCACGTGATCCGGCATCCCGGCGTGAACCTTGCCCCCTGGAATATTGATGGTCACCGGGTGGCGCGCGGCGGCGGGGGAATCACCGTGGATGGTCTGCCGCTGATTTTCTATCACTTCAGCGGCATCACCCGGGACCCCGAGCGCCGATGGTGGTATTTGTTCTACCCTCACGAAGGCGCACAGTTCGAATTTATTCACGAAGCGATTTATGGACCATACCTGCTGGCGATCGAGACCGAGAGCGATTTGCTCAGGAAGACCTATGGCGTTGATGGTATCGGCTCGATACGCTCCATAACGATCGGGCCGGACAACATGCAACTTCGTGCCGCCGCGTGGAAGTAGTTGAATATCGACGGGAAACATCCGCTCTCAAGCGAGGTTACCGCTTTGCGCCGGCTCACCGGCTGGATTTCGAACCCTTAAACCGGCCTGAAGGCACGAAATGTTGGAGGCAACCTGAACCTGGTCACCAGGTCCAGCTACCCTCGGGTGGCGGCCAAGCGCCCAAAATCTGCCGCAGCGTGACGATCTGACCAAGGTGGTGGGCGTTGTGAAGTGCGAGATGCACGATGGCATCGGCAATAGTGTAGTTCGCAAGCGGCTGAAACTCGATGGGTGGTTCAACCCGGCGGATACAAGCGGATTCATCGGCCGCGATTCCCACGGCACGATCGAGACCCGCAACAAACTCGTGTCTCAACGACTCCCAGCCGCCCGCCGTGGTTGAAGGCCACCCGACGGACGCTTTTCCCGCCATGGGCGTTGCCTTACCGGCGCAGCGTTCCAAGAACCACGACTGCCAGTAGGCTAAGTGCGCCACGATCTCCGCAACCGAGTGCGATGCACCGGGCACGCGCGCCTCGCAATGCGCCGCGGACAGACCATCGAGTACGCGGGCCGGCGGCATGTATGCTATCGGAGAAAGCAGAAGTTCGCGTGCATCCATGATTGCATTCTAGCCGATGCGGCGGAGCGTCCTTGCACGGCTCTCGATTCCTTACGTCAGCACCCTTCGTACAGGAACGACGGGTATCGTGTAACTGGCGCTCCGGCCCGCTTGCGCGCGCGGATGTAGGTTTGCTCGCCGCGCAGCTCGGTCGGATAGTCCATCCGGCTGAGTAAATCCCGGAAGTACAAATCCGATTCGTAGCCGGCGATTTTCTCCGTAAACAGGTATTCCACCTCGAACCCGGCGGCGATGGCCGCTTCCGCCACTTCGTCCGGAGTGTACTCACGCACGTGCGGAATTTCCGTGTCCTGAAACTCTCCCTTGGGGTCGGCATACCTGGAGAAAAGCTGCGGGTGCTCCTTGCGATTCAGAATGCGGGCCACCGCTGTGTAGCTGGCGATATTCGGCGTGGTGAGCAGCAGCGCACCGCCGTCGACGAGCACACGGCCGATCTCAAGCAACATGTGCATCGGATCGTGTAAAAGGTGCTCGATAAGCTCGCAGCACAGCACGACGTCGAATCGCCCATCCTCGTAAGGAAAGGGGTCGCGTTCCGCGTCGAACAGGTCGGTCTCGCAGCGGAACACTTCCTTGCCGCCGGCCGAGACGGTCTTCATGTCCACCCGTCCCAGCGGGCCGTAGTAGGCGCCACGCACGTCGTAGCCGAAAACGCAGCCGAGGGCCGGCGTCATCTGCATGTATGCCCCGAGCTCCAATGCGCGCCGGGTCCTGCCCGGCGGCGGAACCATCGTCAGCGTGCGCACCAGCCGCGCCATGTGAGTCTCCATGTACGCGCGCGCGCCGTCGTTCTCCTGGTCGAGGCTGCGCAGAAACGTTTCGATCTCCCCGGCCCGTTCGCGCGGCGCCGCTTTGGGCTCCGCCAGCTCGCTCCTGTGTAGATGGTAGGGCAGCCTGGTGGGCTTCCCCAACAGCCGCCGGATCCTTCGCATCACGTCCATGGAGTACTCACCATAGCAAACTCAAACCGCCGCCGCGCACGGCGCACAAACACGCGACGCCATTTGTATTCCGAGCGCCGGAAAGCTAGTATTCTCGTTTGGCCTCAAGGAGAACTCTTGCGCCTTCGCAAACTACTGAATCGTCCGAAGACCGCCGTCGCCCTGGACTTCGCGATCGTGTTCCTGCTGGCTTCCGCGCTGATCGCGCCTTTGTACCGGGTCAAGTATCTGGACAAGTGGGCGTCCATCGAGAGCACGTTCATCGCCGACGGGCGATTCCTGGCCGACCACTGGCCGCACCCGCAGTGGCAGAGGCTCTGGTACTGCGGCACGCGCTTCGACTACGTGTATCCGCCCGCGCTGCGCTATGGAACGGCGCTGCTCGTCAAGGTCTACCCGCGCATGATAGCGGCGCGCGCGTACCACATCTACATCGCCTTCTTCTACGCGCTGGGAATCGCGGGCGTGTATCTGCTGGTGCGGATCGGCGGGCGCGAACGCTGGCCGGCTTGGCTGGCGGCGGCCGCAACGGCGCTGCTATCGCCCTCGTTTCTGATCCTGAAAGAGGTTCGCACGGACGCCTGGCTGCTGGTTCCGCAGCGGCTGGGCGCGCTGATCCGGTATGGCGAGGGCCCGCACGTGACGGCGCTCTCGATCATCGGCTTCGCTCTGGCATTTTCCTTTCTCGCGATCGAAAAATACCGGCCCATCGCCATGGCCTCGGCCGCGTTGTGCTGCGCACTGGTATTCTCCAACAATTTCTACGGGGCCACCTCGCTCGTGATTCTTTTTCCGATTCTCTGCTGGAGCTTGTGGATCACGCACCAGGACCACTGGATGTGGCTTCGCGCTGCCTCGATCGTCGCGGCGGCGTGGGGACTGACGGCCTTCTGGCTGGTACCTTCCTATCTTGAGATCACGCTGCGCAACATGCAGTTTGTCGCGCATCACGGGAACCGCTGGTCGCTGTGGGTGACGATTGCGCTGGGAGTCGCCTTCGTGCTGGCCAGCGACCGCCGCGCGCGCGGAAAACCGCATCTTGCTTATCCCGTTTTCATCTGGGGCGCATTTCTTTTCTTCGCGCTGAATGTGATCGGCAACCATTTCCTGAACTTCAGAGTCATCGGCGAGCCGGCGCGGCTGGTACCGGAGCTGGATCTGGTAACGATTCTGCTTGCGACCGAGGGGGTGCGTCGTCTTTGGACGAACGGCGCCTCGTGGACGCTCAAGGGCTTTCTATTTCGCCGGCCCTGGATGCCGAAGGCCTGTGCCGCGGCGATTGTTCTCGCCTGCTTCAGCTTCGCTCGCGATTATCTGCGGCGGCCCTGGGACATCTATGTCCGCGAACCGGACTACTTGCAGCGCGTGGAATACCGGATGCAGGACTGGATGGCCCGAAACCAACCGGACACGCGCGCGCTCCCCACCGGCTCGGTTCGCTTCTGGTACAACGCGTGGAACGATCTCGCCCAGGTCGGCGGCGGGTCCGATCAGGGTCTGCTGAATCCCATGACCGTGATGATGCAATCGGAGGTGATTCACGGAGTGAATCCGAGACTGGCGACCCACTGGCTGGTTTCATTTGGCGTGGGCGCCGTCATAGTGAACGATCGCACTTCGCAGGAGATCTATCACGACTTTCCCAACTCGAAGAAGTTCGCCGGTGTCTTTCCTGTGTTCCATGACGACCGCCAAGGGAATGTGATCTACCGGGTACCCCGGCGCTTTCCGGCGCTCGCGCGCGTCGTCGACAGGCGGCAGTTCGACGCACTGCTGCCGATCCGCGGGAGTTACGATATCGAGAACATCGGGGCCTATGCGGACGCCATCGAGCGCGGGCCGGATTCACCTGTTTCCCTGAAGTGGGATGGAACCGATGCCATGGACATCCAGGTCAAGCTCCGCGAAGGGCAGGCTCTGCTCGTTCAGGAAAGTTTCGATCCGGAATGGCGCGCCGTTGAAAGCGGCCGGAATCTGCCGATTCGCCAGGACGTGGTTGGCTTTATGCGGATTGACGCGCCACCCGGCGACCATCGTATTCGTCTGTATTTCGGGACTCCTCTCTGGAACCGGATCGGCCAAGCGGTGACGTTCCTTACGGTTTTAGTTCTAATCGTCCTGATTGTGAGGCGGCCGCGCTACTACGAGGTGCGCTCCTGAAACCATTTGAGCGAACCTCGATCATCCTGGCGGCGGCGATCCTGCTGCTGAACGTCTGGCTGAACTTCCCTCTCTTTCAGGACGGCGAGTCGCCCTACCGAGGCTCCATTGAAGGCGGCTACGCCTCAATGTCGCGATTCATCGCGGCTCACCCGAACCCGTGGGGTTGGAATCCGCTGCAGTATTGCGGGGTGCCCACGGCGCTCATGTATCTGCCGCTGGTGCATTATCTGGGTGCGCCGCTCTCCTGGATCCTCCCCGGCGTCGATGCAGCCTACGCCCATCGTATCGTCACCGCAACTTTCGCCTGCCTTGTGCCCGTGAGCGTGTTCTTCTTCGTCCGGTACTTCACGCGGAGCCTCTGGTGGGCGCTGGGGACGGCGCTGTCCTATACCTTCTTCTCACCCTTGTACGGCTTGATCGAAGCCATCTCGCGCGACCGCGGCGACGTGCATCTGCCCTGGCGTCTGCAGGTATTGGTTAAGTACGGCGAGGGCCCGCACACCGTCGGTCTGGCGCTGCTGCCCCCGGCGCTCGCCGCGATCTGGTCGGCCGGCGTGAGCCGGAGTTTCGGAAGCATTCTCATTGCCGCTTCGATGGCGGCTGCCGTCGCGCTCACCAACTGGATCGCGGCCCTGGCGCTGGCAATGTGCTGCGCGGTGATGTTTCTGACGGTGCTTGGGACCCGGAAGGAAAGCGGATTCCGCCTCAGCCGGGTGATTGGAGCCGGAGTGCTGGCCTGGCTGCTGGCGGCGTTCTGGCTGACGCCGGCGTTCATACGAAACATCGCCTCCAACTGGTCCACCGATTCGCTCAACTTCGATTTACGCGCCACACAGAACGCGCTTCTCGGGGGCGCGGCCGCCGCGCTGGCGCTGCTGCGGCTGATCCTGCTGCGCTATCTGCCGGGCGAGAACTACCTCTGCTTCGTCACCCTCGCCTGCTTCCTGTTCGGCTGGATCGTCGAGATCCGGTACTCCCACGGTATCGACACGATTCCGGAATCGCATCGCTACGCGATGGAATACTCGATGTTCCTGCTCCTGGCGCTTTTCGCATGGTTCCGGCTGGCGATGCGGAGTCCGAACGGCGTTACGCGGTTTTGCGCCATCGGACCCGCGGCCGCCATGCTCATCGTGGGCGCGCCGCAGGCGTTCACTTATATTTCGCAGAGCCACGAGAAATGGAAACCGGTCTCGAAAGAACAGACGGTGGAATATCGCCTTGCCCAATGGCTAGCAACCCGGAATCCGGGCGGACGTGTGATGGCGTCGGGAGGCCTGCGGTACCGGCTGAACATGTGGTTCGACATCCCGCAGATCGGCGGCGCGTTTGAATCGGGACTGAGCAATCGGATTCCACACCACATGGCCTTCCGCATCCGCACCGGCACGGGGAGCGCGCCCGGCGAGGAGGGACGAAACGCCGTCGCGATGATGAAGTCTCTGGGCGTCGAATACGTGGTTGTGCACGGTCCGAAATCGAAGGAGCACTACCGTGACTTCAAGCACCCCGGCGAATTCGAGGGCCTTCTGGAGCGCGTGTATCGCGAGGAAGACGACAGCATCTACCGGATCCCGTTCACGTCGCTCGCGCACCTGGTGCGCCCGGACCAACTGCCGGGGCGCTTTTTCCGCGGGTTGGAGCGGGAGTTGGACACTTACGTGGCGGCCATCGAGGATCCCTCCGCGCCTCGTCTCGCGGTGGAATGGCGCGGCGTCGCTTCGCTCGCGATCGAAGGTCCCATGCCGGAGGGACGGTTGATTTCGCTGCAGGTGACCCACGATCCGGGGTGGACCGCGACGCAGGCGGGCCGTCCGATCCGGATCGAAAAGGATTACATCGGATTCATGATCCTATATCCGGAGCCCGCGTCTTCGGCGCGCATTGAGATGCGCCGAGGGGGCACGGCGGAGCAGCGCGTTATGGCGGCGGTCAGCGCGCTGGCCTGGACTGGGTCGATTGGGGCGCTGTTCGCGCTCGGGAGAGCGAAGAAACGCGAGTAGCCGTTCAGAGCCGGATTTCCTGACCGATCGTATGAACGGCGATGCGTCCGGCTTCGCGGCCGGCGGCCTCGTGAAAGCGCTCGATAGGCTCGACGAGAGGCTCGCGGCTGAGTTGGAAAGTCTGGTGATGGACGGGCAGAAAGCGCTCCGCGCCCGCGTCGTTTCCCATACTCCACGCCTCTTCAGGCGAGCAGTGAAAGCGAATCCAAGGATTGTAGGCGCCGATGGGAACTATCGCCAGATCGAATGGTTTCGACGAGCGAAGCTGGCGAAACGCGCCGGTGCGCGCCGTGTCTCCGGCGAACAGTACGCGCCTCCCACCGTCGGACTCGATGACGTAGCCATTGTAGCCGCGATACGTATCGCTACGCATGCGCGCGCCCCAGTGGTTGACTTCGAAAGCGCGAATTTCGAGCGGCCCGACCCGGACACGTTCGCCCCAGGCAAGCTCGTGTGTCTGCTTGAAGCGCGCGGCGCGGAAGATGTCGCTGGTCTTTGGGGATGTCACGACCACGGTTTTCCCGCTCTCAAGCGACCGTAGGGTTGGGGTATCCATGTGGTCCATGTGGGCGTGGGAGAGCAAGACAAGATCTATGGCCGGAAGCTCGTACGTACGCAACGCGGGCGCCGTGAGCCTCTTGATGCCGAGTGTGAAGAGGCCAAGCTCGATTCCGACGCGCTCGCCGAGCACGGGGTCCGTAATCAGGGTGAATCCGTCGATCTTCAACAGGACCGTCGAGTGCCCCAGCCACGCGGCGTACACGCCCCGATCGGGCCACTGCTTCGGATTCGGAATGAGAGGTGTGGGCATGACGGGACGTCCGATTTCACGGCTGAACTGATGCCAGAAGGCGGGAGAAACGCGATAGGCGGCGTTTGCCAGCCCGGCGGCGGTCAGGGCCCCGGCGCCACCCAGCCAGTATCGTCGGCGCATACCTATATGATACCCGGGAAGGGCGGTTGGTTGCAGGATTTGGGCAGAATCGATTTTGGGCTCCGCGAACCGCGCTACCGGCGAAGCGAGATCGCCGGACAATATTCGCCCTTGAATTCTCTCCGCCACCAGGCTCCACCGGCGGAACCGCGTTCGGTGAACTTGTATTCGTACAACCGGGCCCGGACGTACTTCGGCGGCGCATCCGGGAACGGGTTCGCCTCAAGCAGGGACACGACCTGCGGCGAGCCTTCGAGCAACCGCTCGAGGAACGCCACAAACCAGGGATTTTCGCGCACCGTTCCAAGGGCCGCGAACCACATCTGCCAGTCGAGCCGCGGCTGGTGGGGAGCGGCAACGCCCGGCGCACGCCGAAGGCTGCCCGGCTTGTACGGAAACTCGTAGGCAATCCAATGCTCGCCGTCGCGGCTGCCTTCCACCACGATCTCCGGCCGCGTTACGGTCATCACGGCGAAGAGTCCGTAACTATTAAACAGTTGCAGCCGGTGCATCGCCGGCACGAAGAGAGACACGACCAGTACCGCCGCGGGCGCGAAGCTGAGTACGGTGAGCCTGGGAGAGGGTTCGACCGGTTTTCCGAACGCGCCGTCGTCGAGAAGCGTCAAACACAGCGCGAGCGTGAGCAGATTGAAGAACGCGTAGTTACCGGTGGCGAGAATTACGACTTGCAGGAGGGCGAATCCGGCGGCGGCGAGGAATCTGACAAGGCGAGGCGCGAGGATCAGCAACGGCAGACCCAACTCGACGCCGAACATCGCGACTGTCGCAGCCTTGTGCGCCCAGGCGGGTAACTGGTGCGCGTACCAGGCGAGGGGAGTGGGTAGAGGCTGCGTCTCGAAGTGATGTTGAAGCGCGGTGAGACCGCTCCAGGCCGCGTCGCCGCTCGTCAGCTTGACCAGGCCCGATAGAAACATGAGGCGGCAGATCAGCAATCGGAACAGCCACATTACGGCTAATTGCGGTTCGCGCGTGCCTGCCCACCAGATTGCAAGAAAGCCCGCTTCGAGCAGCAGGGCGTCCCACTGGAACATGAGAAAATCGCGGCCGATGTTTGCAAGCGAGAGGTACAGCAGCCACAGCGCGAAGAACAACGGCCAACGCAACGGCGCCGCCACCGCCAACACGCCGAGAACAGCTCCGGCGAGGCACATACCCAGAAGCGCCGCGTCTCCCGCGCCGAGCCAGGCAAGCGTAGGGAGGAGGAGAAACCGCTCCGGCCCGTAGCTGTGCTCGACCGCGCGGAGGAAATCGGCGGCCGGCAGGATCCCGTGGCTTCCGATAAGACCCTTGACCTGCGCGCCGAGCGACAGAAAGGCCGCCGCGTATACCGCCCCCAGGCAACGCAGAAAGAGGGACCGCGTGAACCGCATGGGCTAAGGGAAAGCCGGACGAGCAGCCGGCGTTACCTGCTTCTTACACGCGCCTGGAAAGCCGCCGTCGAGCCTGGATTATGCTTCTCAAGCCACTCCAGATACATGTCGGCGACTTTTTCAAGGTTCGCGACGAAGGCGGGATAGTTGAGTTCCTTGCGGGCCGCCGGGACCACTTCGCGAATCTTCTCGTAGGTGACTGCCAGCTCCCCCCCGCTCTGGAAGAGCAGGTCGGCGTTCAGCACTCCGGCCGTGACAAACGACGCCACCATGTCCCAGTAGCTAAGCGACATCCGGAGGTAAGTTTGCTCCAGTGAACCTGGCGGGCAAAGCTGGTTCATCTCCTCCAGTGTCGAAGCTTTGAACTTGCCGGTGACGAACGCGCGCGCCTCACGCAGCTTCTCTTCCCGCCTGATTTCGAACAATTTCAGAATCAGGTTCACGTCGTCATAGGTAGCCTGTGTGGTCATTCGATCACTCTCCTTTGTACAGAACTCTCAACTCTCCCGCTGGAATCTCGAGAGGCGACGAAAGCCGCCACAGATCGGTTCCGGGCTTATAGTTGCGGTCGAGAAAAAATGCGCGGGTCACCGCTTCCACGCGGCATGAGCCCGAAGCCGGATCCGGCTTGCCTGGCCTTGTATCCTTCACGAAGAGGCATTCGATTCCGATCGCGCCGATCCGGTCGGAGGTCGTTCCGGGCGGCAACTCGACGGTCGTGCGGAACCAGCCGTCTCGAGAGATCGCGAAATCGGTGCGGCCGAGGTGCGAGCTTCGCCACACGTCCTCGCCCGTCCTGCGGATACGAACGGAGAGCGCCGCATCCCGGCCCACGGCATGAGCCTCGATGTACAGATAATTCCTCGGATCGCTTATCTTCTCTCCGTCCACGACGCCGAAAGGCCGAAGCTTTCCTTCGCGCTCGAGCTCCTGCGCCATCACGCGGTAGGTGACGGGCTGCTCGTCCATGATCGATTCCCGCGAACCCTGGGAGAGGTCCACCAATCGCGGCGCGAGTTGGAAGCGGACGGCGGAGGAACCTTCATCCGACACCATGTTGTTCTGCGTGGAGGGAATCAGGAGCGGATGGCGCCCCTCCGCCTGCGTGCCGCGAAACGGCATTTCTTTGTGATCCCGCGTCTGCATCGTCGCCTCTCCGGTATCGAGCCAGTGGCGGTAGAGATATTCGATGTCCGTGGTCCGGCCCCAGCGGGCCATGAGCGCCCGGGTCGAGGTGCCGCCGTCCTCGTTTGAAAAAATCGTCGTGTACTGCAACAGCGGCCGCCCGTTTTCGGTGATTCTCTCGCAATAGGCCAGGAGCGGAACGTCGGTAAACTTTCCGATCGTGTTCGGCCTTGCATAAAGGATTGGAGCATGCGCGAGCGCCGCCGAATAGGGGTCTTTGTCCGGAATTTCCCGAAATCTCACCGCGTGAATTTTGAGTCCCGATCCTTGCGCGGAATGTAGATCGTTCCGTTCCACGCGCAAGCGATGGGGTCCTCTGGGCAATCGTCCCAGAAACGCCGAATACGAGTAAGGGGTTTCGCCGGCGAACGTCATGATGTGCTGCGGCGGTCTTGAATCGGCCGTAAGATTGACGAGCGCGGCTTCCCTGCCCGGCTTCGACCAATCCGAGCCCGGCGACGAAAGCTCGAGATCCGCGATCACTTCCGCGCTTTGCGCGACGGCGAAGCGGAACTCCTGCGGCTCCGACGCCATGAGCCCGAGCGCGGAAACCAGGGACGACGCAATGAGGCGCATCAAAAATGCATTCCGCCGCCGCAAATCAGCACCTCGCCCGTAACATAGTCGGAAAGCGGCGAGCAGAAAAACAGCACCGCTCCAGCTGCCTCCTCAACGGTGCCCGCGCGGCCGAGCGGGCATGCCGTCTTCACCGCCTCAAGCGCCTGCGGCTGCACTCCCACGGCGATCTCGCGGCCCTGTATCCGAATGGACGCGCCCGCGCCGGTGAGCGGCTGGGTCAGCCGCGTCTGAATCATGCCGAACCCGACGCAGTTCACGTTTACGTTGTAACGGCCCCATTCTTTGGAGAGGGTTTTTGTGAGTCCGATGACGCCGGCCTTACCCGAAGAGTACCCGGCCTGCCCGGCGTTGCCGCCCGCCGAAATGGAAGTAATGTTGACAACTTTGCGCATGACGCGCGCGCCAGCCGCCGCTTCCCGCTTTGCCGCGTCCCGCAAGTGCGCCGACGCCGCCCTTAGGATCCGGAATGGAGCCGTCAAATGCACGTCGAGCATAGCCTGAAACTGGTCGTCGCTCGTCTTCTGGATCACGTTGTCCCAGGTGTACCCGGCGTTGTTTACGATAATGTCCAATCCACCGAAACGCGCAAGCGTCGCGTCGACGAGGTGTTGCGGAAACGCCGGATTCGTCACGTCGCCCGCCAGATGAGCGGAACCGGGAATCGATGCCGCCGCCGCGGTGGCGGGCTCGGAGTCCAGGTCGTTAATCATGACGGACGCGCCCGCGGCTGCCAAAGCCTGAGCGATGGCGCACCCGATTCCGCGGCCCGCGCCTGTTACAAGGGCGACCTTCGCTTCAAGAGAGAATGGCATCGATCCCCAGAGGTCTCATTCTATCGCAGTTCCTTCGGAAACCGGCTAAAAATCCGCAGCGGCGCGCCGCCCCCGCCCGCCCGGCCGGATTGCGAAACTCGCGATTAAGGTCGATGACTCTTGCGCCGGCCATCGGCACTTCACCAACAACCGCGCTTCGACTTCGGCCGTCGTCCCGCAAGAGCCGATGCGGATTCGTATTTATCCCCGAAACACCGGACATCCGCCGCTGGTATCGGCTTGGAGAACCGGGGACGACGGCCAAGGCGCCTTCTTCCACAAGTCCACGGACGGCAATGGTTTTGACATTGGAAGGACTCAATCCCGGAGATTTCAGCGAGCGCGGCAGGTTTTTCCGCCTGGGCCGTAAGCCTGTCGCTGTGGAAATTTTGCCGGAGATCGACGGCGTTGATTTCGACCGTGCCTGGGAAAAGCGCGTCGAGGGAGTCGTGGATGCGGCGCGCCGCCTCACGGCGCACTTCATTTCCCGCTCCGGCCTTCGTGGCCGCGAAGATCGCAGCCGGAAGGCCGCGGGACCTGGCGAATGTAGCGGCGCTTCGCAAAGCGGCGGAGAGCCAAGGGCAAAAAGAGCGCGGAAAAAGAGCCCGGCGCGGGAGTATATTCCAATCGAAGAATGAGCCTGAAGGAGGAAGGGAGCGAACAGCCGCGGGGCCTCCTTTCTTGAGTTGAGAATGACCAAAAACTGCCCATACGCCGTACAATCTCCGGGGCCGACCAACGGGAGGTGGGACACCGCCCCCG
>CAMDED010000043.1 GCA_945893365.1 Candidatus Sulfopaludibacter sp. SbA3 | reverse complement strand
TGGTTGCCTCGTCCCAGGGTGGTGCATCCTTACCCGGAGCAGCGCTTTGCCGTTATCCATCCAAGGTAAAAGCCGTATGCGTCAATCGCGCTTGTACGGATCTGTGCGGGGGGTGCGGGGTAACTTGCATCCCTACCGCGACATCGTCTTTCGCCGCCTGCCGTCTGCCGCGCAAAGTTTCCCGAGACTCAAACCTACTCGAACTGCTTGCGGAAATCGGCGAACTGCCGCCGAAGCTCCTCCATCTCTTTTCTCAGCGCCGCGAGATCCGCCTCGATCCTGTCGGCGCGGCTCTGCCCGGCAGCCACCGGCTCCCCTCCACGCTCCGGTTCGCGCACGAGTTGCGGTACTCCGCAGAACAGGTGAGCGTAGCGGGATTCCTTCATGCCCGCCTGCCGCGGAAGCTTCGTCACCAGCGGCTGGGCCTCCCGCTCCGCCAGGCGATGCAAACACCCTTCGACGGAATCCAGATCGTCAAAGTTGTGCAGACTCTGCGTGCGTCCGCGCAGCTCGCCCACCGTCTGCGGCCCCCGAAGCATCAGCACGCACAGCAGCGCCAACTCCCGATTGCCGAGATTCAGCCCTTCGTACGCGCGGTGGGAATGTTTCGGCACCCGATTGTCGCCGCCCGTAAGGATAGAGGCCAGACCCTTGAACCGGAGTCGCTCGAGCGCCTCGGAGACATCGCTCTCGTCGAGCGACATGGCCGGATCGCGGTTCGATTTCTGATTGCAGGCGTTCACCAGCGCGTTTAGCGAGAGCGGATAGTGCTCCGGCGTCGCCATTTCCTTCTCAATAAGCGACCCCAAGACGCGGGCTTCAACCGGATCGAGTGAGATCATCAGTGAGATCAACCCAGAGCTTCCAGGATACCAAGCGCGGCGCGTTTTCCTTCGGCCACCGCGTCCACCACTTCCCGTCCCCCGTTCACGCAATCCCCGCCCGCATAGTAGCGTGGATTTGAAGTCCGCCCCGTCCGCGCGTCCACCCGCACCCGCCCGTGGTCGAGCTCGACGCCTCGGCAAGCGCTCAGCAATTCAAGCAGCCTCGACTGCCCGATCGCCGGAATCACCATGTCGCAGGAGATGAAAAAATTCGAGTAAGGCAGTATCCGCGGACTACTCCGGCCACTCGCGTCCGCCGCGCCAAGTTCCGTGCGCGCGCACTCGATTCGTTCCACCGAACCCGCGCCGGACAACGATACCGGTACCGTTTGCCAATGGAACCGCACTCCTTCGGCGAGCGCCCGCTCATACTCGAAGCTGAACGCCGGCATCTCGCGCTGGCCGCGCCTGTACAGGAGATGCACCTCTTCCGCGCCGAGCCTGACCGCCGCGATCGCGGCATCGATCGCCGTGTTGCCCGCGCCGGCCACGACCACCCGCCTCCCCACTTCGGTCTTCCCGATCTTATAGCGTGCGATGAACCTCAGCGCGTCGACCACACCCGGCAAATCATCGCCCGGGATGCCCAGCGGACGGGTGGGTCCAAGACCGGCGCCGATGAAAACCGCCTCGAAGTCGCGCTCCAATCGCTCGACCGGCATCGCGCCGCCGACCTCCACGCCCTCTTCGAACCGGACCCCCATCGAGCGGACTAACGCGACTTCCTTCAGGCTGTCCTCCGGTCGCAGCTTGTACTGCGCGATGCCGTAGGTATTCAACCCTCCCGGCAGCGGGCGGCTATCGAAGATCGTGACGTCGGCCCCGTTCCGCCGCAACTCGGCGGCGCATGAAAGAGACGCTGGGCCGCCGCCGATACACGCCACGCGCAGCGGCTTAGCCCTCACCGCAACGGGAATGGCGGGGTTGTGCGAATAAAAATAATCCATCGCATGGCGTTGCAAGCGGCCGATCTCGATGGGTTGCTTATTGTACCCGTGAAGCACGCAAGCGCCTTCGCACAATACCTCCACCGGACACACGCGGGAACAACTTAAGCCAAGGATGTTCGCGCTGAGAATCGTTCCGGCCGAACCGCGAAGGTTACCGCTTGCGATCTTTTTGATGAACCGCGGAACGTCGATATGCGTGGGGCACGCGTTCGTGCAGGGAGCGTCGTAACAGAACAGGCAGCGGTTCGCCTCGGCAACGGCGGCGCGATCTCCCAGCGCCGGATGAATCTCCGGGAAATTGTCCGTCACGCGCGGCTCCCCGAGCCCGCATGAGACACGCACTGCGCGAGACTGCGGTCCGCGAGGCGCGCAAACTCGTCCACGTCGCTCTTCGCGATGTTCATGGGCGGCGAGATGCGAATCACGTTGCCGTACAGGCCGCCCTTGCCCACGAGCAGGCGATTCTCGCGCGCGGCTTCAAGGAACGCGGCGGTTGCCGCGGCCGCCGGCGCTTTCGTCTGGCGATCCTCCACAAGCTCGATTGCCTGCAGCAGACCCATGCCGCGCACCTGCCCGATAATCGCGTGCTTTTCGGCCAGTTCTTCCAGTTTCCCGCGAAGGTAGGCGCCTACTTCGGCGGTGTTCACGCGAAGATTCTCTTCCTCTATATAGTCGAGCACGGCCTTCCCGGCTGTCGCGGCGATCGGATTGCCTCCGAATGTGGAGATGGTTGCGCCCTTCACGGAATCCGCCACTTCCGCCCGCGCGAGCGTCAGCCCGATCGGCATGCCGTTGCCGAGACCCTTCGCGCTGGTGATCACGTCCGGTATCACGCCGTACTGTTCAATCCCGAACCACTTGCCGCCCGTGCGCCCCCACGCCGTCTGCACTTCGTCGCTGATGAAAACGCCGCCGTATTTTTTGACGATGCCGGCGACGATGCCGAAGTATTCCTTGGGCGGCGTGATGAATCCGCCGACGCCCTGAATGGGTTCGCCAATGAACCCCGCAATGCGTCCGGAGGTGGTGGTGCGGATCAATTCCTCCATGTCGGTGGCGCAGCGGACGTCGCAGGAAGGATACTCCAGACCGAACGGGCACCGGTAGCAATACGCGTTGTGCGCGTGGACGACTCCAGCCTGCGGAGTTCCCCCAAGGCGCCAGTTCGAATGCGCGGTGAGCGTCATCGCAAGCGCCGAGCGGCCGTGATAGGAATGCCGCAGGGCGACGATTTCGCTCGATCCCGTGTAACACCGCGCCGCGAGGATGGCCATTTCGTTCGCCTCGGTGCCGCTGTTGGTGAAGAACGACTTGGTCAGCTTGCCGCCGGGCGAAATGCTTGCGATCTTCTTTGCGAGCGCGGCCTGGGGTTCGTTGGCGAACACGGTTGACACGTGTTGCAGGCGGTCCATCTGCTCGTGGACCCGCTGGTTGACGCGATCGTTGCAGTGCCCGACGCTGACGGTTACGATGCCGCCGAAAAAGTCCAGGTACCGGTTTTCGTCGGCGTCCCAGACGAACTGGTCCTTGGCCCGCAAGATGACCAGGGGCTTCTGAAAGTAGTGGAAGACCGACGGAAACAGGTATTCCTCGTTGGCGAGAATAATTTCGTCTTTCGTCATGCGGCTTTGAGCCAATTATGAATCGTCGGGACGGGCGGGCGCAAACGGAGCTTCTCTGAGGAGCGGACCTCCGCCCGGCGGGGATCAAAGAGGAAGAAGCACCAGGCCGAATCGCTGTCGGAAAGCAAGACGTTATTGTCGAGAAGTCGGGCAAGGCACGCCGGAATCGCGCAAAGCGTTAAGTCTTTGGTTGTGGTACTGGAATCTCACCAAAGCGCTCCTCGTAGTCCCTAAGTTGCTCTAGCATTATCATCGTTAGCTTCTTCGCCAATTGCAGCGACATGCGGAATTCGCCAAGCTGTTTGACGGTCAAGACCGTCTGGCCAGCCGTTATGGGATCGGTAATCTCTCCGAAGATGCAGCGCATATCCCAGGGACTTGTCTGCACATGAATATCGTTTGTGTATATCGAAAAAAACTCGGGCGACCGAATATCCCGCCGCGTCGCTTCCGCTGCAGGCTCAGGAGTAGCGCTCAAGGGCTTCGCGTTAGTTTTCCTTGCCATCTTAATTAGTCCCCTGTGCCGGATCCTTCCAGCATCATCGCTTCCTGAAGCGTGCTTCCGTTCGTGGTCCGCCGCTCCAGTGCAAGAAGAACCTGATCGGCCTGGCGGTCCCGCCGGGCTTCATAACCAACCAACATCCACTGAGACCGCTGTGAATCATCGACTTCCCACCAAGGGCGTATCTGCCGCGGCGCGCTCTCCTGAGGAGGTATCGATACGTAAAATCGACCACGCAGGGCAACAACGAGGCGCCGCAAAGTGTCCAGCGTGATATTCTCTTGCCCGCTTTCGATGCGAGCGATTGCGGATTGACTTGTCCCCATCGCCCGCGCAACCGAATTCTGTGACATCCGCCGGTATCGCCTCAGGTGCAGAAGATTCCTGGCTAGATGGAACTGAACGTCGTTAGCCCATTCGTTGAGAAACTCATCCGTTTCGTACGCATCAGCGAGTTGGGAACTCGAAGGGCGTGATAGCACGTCCGCCTGGCCGTATTTCGTCAGCGATGCGCCTGGCTCGGACGGCGTCGCGAGGGTCTTCTTTGTCCGTCTTTTTACAGACGGCATGGACGTAGACGATTCGCTTGTCTTTGCCGCTTTCGTAGACATAAAAATAGAGCCTCCAGCATGTTGGTTTGCATTTCAGGAGCCAGATCACGTCGCTCTTTTGACTATCAGCGGGTGGCCATGGCCGTCCTTGAGGACACGCTTCGCCTCTGGCCATCCAATTTCTTGCACCTTCCGCATCTTGATAATCGGCTGCGCCAGTATCTTTCCCGAGGTGGCCAAACAATCGGAGAACGGCGTTATTGTGTGGTTCCCGAGACCGTCCCTCCCCAATACCTCGTATGTCTTCCATCCCGACGATAAATCGAGCTGCACGGCCATCGCGTCATACCGCAACAAGTATATCCCACTATTCTGTGGAGCCGCAATCCCCCAATTCCCCTCCGCTAGTGCTATTTTTATACCCTGTAAGGGCTTGACGGCGACGCGACGCGGATTATCCGGTGCGTGGGCGGACGGAAACCCGATCCGCGCCACGGCAAGAACGTTGGCGGGACCTTGCAAAGCGCCCGACCAGGGCCGAGCCCGTGTGGCGCCGCGCCGCCAATCCGCGCCTAGTTTCGCCGATCCCGATATGCCAAAGGAAAACAGCCCAGCCGCGGACAACCCCCCTTGACCTTCCGGACGCAAAGTGAGATCGTACCACGAGAGGGAAATACGCATGCGTCTTGTCACCACATTTACGCTTTTGGCGTCGCTCGCTGTAGCGGCAGTCGATTATTCATCGAGCCTCACGCAGGGAAAGGCGGACATGAAGTCCGCCGGTTCGCTCGCGTTCGGGCCCGATGGCATTCTGTTCGTAGGCGATTCCGTGGGCGCGGCCGTCTTCGCCATCGACACCCAGGACCGCAAGCCTGGTAAGGGTTCTGGGACGGTTGAGATCGCGGGTATCAATGAGAAGATCGCGGCCCTGCTCGGCACGGCGGCGGATCAGATCCTCGTCAACGACATGGCCGTGAATCCGCTTTCGAAAAACGTCTACCTCTCCGTCTCGCGCGGCAAGGGTCCGGACGCGATTCCCGTCATCGTCCGCGCCGGCCATTCCGGGAAGCTCGAAGAAGTTTCTCTCGATAAGGTGAAGCACTCCCGCGCCGGCCTGCCCAACCCGGTTGAAGCCAAGAAAGACGCGCGCGGTAACAATCTGCGTATGGATTCGATCACCGACCTCGCTTACGTGGACGGCAAGGTATTCGTTGCCGGTCTCTCGAACGAAGAATTCTCCTCGAATTTGCGGTCGATCCCATTCCCGTTTAAGGCGGTCGAAAATGGCACGAGTGTCGAGATCTACCACGGACAGCACGGACGCTTCGAGACCAATTCGCCGGTCCGCACCTTCGTTCCGTACGAGATCAAGTCGGAGTCCTATCTGCTGGCGGCCTACACCTGCACTCCTCTCGTGAAGTTCCCCGTGGCGTCGTTGAAGCCCGGCACGAAGGTGATGGGAACGACCATCGCCGAGCTCGGCAATCGCAATCGCCCTCTCGACATGGTCATCTACCAGAAGAGCGGCCACGACTTCATCCTGATGAACAACAGCAGCCGCGGCGTGATGAAGATGTCGGCCGAGAACCTCGACAAGTTTGAACCCATCAAGTCCCAGACTGAGCTTCAAGGCGTGAAGTACGAGACCATCGCCGGACTGAAGGGCGTCGAGCAGCTCGACAAGCTCGACAAGGAAAACGCCCTGATGCTGGTTCGGAACGATGGCGGTTCGCTCGACCTCAAGACGGTCGCTCTGCCGTAGCGGATGCCTTTTCTGACGGCGCTTCTTCCTGCGCCGCGCTTTCTCACGCCAGTCCTTCTGGCGCTAATCGTACTGGCGCCGCTCCTCGCGGCCGAACATACGGTCCGTCTGGATGGACCTGTTTTTCGCGTTTCCGGCGGCCCGGCGCGGTGCGAAGACTTCGCTGTTTCCGTGGATGCGCCGGGCGAAATCCCGGCGCTGAACGGAACTTGCGCCGCCGAAGCGGGAGGGCTCTCGTTCCGGCCCAAGTATCCGCTGCAGCCCGGTCTGCGCTACCGGGCCGTTTATCGCGGCGCGGTTTCCGTTTTCGAGATACCGAAACCTGTGGTCGCGCCCTCAACTGTGGTCGATCGCGTGTACCCCTCCAGCGCGACGATCCCCGAGAATATTCTCAAATTCTATCTTCACTTCTCCGCGCCCATGAATCGGGGCGAAGCCTACCGCCACCTTCGTCTTCTCGACGGGAGCGGCGCGCCTGTCGCTCTTCCATTCCTCGAGATCGATCAGGAGCTGTGGGATCGTGAAGCGCGGCGGCTGACGGTACTTTTCGACCCCGGCCGAATCAAGCGCGGGCTGGTTCCGAACGAGGAGGTAGGCTTGCCGATCCGCGCGGGCGGGAAGTACACGCTGGTGATTGACGCCGGCTGGCAGGACGCGGCGGGCCTCCCATTGAAACAGGAGTTCCGGAAAGCCTTCCGGGCAGTGGAATCGGATCGCATTCCGCCCGATCCCAAGACGTGGACGCTCACGGCGCCCGCCGCGGGAAGGCGTGAGCCGCTTGCTCTCGAATTTCCCGAGCCGATGGACCATGCGCTTCTGCTCGGCTTGATTGAAGTGACGAGCCGCGCCGGCCGGCCTATAGAAGGATCCGTGGACGTCGATCGGGAAGAAATGCGCTGGCGATTCACGCCGGCGGAGCCTTGGAAGCCCGGTGAGTACGCCATTCAAGTCGGTCGTACAATCGAGGACCGCGCGGGAAACACGATCGGCCGGCCCTTCGATGTCGACGTGTTCGAGCGCGTGGAAGAGCGCATTTCAAGGGAGACCGTTCCTGTCCACTTCACAGTTCGCTAGGCACGGTCAACGTAGCGGATTAGGATCTCGTGTCCGCGTTCCGATCTAGATGAGTTTGTGGGCGATGACAAAGAGAAGCGCATTCATAACGGCCTGAAACAAATCTCTGTACTTCTGCGGCGTATTGAAGATATCATCCCAGACAAGATTGTGCCCCGTCGTGTTTCGAAGTTTCGCAGCGGTGCTGAACGCGACTTCGAGCGGGGACGCCCCGCGCTGGAGAGCGTCGTGGATTTCCTGCAGCGTCTGGGCGGAGCTTTCAAGGTTCGGACCTAGACCGAAGTCCCTCTCAAACTCGCTGGTTTTTCTCAGGACATCACCGAGCGTTTTGTTTTTAGTTCCAGCATCGTTCCGCGGATAACAAAGCTTGAGTAACGACTCGAAAAGCAATCCCCCCGTAAAAAGGTGGACGGTGAACGGCTGATTCGATCCGCCGGTGGAACCTTCCCTCAGCTCCAATTCGAGGACGCGATCCTCGAACTCCAGCAGAAAAACGTAAAGTGCCGAAACGATCGTTCGTTGCGATGAACTGGCAAGCAGCTTGCCTACAAAAGTACGCCAGTTGCCGTCGACTTCGAGCGCCGGCAGGTTCGACGTCCGATTAAATCTATTCAACTCGCGTTCGAGGAGCTTTCGCACGACGAGTAGCGTTCGTTCGGCGACCTGGTTCACTGGGTCAAGCAGCAAGAATCGTGCTCCCGGAGCTCTTTGCCATCCCGCACTGTTGTTCTTGACGTCTTCGGAAATACTTGCATCAAGGTAAAACAAGGCCTTTTCGTAGTTTCGTAAATCGAAGGCGAGCCACGACATGAAATGGAAGGGCGTTCCTTTGTGTATGCGCTGACACTTCTGAGCGTCAGCTTCCCTTAATCGCCGCAACAGTTCCTCCTAGTCGCTGAACCGCTCGAAGGGCCGGTCAGGGAAAGAACGGGAGTTGCCCGGAGTAGTGAACCGGAAAAACCTGTCCCCCTCCTGCGGCGCACCCTCAAAGTCCGAGCCGCGGAAATGCTCCAGAGCGTTCTCGACCTCGTGCTCCTCAAAGGAATACATGCCTTCCAATATACGACTCATTGTCTCGCCGTCAGAAACAGAACCGAGAGCGACCAAACGGGTTCCGCGAAATAGTTCTACCATGTCCGAACCTGTTTTGGCTTGCGATTCAAACGTACCGGCGACGGAAATATAGGGCAGGTGTCCCTACGCGGTGATAGTAAGCGCAACTTTCCGACCCTGCCCGGAAACCCGCCGCGCCCCCGCTCCCTTCTGTATAATGCTTGAACGGTCAAATGCCAATGAGTCAGAACAATTTCCCGAAACTGCATAACGCGATGTGGCCCGGCCTCGTGGGCAAAGGCCCCGATTCCGAGCCTCCGATCGACCTCGACACCATGATCGACCTCACGGCCGCCGCGGAAGTCGATGGAGTCCGATTCGACGGCGTCGACCTCTTCCTGTTCGATCCCCATGTCGGCATCGACGCCGGCGGAGACGAGTTGAAGCGTCTCGCGGATAAGGTTCAAGCCCGGGGCTTCGTCGTCGGCTCGGTTGTCGCTCCCGTGTGGCCTCCCACCGGTGGTGGCTCCGCAATGGGCGGCGATGAGGACCGCAAAAAGTTTGCCGCTCAAGTCCGCAAGGCCTGCGAAATCGCCAAAACGCTTCGGGAGCTTGGCGTTCGCCCTTACGGCGTAATTCGCATCGATTCCGCGAGCGGAGTGGCGGATTGGGCGAAGGACCCGGACGCCAACAGCCGGCGCATTGCGGACACATTCCTCGAAGCTTGCTCGATCGCCGAAGGATACGGAGAACGCCTCGCCGCGGAAGGAGAAATCTGCTGGGGCGGGATGCATAGCTGGAAGCGGATGGTGCAGTTGCTCGAACTCGTCAATCGGCCGAAGACGCTCGGATTCCAGGCCGACATGGCGCACACGCTGTTGTTCACCATGGGCTACAATGCGCCCGAAGACGGCATTCTTCCCGCCGGCTTCGCGTGGAACGACGAGGACGCTCTGCAGGCCGCGCTGAAAACCATGACCGCCGCCCTCCGCCCCTGGACGATTGATTTTCACATTGCGCAGAACGACGCGACGGTAAAGGGCTCGGGCTCGCACGACAAAACGGGCCGCCACTGTCTTCCGAACGATCCGAACGGAAAGTTGAACATCGCCCGCGACGCCGGCCACTGGATGCGCGACGCGAATGGCGCCGTGACTAAAGCCTTCCAGCACGTCTGCTGGGACGGCTGCATGTTCCCCAACGAAACCATGATGAAGCGGGACACCTGGAACGATATCCTTTCCGCGATGATCGGCGTGAGAAACGCGCACGGCTGGCGGGCGTAGGCAACGCATATGAGCAAAAAGAAAATCAATGTCGGAGTCGTGGGTTACGGCTTCATGGGCCGCACCCATTCGAACGCGTTCGGAAAGGTGAACCAGTTCTTCAAACTGGACTTCCAACCCATCTTGAAGGCCGTCTGCGGACGCAATGCCGGGAACGTAAAGGCGTTTGCCGAGAATTGGGGTTACGAGTCTTCGGAGACGGACTGGCGCGCCCTGGTCGCCCGCCCGGACATCGACCTGATCGACATCGCGACGCCCAACGATTCTCATGCGGAAATCGCCATTGCGGCCGCTGGCGCGGGGAAAATGGTGATGTGCGAGAAGCCGCTCGCGATGAATCCGTCGCAAGCCGAAGAAATGGTGGCGGCCGTCGAGCAAGCCCGCGTGGCGAACATGGTCTGGTACAACTATCGCCGCGTGCCCGCCGTGACGCTCGCGAAACAGTTGATCGGCGAAGGAAAGCTCGGCCGCATCTTTCACTACCGGGCAAAGTTCCTGCAGGATTGGACGATTTCGAAAGAACTGCCGCAGGGTGGCGCGGGATTGTGGCGGCTCGACGTGAACGCGGCGGGCAGCGGCGTAACCGGCGATCTGCTGGCGCATTGCATCGATACCGCCCTGTGGCTGAACGGCGGCATCGCCGAGGTGACGGCGATGACCGAAACGTTCATCAAGGAGCGCATCCACGCCTTGACAGGCAAGGTGGAGAGAGTCGGGATCGACGATGCCAGCGCATTCCTTGCCCGCTTCTCGAACGGGTCGCTCGCGACTTTTGAAGCCACGCGGTATGCGCGCGGCCACAAAGCGCTCTACACCTTCGAGATCAACGGCGAGCACGCGTCGATTGCCTGGGACCTTCACGATCTGCACCGCTTACAGTACTTCGCCCACTCCGATGAAGGGAGGCTGCGCGGCTGGCGCTCGCTCCACATCACTGACGGCGATCATCCTTATATGAACCACTGGTGGGTGCCGGGCTTGCAGATCGGCTACGAGCACACGTTCATTCATCAGGTAGCGGATTTCTTCGGCGGGCTGAGCGATGGCGAGCCCGCGCGGCCCACGTTCCGCGACGCTCTGGCCACGGACTACGTCACCGACGCGGTCCTGCGCTCCGCGGAGAGCGGACATTGGGAGCCCGTGGGATAAGCCGCGCGAAGCATGAAAATCCTCATTTTTTCCGATATCCACAACGACCTGAATGCCCTCGAACGGGTCATGGGAATCGCGGCGGACTACTACATCGCGGCCGGCGATCTGGTGAGCTGGGGACGCGGCCTCGACCGCTGCGGTGAGGTCATGAAGCCGCGCGCCGAGAAGACCTGGGTCATGCCCGGCAACAACGAATCGGCGCCCCAGATCGAGCGGTTCTGCGCCGATTTCGGCTTCCTCAACTTTCACTGCGTCTCATTCGAGATTGCCGGACATCATCTGGCCGGTCTGGGCTATTCGAACCCCACGCCTTTCAACACGCCCGGCGAATATACCGAAGCGGAATTGGCCGAGCGCCTCGAGCCGTTCGCGGCGTTGAAGCCGTTGGTCCTTATAAGCCACTGTCCGCCGCTCGGGACCGCGGTGGACAGGGCGGCGGAGGGAAAGCATTTCGGCAGCTCGGCCGTGCGCGATTTTGTGGTGAAGCATCAGCCGGCTTACTGCTTTTGCGGCCATATTCACGAGGCCGAAGGAGCGGAAGCCCGGATTGGCGCCTCGATCGCCGTGAACGTGGGCAAGAAAGGCTATCTGTTAGAATTGTAGATTATGACCCTCGAAGAACTCGAACGGGAATTCCAACCGCTCCGCCACCAGGCATTTGCCGTGCGGAGCTATCTTTGACTCGCCTGCCAAGAAAATTCAGCTCGATAAGCTAGAAGAGACCATCAACCTCCCCGGCTTCTGGAACGATTCGGAAAAAAGCCAGAAGTTGATGCAGGACCGGAAACGCCTCGAACGCGCCATCGGGGAGGCGGCGAAGGTTCAGAGCCTCACCTCGGACATGGACACCCTGTTTGAGCTTGCGCGCGAAGGCGAAAACGTCACCGCGGAAATTGAGAGCGAGCTGAAGTCCTACGCGGCGGTGCTGGAGAAGCTCGAGACGGCCATGCTCTTGTCGGGCGAGAACGACGCGAAGAGCGCGATCGTCACCATTCATCCGGGCGCGGGTGGCACGGAAAGCCAGGATTGGGCCGAAATGCTGCTCCGCATGTATCTTCGCTGGGCGGAAAAAGAAGGCTTGGGAGTGGTGGTCACCGACCGCCTGGAGGGCGACGGCGCGGGCATCAAGTCCGCCACCTTCGAGGTGAACGGGGAGAACGCCTACGGCATGCTATTTTCCGAAATCGGCGTGCACCGGCTGGTGCGTATCTCGCCTTTCGACGCGAATGCGCGCCGTCACACCTCGTTCGCGTCCGTCTTCGTCTATCCGCAGATCGACGATGAGATCAAGATCGATATCCGTCTCGACGATCTGCGCATCGATACGTTCCGGTCCGGCGGAGCCGGCGGCCAACACGTGAACATGACGGATTCGGCCGTGCGCATCGTCCACCTGCCCACGAATATCGTGGTGCAGTGCCAGAACGAGCGCTCCCAGCACAAGAACCGCGAAACCGCCATGAAGCAGCTTCGCGCGCGCCTGTACGAGTTCGAGCTCGACAAGAAGAAGGAAGAAGCGAAGAAGACCGAGGCGTCAAAGCTCGAAATCAACTTCGGCAGCCAGATTCGCAGCTACGTTCTCGCTCCCTACCGCCTCATCAAGGATCACCGCACAAAACTTTCCGTCGGCGACGTGGACCGCGTGCTCGATGGCGATCTTGAGCCGCTGATACACGCATTCCTTGTGTTCCGCAAAACGGGAAGGACCTCGGGCGATGGTAAAGACGACCTCGGTGAGTGAGGCCGCGGCCGCGATCCGCGCCGGTAAACTGGTAGCCTTCCCGACGGAGACCGTTTACGGGCTTGGCGCCAACGCCCTGGACGCCGAAGCTGTCGGCCGGATTTACGAAGTGAAAGGAAGACCGGCGGGCAGTCCGGTGATCGTTCACGTGGATTCGGTCGGGATGGCGCGGAGCCTGGCGGCCGCGTGGCCGGAAGCCGCGGAAAAGCTCGCCGCGGCCTTCTGGCCCGGCCCGCTGACGCTCGTACTCCCCAAAGCGTCCTCGGTTCCCGCCATCGTAACCGCGGGATTGGCTACGGTTGGACTGCGAATGCCGTCGCATCCCCTGGCGCTGGCTCTCATTCGCGAGGCTGGCGTTCCAATCGCGGCGCCGAGCGCGAATCGTTTCACGGCTCTTTCCCCTACTTCCGCCGCGCATGTAGCGGACGGGCTCGGTGACGGCGTGGATGTGCTCCTCGAAGGCGCGTCCTCGACGGTGGGAATTGAATCGACCGTTCTCTCGCTCGCGGCGGCGGTTCCCCGATTGCTCCGGCCGGGGATGGTCACGCGCGCCGAGATTGAAGCTGAGATAGGTCCGGTCGAATGCGGAGACCCGGCTGGAGAAGAGGCCGGCTTCGATGCCGTGGATAACGCCGCGCATCCCTCGCCCGGCATGCATCGCCGGCACTACAGTCCGCGCACGCCTCTGCTGCTTGGCGCGCCGCGTGGCGAAGGGCGCGGCGCATATGTCTTCATCCGCGAGCGGTCCGCGGAAAAGGCCGCCGCCGTCCAGGTTCGAATGCCGGCCGAGGCGCGCGCCTACGCGGCCGTTCTATATGAGACCCTGCACGCGCTTGACCGGCAATCGCTCGACTGGATTGCCGTCGAACCGCCCCCAACCGATCCGGGGTGGGAAGGCGTATTGGACCGTCTCAAACGCGCCGCCGCCTGACCTGAGCGCGGTGTCGGGTCCACGGCGTCAGCTTGCGGCCAGGAACCGGTTCATGTGGCCGAGCGATTCCGCAACGGCGTTTTCGAGCATCGCCGCGAAGGCCTCCATGAGTTCGGGATCGCGCCATCCGCGCGCCGTTTCCGCGCGCATGATCTCCAGCGCTTCGGCGCTCGTGAAGGCGCGCTTATAGGGCCTGGCGCTCGTCAGAGCGTCGAAAATATCGCTCATTTGCACGATTCGGGCCAAGAGGGGAATCTCGTTACCACGCAATCCATCCGGATACCCCGAACCATCCCAACGCTCATGATGGCTGCGGATGATCGGAAGAACCGGCTGCAGGCACTTCATGGTCTTGCACAGCTTTTCGCCAATCACCGTATGGCTGCGCATGATCTCCCACTCGGCGTCGTCGAGCGGGCCCGCCTTGAGCAGGACCGAGTCGGGCACGGCGATTTTCCCGACGTCATGCAGGTACCCGCCCCGCTGGAGAGACAGCAGATCCTGGCGCGACAATCCGAGGTTCGCTCCAAGATTGACGCTGAGGCTTGCCAGCCGCTCACAATGCTGTCCGGTGCAGTTGTCGCGCTGTTCCACGGCTTGTGCGAGCATAACCAGCAGCCCCTCCGATTCCTCAAGCTGGTCGAGGGCCATCTTGTGCCGCAGCAGGGCGCGTACTCTGGCGCGCAGCAGATCCGGGTGGAAGGGCCGGTGTAAGTACTCATCGGCGCCCGCGCCGATCCCGGCGATCTCGGACTCCACCGCGTTCATGCTGCTTACCATAAGGACGGGCACTAGTTCCGTGCGCCGGCTCGCCTTGATTCGACGGCAGCATTCGAGCCCGTCCATCACGGGCATCATTTGGTCGAGAATAACCAAGTCAACCGGTTCGGTTTCCAGGATTCGGATCGCCTCGGCGCCACTGCTCGCTTCGAGAAAGCGGACCTGTTCCTGCTGCAGCGTGCGCGCAACCAGGAGTCTGTTGATGTCCATATCGTCTACTACAAGGACGACAGCCTGCTCTTTGGCTTGCTGCAGCAGAGCAGGCCGGTCGACGCCGTCCGCCAAGGCTCTCGCGCCGCCAATTGAAATAGTTTCAGACAAGGTGCCTCCGGGACAATAACGCGTCAAGTTACCTTATCGACCCGCGTCAGCCCGTCTTGAGATAGAATTTCGGAGCGCCATGCCGTCTGGTACTAGGTGCGTACAATTGAGAAAATAGTACTAATAGGACGCGTGCTAGAATTCACCCATGACCCGCTCCCTTCACGAGCACTACGACGTCGTCATAATCGGGGGCGGGCTAGCCGGCCTTACTCTCGCCCGCCATCTTCTTCTCAGTACCGGTAAGCGCGTCCTTCTGCTGGATAAACGTCAGGAGCTTCCCGGCCCTTCGCAGAAGGTTGGCGAATCGTTGGTTCAACTTAGCGGGTACTACCTCACGAAAGTGCTGGATCTTGAGGAGCACCTTCTTACGGAGCATTTTCTGAAGTACAACCTCCGTTTTCAGTGGAAGACCGAAGGCCGCGACAACCTGGCTTTGGAAGACTACAGCAAATCCTTCATCCGCCTTGGCTCGAATATCCCGACTTTCCAGTTGGACCGCAACGTATTTGAGGCTCATTTGTTAGGAGTGCTTTCGGCGGACCCGCGATTCCGTTTCGAAGGCGGCGTCGCACAGCTCGATGTCGAGCTCTCGGAAAGCGGCGCTCATACCGTCCGCTTTGCCGGGGCTCAGACCACGGCCGCGTGGGTTGTGGACGCCTCCGGGCGCGGCCATTTCCTGAAGAAGAAACTCGGTCTGCTGCACGAAAATGCGATCAGGCACGGCTCAACCTGGTGCTGGGTCGAGGGTCTGGTCAACATCGAGAAGCTGACCGGCCGTTCGCGGCGCGACGTCCGGATCGACCCGCATCGCAACAAGCAGGGCAACATGCCCTACTTCCTGGCGACGAACCACTTCTGCGCCGAAGGAATGTGGTTCTGGATTATTCCGCTGCATGGAAAGACGAGTCTCGGTTTGGTATACGACCGGGCGGTGCTCGACGGGGAAAAGGTTTCGAGCGCGCGTAAGATGCTCGATTACGTTTGCAGGCAGTGGCCGATCTTTCAGCGCGATCTGCCGAACCGGAAAGTCCTCGATGAAGGGCGGTTCTTCGACTATTCCTACGACGCCCGCCAGACGATCAGCCCGTCGCGATGGGCGATGACCGGCGAGGCCGGCCGCTTTTCCGATCCGCTGTACAGCCCCGGCACGGACCTCATCTCCATCTACAACACGCTCATCGTGGATGCCGTCGCGGATCCCAGCGCGTCCCCCGAAGGCGCGAATTTCTCAGCCGGAGCGGCGCAGTTCAAAGAAAAGTGCCGCATGTACGAGCAGATGATGCGCATCATGTACGAGGCCTACGTGCCCTCCTATTCCGTCAGTTACGATTGCCTGGGCGACCAGGAAGCCTTCACGCTCAAGTACACCTGGGAACTCGCCATTTACTTCACTTTCTACGTGCAGCCGTTCCTCAACGACTTGTTTACGGACCTCGAATACCTGCCGTTCTTCTTTCGCAAGTTCGGCCTGCTCGGCCCGGTCAATCGCAATATTCAAAATTTCCTCAGCGCCTTCTTTCACTGGAAAAAAGGGAAGGAAAAGATGGCCGGCGCTCCCTTTCTGAACGATTTCTATGAGATGCTGCCGCTGCGCGATTCGGAGAAGCTGTTCTACGAAGTGGGAGTGACGCGGGAGGAATCCATGGAAGTGATGGAACGGCAGTCCGCCCGCCTGCGGGAGTTCGCCCGTTACATCGCGGCGCACGTCTACGCCTCGGTGCTGAGCGACAAGAAGGTGCTTCTCAACGCGCCCTTCATCGAGAGCATCAAGCTTCGCGATTTGCGGTTCGATCCCGTCCGCATGCGGGAGCAGTATGCCGCGTTCGCGGACCGCCCTGAAATGTATCGATGGAATCTGAATCCGTTCGCGCTTGAGGCATTCGTTGGCGATTCGCGCGAGGAGGTAAACGCGTGACGGACCTCGCTCCCGGACTTGAACGCTGTTTTCTGTTCGATGCCGTTGAGGCATCGTACGAAATCGGCGGCATTGAGGGCCGCCTTCCCGAGTGGCTGCGCGGCTCTTACTACGTGAACGGCCCTGCGCGGTTCGAACGCGCCGGGCAGCGCTACAAGCACTGGCTCGACGGCGACGGCATGGTGCTCTCTTTACGATTCGGAACCGATGGGGTTCAGTTCACCAGCCGGTTCGTCGAGACCGTGAAACTGAAGGACGAAGAGGATGCCGGGCGTTTCCTTTACCGCGGTTTTGGAACGGCGTTTGAGGGAGACCGCCTGCGCCGCAACGTGATGCTCGAACCGCCCAACAACGTCAGCGTCTATCCCTATGCCGGCACGTTGCTGGCGTTCGGCGAGCAATCTCTGCCAACCGAGCTTGATCCGGTAACGCTCGAAACGAAGGGTGATTACGACTTCAACGGAAAGCTGAACGAGGTCAGCCCGTTTGCCGCCCATGCGAAGTTCGATCCGGCGACCGGCCACATGATCAATTTCGGCATCTCGTTTTCCGCCACCCGGCCGATGCTCAACGTCTATGAGTTCGACGCGAGCGGCAATCAGATTCGCCGCCGGCGGTATCCGCTCGAGATGCAGCATTCCAATCACGACTTCGGCATCACCGCTAGCCGCGTCGTATTCTTCCTGAGCCCGCTACTCATGGACTTCAACCGTTTACCGCGTCTCCGTGATGGAGTCGCTCGACTGGCTTCCGGATCGAGGCAGCCGAATCATGGTGTGCCCCCGCGAATCGAAAGCCCATGCGAAGGATGATGCGTTTTGGGTGCCGGCCGGCGCGGGTTATTGTCTGCACCTCATCAACTGCTTTGAGGAAGGGTCGCGGTTGACGGTCGATATCCTCGAGCTCGATGCGCCCGTGTATCCCGAGTATCAACCGATTCCCGACCTGTTTCCCAACGTGGCGAAATGCCGTCCCGTGCGGTACATCGTGGACCTCAAGTCGCGCACGCTCGTGGAACGCATCGTCATGGCCTACGAGCTGGCTCCGGATTTTCCAGCCATCGACACCAGCCTCGTCTCGAAGAACTACGACGAGTTTTGGATGCTCGGCATATCCGAAACCGGGGGTGAAGGCAGGAAATTCTTCAATCAACTGGCGCACGGGTCGTGGCGGAACGGCGGCGTCCGCGACGTCTACCAGGCGGCCTCGGGCAGCTACCTTGGAGGCGAGCCCGTGCACCTGCCAAACCCGTCCGATCCGGATGGCGGCGCCGTCATCGTGGAACACGTGGACACCTCGTCCGGCAATGCGGAATTCTGGATCTTCAATGCCGCGGCCGTGGCATCCGGCCCAGTGGCGCGGTTGCCGTTGAAGCACCGGATTCATCCCGGCTTTCACGCAAGTTTCGCGCCGTGCCAGTCCTGATCTGCGTTCTCGCCGCCGCTTTTATCCTTTGGGTGCTCGCGGGCTATCCGTTGTTTCTTGCCGTGTTGACGCATTTCTTCGAGCGGCCGTTCCAGCGGGAGTTCCGCCCTCGCAGTGTCAGCGTCATCGTGCCTGTTTACAACGGCGAACGCTGGATTCATGCGAAGCTCGAATCCATCCTCGGTCTGGACTACCCTCGGGAGTTGCTTCAAATCATCGTCGTTTCCGACGGATCCACCGACGGGACGGACGATCTGGTAAGGCAGTGGGCGCCGCGGGGCGTCGAGCTGGTTGGCGCCGAACAGGGCGGAAAGGCCCTGGCGCTCAACGCCGGCATGGAGCGCGCCCACGGTGAGATTCTGTTCTTCACCGACGTTCGGCAAGCGCTTGAACCGTCGTCCCTGCGCCGTCTGGTCGAGTGTTTCGCCGACCCATCCATCGGGGTCGCGAGCGGCGAGCTTGTAATAAGGAAAGGCGAGACCGCGGAGGAAGCGGACATCGGGCTTTACTGGCGTTATGAGAAGTGGATTCGAAGCCGCCAAAGCCGCCTCGGATCGGTGCCGGGCGCAACGGGCTCCATCTACGCGATGCGCCGTTCGCTCGCGCGGCCGCTGCCGGCGGGGACGCTCAATGACGATATGTATCTTCCTCTTTGCGCGCTGCTCGCGGGTTACCGGATCGTTTTTGAAGGCGAGGCGAAGGCATACGACTATCCCACCGCGCTTGGCTCGGAGTTTCGCCGGAAGGTGCGTACTCTTGCGGGAGTCTATCAGGTGATCGCCGCGTTCCCCGCCCTGCTTGAGCCGTGGAACGGCATCTGGATTCACTTCATTTCCCACAAAGCCGGGCGGTTGCTGCTCCCGCACGCGATGATCGCGATCGCGGCATCGAGCTTCTTTTTGCCGCGGCCGTGGTCATGGGGGATGCTCGCGGGTCAGGCGGTGTTTTACACACTGGCGGCTTTGGACCCGTGGATGACGGTATTCGGTCCGGTGAAGCGCTTGTCGTCCCTGGCGCGGGTGTTCGTGACGCTGATGGTCGCGGCGTTTCTGGCGCAGTCGTACTTCTTTCGCGACACGAAGGCGCTATGGAAGACGACGGAAGTCAAGCCCGCGGCCGCCCCTCGCGAACGTAAATAACCGCTGCAATTGGAAGGTGGGGGCAGGAGTCCCCACCTCCTGCCCCCCCTCTCGAAACTGCCCGCGCCGATAAATGGAAGGCTGGTAGACTGTCTGTTAGGAAAGCTATGAGACCGGATCGGCTGAAGCGAATCACGATAGATGAGGGGAAGTGCGGTGGGCGCCCGTGCATTCGCGACTTCCGAATTCGTGTCACGGACATACTTGAACTCTTGGGCGCCGGAGCCTCGATTGACGAAATCCTGGTTGACTATCGCTTTCTGGAGCATGAGGACATCCTCGCAGCGATCGAGTACGCAGCCCACCAGGCTGACCACGCCGTTCTCCAAACGCAGTGAGGTTTCTGGTCGACAACCAACTTCCGGTCGCCTTGGTGCGATTCCTTTCCGAGCGCGGCATGCACCCATGTGCTCGACATCAATCTTGCACAGAGTCTCCGACTTGGAGATCTGTCGTTATGCCGTCAACGGCCGGATGATCGTGGTAAGCAAAGACGAGGCCTTCTTCCATCTCGCGGCCAGGCCGGGCTCGGAGGCTCGATTGATCTGGATCCGCCTCGGCAACTGCCGCACACCTGAATTACTCGAGGCCATCGGCAAGGTGTGGCCGCGGATCAAGGCGTGCCTGGACGCCGGGGACCGGATTGTGGAAGTCCGGTAGAGCAGTGTCGCGTGCCACAGCATGGATTTTGTTAAAGTAGCGGCATATGCGCCCGCCTCGCCTCGCATCTCTCCTCCTGGCCGTGATCCCGCTCGCGGCCCAAACCTACAAACCCTCCGAATCCAACCTGAAGATGCGGCAGTGGTTTCAGGACAATAAATTCGGCATGTTCATACACTGGGGCGTCTATAGCGTGCTTGGCGATGGCGAGTGGGTCATGAATCAACGGAAGATTCCCATTGCCGAGTATGAGAAGCTGCCGGCGCGCTTCAACCCCACCGAATTCAATGCCGCCGAGTGGGTGTCGCTCGCCAAAGCGGCTGGCATGAAGTACATCACCATCACAAGCAAACACCACGACGGCTTCGCCATGTGGGCCACGAAGCAAAGCAAGTGGAACATTGTCGACCGAACGCCTTACAAGAAGGACCCGCTCAAGATGCTCGCCGAGGAGTGCCGCAAACAGGGCATCAAGCTCTTCTTCTACCATTCGCACCTCGACTGGCATCATCCCGACTATTTCCCCCTCGGAAGCACAGGCCTCACCGCGGGACGTCCGCCCTCCGGCGACTTCAACCGCTACCTCGATTACATGGACGCCCAGTTGAAGGAGCTGCTCACCGGCTACGGAGAGATCGGCGGCGTCTGGTTTGACGGCTGGTGGGACAAGCCGTCCGCGAACTGGCGGCTCGAAAAAACCTACAACCTCATTCACTCGCTGCAGCCCGCGACGCTCGTCGGAAACAATCACCATCGCAAGCCCTTCGAGGGCGAAGATTTTCAGATGTTCGAGAAAGATCTCCCCGGCCAGAACACCGCCGGCTTCAATAAGGATTCTGAAATCGGAAAACTGCCGCTCGAATCCTGCGACACGATCAACAAGGCCTGGGGCTACAACGCGAAAGATAAGCAGTTCAAGAGCGCGAAAGACCTGATCCACTTTCTGGCGCGCGCCGCGGGCCACAACAGCAATTTCCTGCTGAACGTCGGTCCCACCCCTGAAGGCCGGATCCAGCCCGAGTTCGTGGAGCGCCTGCGCGCCATCGGTGGGTGGATGAGCAAGAACGGCGAATCGCTCTACGGCACGCGCGGCGGGCCGACGCAGCCGGACTCCTGGGGAGTCACCACGCAGAACAGCGGTAAAATCTTTGTTCACGTTCTCGATTGGCATAGCGACCTGCTGGCCCTTTCGAAGCTTCCCAACGTGAAGTCCGCGAAAATGCTCGCAAGCGGCGCCGCGGTTGAAATGTCCAAGCTGACCGGCGGCCTGGTGCTGCGAATTCCGCAGGCGGGACGCGATCCGAACGACACCGTTATCGTACTGGAGAAAGCTCAATGAGCATCACACGTAGAAAACTGATCGCGGGCGCCCCGCTTGTTGCGGGAGCCCTGCGGCTGGCAAACGCCGCGCCGGCGCGCCCGAAGCTCGCCGCCATCTGCACCACCTATTTCAAGTACTCCCACGCCCAGCACATCGTGGACCGCTTCCTCGAAGGCTATGGATGGAACGGCGCTCATCACAAACCGGAGATGGATCTGGTCTCGATCTACGTCGATCAGTTTCCAACAGTCGAGTTCAGCAAGGATCGCGCGGCGCGGTTCCCGTCCATGAAAATGTACCCCTCCATCGCCGAAGCGCTCACGCTCGGCGGGAGTAAGCTGGCGGTCGACGGTGTCATCCTCGTCGGCGAGCACGGCAAGTATCAGCGCAACGAGAAGGGACAGACGCAGTATCCGAGGTACGAATTCTTCAAGAAGATCGTCGAGGTTTACAAGTCGAGCGGACGCGCCGTGCCCCTCTTCAACGACAAGCATCTCTCCTGGAATTGGGATTGGGCGAAGGAGATGTACGACACTTCGCGCGAAATGAAATTCGCCTTCATGGCGGGTTCGAGTTTACCCGTGACGTGGCGCACGCCCTCGCTCGAGATGCCGCTCGGCTCGCGCATCAAGGAAGCGGTGTGCGTGGCCTACGGCGGCGTCGACAGCTATGACTACCATGCCCTTGAGACGCTGCAATGCATGGTCGAGCGGCGTAAAGGCGGCGAGACCGGCGTGAAGT
This sequence comes from Candidatus Sulfopaludibacter sp. SbA3, assembly GCA_945893365.1. Taxonomy (GTDB): domain Bacteria; phylum Acidobacteriota; class Terriglobia; order Bryobacterales; family Bryobacteraceae; genus SYKU01. The sequence goes on along the minus strand of CAMDED010000043.1, from coordinate 28,267 downwards.
GGCTCCAGGCCTACAGGGGCGACGCGTTCTGGAAAGCGCTTGAAGACGGCGTCTGGCCGCGCGACCTGATGGAATCCGCTCTTTGCCGCTCCCACACCCTCACGCCTTCGCGTGAAGGCTTCAACAACACTTTCCCCACGTCCGCGGACATGCGCCGCATCGTCACGCGGCCCGTCGCCTACCGCTATGAGCACAACGACGGTCTGATGTGCACCATGCTCCTGATGAACGGACTGGTTCGCGATTTCAATTTCGCCGCCCGCCTCGACGGGCGCAAAGATCCGTTCTCGACGCAGATGTACCTGCCCATGCCGGACGGCCGCACCACGCTCGCGAATTTCTTCAGCCCCCTCGTGAACAATTTCGAGAAGATGTTTCTCACGGGCAAACCCACCTATCCGGTGGAGCGCACGCTGCTTACTACGGGACTCACCGCGGCCGGCGTCGAAAGCATCTTCCGCAAAGAGACGCGAGTCGAGACGCCGCACCTCGACGTCCATTATCAGGCAACCAAAGAGTCCACTTTCTGGAGAACGTAGCCATGCCCGAACCCAAACGTATTGCCGTCGTCACCACCATCTACCGCTACCTCTCTCACGCCCAGCACATGGCGGATCGCTTCCTCATCGGATATCCGCACGCGGGCCAGTGGCATAAGCCGAATATGAAAGTGGTGTCCCTCTACGTGGATCAAAAGCCGAAGGGCGATCAAAGCGAAGAGCGCGCCAAGGAATTCGGATTCAAGGTCTATCCCACGATCGCCAAAGCCCTGCGCTGCGGCGGCGCGAAACTCGCGGTCGACGCCGTGCTCCTTATTGGCGAGCACGGCGATTACCCGAAGAACGAGAAGGGCCAGGTTCTTTACCCGCGTCACGAGTTCTTCCGGCAGTGCGTGGAGGTTTTCGAAAAGGACGGGCGCGCCGTCCCCGTCTACAACGACAAGCATCTCTCCTACAGCTTCGAGAAGGCGAAGTGGATGGTGGATGCATCCAAGCGGCTGAAGTTTCCCATGCTCGCCGGGTCTTCCCTTCCCGTCACCTGGCGTCTGCCCGACATCGAATTGCCGCTGAATTGCGATATTCAGGACGCCCTCATGGTTGGCGTCGGCGGTTCGGACCCAATGGACTATCACGCGCTTGAAGCCATGCAGTGCATGGTCGAGCGGCGCAAGGGCGGCGAATCCGGCGTCAAGTCCGTGCAGTTGATCGAAGGAGACGAAGTCTGGAAAGCCGGGGACGACGGCCGCTGGTCGAAGGAGCTGCTGACCGCGGCTCTCTCGCGGAGCGACACGCCGCAGGGGCTGACGGTTGCGGACGGCCGCACGCAGGAGATGGTGGCAAGCGGCGAGGTCCGCAAACTGGCGAAGGATCCCGCGGCCTATTTCATCGAGCGTAACGACGGCCTGCGCACCACTCTCCTCATGTTGAACGGCGTCCAGAGAGACTACACGTTCGCCGCGAAGGTCAAGGGCATGGGCATACAGTCCACGCAGTTCTTCCTCTCGCCCGTGCCGAACGTCACTTATTCGGCTTGTCTGGTAAGCAAGATCGAGGAGATGTTCGAGACCGGGGTCGCACCGTATCCGGTGGAGCGGACGCTGATAGTCAGTGGCGCGCTCGAAAGCTGTCTGACGTCGAAGATCCGGAATCATGAGCGCCTTGAGACGCCGCAATTGAACGTTCGCTACCATGCTCCGAAGCATGCGAACCACGCTCGGACGTGATCGTACGCCGGCGGCATCACCAATCCGCTAGGAGACCGAGGCTTCGCCGGTCGAAAAGCGACGAATCCGCGGCGCGGAAATACCGGCGGATCTCCGGGCCGCCTATGTTCACGGTCTCCTGATCCCACTCGCACTGTGTGCAGTAAGGCTCGCCGCCGGCGGGCACGCTTGCGGGCGCGGCCCCCTGCCTGAAAAAGGTCCTTGCCTGGCGATACTTCTCGGAGTTGAACGGATCGTCGCCGGCAGCGTCAAACCTGGCGAAGACAAGGTTGGCGTCCGGCCGCGGTGCGCCGCAGCAGGGCAGGATTCGGCCTTGCGCGTCCATCACCATGTTCTTGTACAACCAGTGGCAAGTGTGGCCGGAACCGGGCGCCGTACCCCCGTCGCGCCCGTTCAAGGGGACCGCAAATGCGCTCGCGATCGTGTCCGCTTCCACGCTCTCGGGGAAGGGGTTCCAGTTCTCGGGCGGATTGCTGATGGACGTCCAATCCATCCGCCTCACATACGATTTCACGGCGGCGGGGCGGATCTTCGGATCGTCCCATCCTACATCGAAAGGATTCACTACCCGAAACAGATTGACCCCAAGGCTGCGCGCCAGGCGTTCCGCCAAGGGAATCTCATGAACGTTGTGCTCAAACGCCAGGAAGTTCCAGGAGATCACCGGCGTGCGCCTGCCAAGCCGCCGTTTCGCATCCACCAGGCTGCGAATGTTGGCGGTCACAAGCTCCAGGTTGCCGTTCCGGCGGAAGGTCTCGTAAACCGGTTGAGTAGCCCCATCGACCGAGACGACCATGAAATCCAGTCCCGATTCCACATAGGCTTCCGCGTCGAAGCGCCGCACGGAGAGGCTCGTCGACAGCGCCGTGGCCATGAGGTAAGTTTTCGCCAGCCGAATGAGTTTCGGCGTGTTCAGGTTGAGCAGCGGTTCGCCGTAGTTGCAGAAGTAGACTCCGATCGCCGAAGGACCGTAGCGTCTCAGCAGCGCCTTGAACCGATCCTCGCCCAGCGTTCCTTTGTTCCAGTCGAATAGCTTCAGCTCCTCGGCACGATCCGAATGCACGCAGCCGGGGCAGGCGAGCTCGCACATGTTCGAGGGATCGACGACCAGGCCGAAGGGACGCGACAGCAATACCGTGTCGCGCGCCCGAAAGTGGTATTTGCCAAGACATAGGTTAAGGATCTTCAGCGTCAATGCCTGGGCCGCGGGAGGCGGGAAACGATGGAGAAGCAGATCATGGAGATCAGACTTGCAACTATCGAGAACGACTGCCGCGGCGCCGGCGCCGCGGCAGTCTCGAAGATCGCGGTCGACTCCCGACAGAAGGGGAAACGCCGTTCGGCCGCCCAGAACCGAGGCCGGCACAAGCTGATCGACCAGCACTCCGAGCGTGCTTCTCATCCAGGCAACTTCACGATTCGTCATGCCTCAACTCGCCGGATTCTCATCAGCCCATGTTATCAGCGGAGGCGCGATAGCGTCGCCTCCGCGCGCAATAACCCGAACCGCGCCCGCGATCCTGTATCCTCAAGAGGATGTCAAGGATGCTCGATGAGATTCGTCAACAGCCGCATGCGCTCGAGCGCACGCTCGCGTCGGCGGTGCGGGGAATTGAGCTTTTCCGCGCCAAGGTTGCGAAGAAAAGACCGAGCCTGATCGTACTCGCCGCGCGCGGCACCTCGGACAACGCGGCTCTCTTCGGCCGGTACCTGCTTGAGATTGCGACGGGAATTCCGGTGTCGCTGGCCGCCCCTTCGATCCATTCTCTTTACAATGCGAAAGTCAATTACAAGGACGCGCTGGTGGTCGCGATTTCACAATCGGGCGAGTCCACCGATACGAACCTGGTGCTTGCGCGCGCCCGCGAGCGGGGTTCGATGACGCTCGGGGTCACCAACGAATCTTCAAGTTCGCTCGCTCAATTAGCCGAGTACGTATTCCACGTTCGCGCGGGCAAAGAGCGCAGCGTGGCGGCGACGAAGACTTACACGGGCCAGGTCCTGATGATGTATCTGCTGGCCTATGCGTTAGGCGCGGATGTGCGGCTGGACGATCTTCGCCGGCTCCCCGAGTGGTGCGCCGCCGCGTTGACTTTGGAGCCTGAGATCCGTGCGTTCTCGGAGCGTTACCGCTTCATGGATCACGCGGTTGTCGTCGGCCGCGGCCTCAACTATTCGAACGCGTTCGAATTCGCGCTCAAGATGATGGAGACATGCTACGTAGTGGCGGAGAGATTCTCCTCCGCCGATTTTCTCCACGGTCCCATCGCGATGGTGGAGCCGTCCTTTCCGATCTTCCTTTTCGCGCCGCGAGGCGTGACCCGGCCCTCGATGCGGGAGATGCTTGAGAAGCTCAAGTCGCTCGGGGCCGAGACGGTTATCGTGACGGATCAGCGGGACGGGGAGGTGGCCAAGCTCGCCTCCAGGGTAATTCGTGTTCCCGTGCGCCTCAACGAGCGATTTACGCCGATTCCGTATATCATCCCCGCGCAGCTTTTTGCGGCGTGTCTTGCGGAACAAAAGGGCTTCGATCCGGACCGTCCAAGGACGCTTACCAAGGTTACGCGAACGCTTTAAGAGTTACGCCAGCCGCCTTGGCGGAAGGCGCCCGTGCGCCATGAGTCGATACGTCAAGCGGAACGGGTCCGGATGCGCCGCGTTTGCGCCGTAATCAGACTTTCCCGGCGGTTTGCACGTTTGCGACGTTGCCCTCAGGCTGCCTCTCAGACAACAGCAGCCTGCGAAGGCTGCGGAGGTCGTTCAGGATGCGCCGACTCGTCGTCACATGGGTGTTCAGTTTCATCAGGTTGTAGGCAACCAACTGAAGCGCCTTCGTTCGCCGCTCGGCGCCTTCACTCTCGGAAAGAGCTATCTCGGCCTCTATATCCCGCCTGGTTTCGGCCAACGCTTCACCCAAAAGTTCTATATATTCGTAAGAACCTTCGATAGTGTCAAACGGAGTCTCGTTTTGATGGCTCACAACGGGAACCTCCCACAACCAACCCACGTATTATAACTTATTAACAGGGGAATTGTGCCCTTTATTTTCCACCGCGGTTCGATCAACCCGCTTCGCGAACGACCGAGATCTTTACGAATCCTTCCTCCAAGGCGGGCGGCACGAGCTTTCGGGCCAGCCGTTCGATGACATCCGGGGGGGACAACGCGGGTCCGGCCCCGGTTCCGCTCCTGGCATACGGCTGCGGGGACGTCGAACCACACGGCCTCGACGTCGCAGCCATACGCGCTGCCGAGCGTAATGTACGGGAGCCGCTCTTCCACGGAGAGATGAGTGGCGTCCACGTACGTCACGGGGCGTCCGATCGCGAGCCGCTGCCGCAGCAGGAACCGCAGCGTCGCGAAGACGCGCGCGTTAAGCGTCTGGTCGGTGGGGTCGTCGGCGAGCATCTCTCTGATGTCATCCGACGAAAGCGCCCGCAAGCCATTCCGCGAAAGCCACGTCGATTTCCCGCAGCCGGGCAACCCCACCAGCAGAACGATGCGCTGGGGCGGCTCAGACTGGGGCGGCTCAGACAATGTACCGGCCGGCGTCGAGCACCCGTCCCGCGATCCTGCGCCGCAGCGCGACCGCGTCCACGGGCTCGTACTTCGTGAACCGCCGCAACACAGCCATGTTCGACCGCAAGGCGTCGCCCTCGGAACACGCGGCGAGCACCGTCCGCGCCGTCTGCTCGATGTGCGCCATCGCGTCGCACGCGAGCACCGCCGTCATATCGGCGGCCTGTTCCGCTTTCGCCGCGGAGGTGGATTCCGCGATCTTGCGGGCGCGCAGCAGCGAGGATTCCATTGCGAAGATGTCCATCACGATATCCGTGATCCCCGCCACCACTTCCTGCTGCTGGTCAAGCGCCACGAAGTAGCGCTGATACGCCACGCCCATCGCCATGAGAGCGACCTTCTTTGCGTTCCGGACAAGCTTGGTCTCCGCCGCAAACGCTCCGTCGCCGTTGTCCGAAGTAAGGCTCGGCCCGGCCAGGATTTCAGCCATCACGCTCTGCGCCGCCTGCACGAGCGGCAGCGTCCCGCGCGCGGCGCGCTTCAGCAGCATGCCCGTCGTGAGCAGGCGGTTGATCTCGTTGGTCCCTTCGAAGATGCGGTTGATGCGCGAATCGCGGTAGGCGCGCTCCACCGCGTAGTCCTGATGGTAGCCGTAGCCGCCATGAATCTGGACGCCTTCGTCGACTACGTAGTCGAGCATCTCCGAAGCGTAGATCTTGATGATCGAGCACTCGGCGGCGTACTCTTCGACCACCTTGAGCATCGTCTGAGCGGCGTCGGGAGGGTCCCACGAGAAACCGCCCGGTCCGGCTTCATTCATCCCGGACTCGATCATGCCCACGACGCGATAGGTCATGCTCTCGGCCGCGTAGATGCGGATCGCCATTTCGGCCAGCTTGTGCCGGATCATCCCGAACTGCGAGATCGTCGTTCCGAAGGCTTTCCGCTCCTTCGCGTACTTGATCGAAATGGAGAGCACGTTCTTCGATCCGCCGACGGCGAACGGACCGAGCTTCAGCCGGCCGAGGTTCAGAATGTTGAAGGCGATGATGTGGCCGCGCCCCACTTCGCCAAGCACGTTCTCGACGGGAACGGAAACATTGTCGAGGTAAATCGCGCAGGTCGAGCTGCCCTTGAGGCCGAGTTTCTTCTCTTCGGCTCCGCAACCGACGCCCGGGAACGCCTTCTCCACTAAAAACGCCGTGAACTTCTCACCGCCGACTTTGGCGAAGACCGTGAACAGATCGGCTTTTCCGCCGTTCGTGATCCACATCTTCTGGCCGTTGAGGACGTAGTGAGTGCCGTCGGCGCTCAGATCGGCGCGTGTTTTCGCGGCGAGCGCGTCGGAGCCGGCGTGCGGCTCGCTCAGGCAGTACGCGCCCACGAGTTCCGCTGTCGAGAGCTTGGGGAGATACTTCTGTTTCTGCGCTTCGGTGCCGTAGAGCAGAATCGGCATGGTGCCGATGCCCGCGTGGGCGCCATGCCAACTGGAATAGGAACCGTCGAGCGCGAGATGCTCGGCCGCCACCATCAGCGACGTGAGATCGAGCTCCATTCCGCCGTACCGCTCGGGAGTCGTAATGGCGACGAGCCCGATCTCCGCGGATTTCTTTAGAACCTTGACGGCGAGATCGTGATTCCCGTGACGGATTTCCTCGATGTGCGGCTCGACATCGTTTGCCCAGAACTGGTCCACCGTGCGCCCGATCGCGCGATGCTCTTCGGTTAGATCTTCCGGCGTGAAAATCTCGTCCGGCGTGCGCTCCTCAATCAGAAACGCGCCGCCCTTAATCGCGGGCCGTGCCGCCGTTGCAGTTGCCATTAGGTTACCTCCCGGTCACATTCTCTCAAAAATTCCGGCCGCGCCTTGCCCACCGCCCACGCACATGGTGACCATGCCGAACTTCGATTGCCGGCGGTCCATTTCGCGGAGGATGGTCGCGGTCAATTTCGCTCCCGTGCAGCCGAGCGGATGACCCAGCGCGATTGCGCCGCCATTCACGTTGACGATTTCGGGATCGAGACCGGCTTTCCGCATGACGGCGATCGCCTGGACGGCGAATGCCTCGTTCAATTCGATGACACCGATCGCGTCGAGACTAAGACCGGCGAGCGCGAGCGCTTTCGGAATCGCCACCACCGGTCCGATACCCATGATTTCCGGCGGCACGCCTCCGGTCGCGAAGCTAACGAACCGGGCTTTCGGTTTCAGACCAAGCGCCTTCGCCTTATTTTCGGACATGACGATTGCGGCGGCCGCTCCGTCGCTGGTCTGCGAGGAATTTCCAGCCGTGACGGTGCCTGTCGAGTGAAACACCGGCTTCAGTTTCGCGAGCGCCTCAAGAGTGGTGTCGGCGCGTGGGCCTTCATCCTTGGCGACGACGGCGGTCGTGGTCTTCGTGTGCGAGGCATTCTTCGGCGAGGCCCCGTTGGCCGTGATGGTCTCGACTTCGATGGGTACGAGCTCGTCCTCGAAAAGCCCCTCCGCTTGAGCGCGGAGGGCGTTACGATGGCTGCGGAGCGAGAACTGGTCCTGCTCCTCTCGCGAAATGCCGTAGCGCCGCTGAAGCTGTTCGCCCGTGAGCCCCATGTTCATGAATACTTCGGGCCGGTTGTCCGTAAACCAGGGGTTGGGCGCGAAGCCATGACCCCCGCGCGGAAGCAGGCTCATCGACTCGCTTCCACCGGCGATGACGATCTCCGCGCCACCCGAGCGAATGCGGTCCGCCGCCATCGCGATGGCTTGCAGGCCGGAGCTGCAAAAGCGATTGATGGTGACGCCCGTGACGGAATCGGGGAGCCCCGCGCGCAGAGCGGCCAGTCTCGCCATGTTCATGCCCGATTCGGCTTCGGGCATGGCGCAGCCGAGGATGACGTCCTCCACGTCGGCGGGCGCGATCTCGGGATACCTGTCCATCAAACGGCAAATGACGGCGGCGGCCAAGTCGTCCGGCCTGACCGTTTTGAGCGCGCCCCGCGGGGCTTTTCCGACGGGGGTGCGGAGGCAATCGATGATCACGGCTTCGTGCATGTTAGTTCTCTCGATCTCAATTTGTCATCGCTTCGGGTGTAGGGCCTCCGACGAGGCCTTTGAACTGTGGCGCGGTGGGGCAGGCCATCGTCGTTTTTGGCCTGCTACACGCGCGGAGAAGGCAGGGTCGAAAAACCAACCTAACCCCATGAAAACACGAGAGCCCAAAAAAGCGAAGCTCGGGCCAAGCCTGCATTTGCCGCCTTTGGTTTTTCATGAAGTTTCGCGGGCCGTAGGCCCTCCCCAACAGGCGACGAAAGACGAATCGCCCGCCCCACCGGCTGTCGATTGCAGCAGTTGTTTCATTCCAAGTCCTTAGTTTCGAAGGGGTTTTCCGGTTTTCAACATGTGCTGGATGCGCTGCTGCGTCTTCGCATGGCCGCAGAGACTCAGGAAAGCCTCGCGCTCGAGGTCCAGCAAGTACTGTTCGCTTACCGTCTGCTGGCCCGTCAGTCTGCCGCCGCTCAGCACATACGCCAACTTCTCTCCGACCACCACATCAAAGTCGCTGATGTAGCCGCCCTGGCGAGCCATGTAGATGCCGACCTTGAGAAGCGCGAGCGCGTTCTGGCCGCCCACGCGGATGTCCGTGCGGGGCAGGCCCGGCACATACGACGGGGCGAGAGAGAGCGCCGCCGCCTTCGCATCCGCGATCAAACGCTCCCGGTTCATCGACACGCTATCGACCGGCCGCAGCAGGCGCAATTTCCGAGCATCGGCGGCGCTTGACGACACTTTTCCGTAGGCGATGGTCTCGAAAGCGGCGCCGGGATCGCCCGCCCGCAGCAGCATTTCCTTGCAGCCGCCGCCACCGGGAATGAGACCGACGCCCGTCTCGACCAAACCCATGTAAAGTTCGGCCGACGCCTGAACCCGCGCGGCATGCAGGACCACCTCGCAGCCGCCTCCGAGCGCCATGCCGAACGGCGCCGCGACAACAGGCTTCGGAGCATACTTCATCGCCATGTTCACTTGCTGGAAGCGATGAATGGCGTCGTTCAACTCGTCAAACTCGCTTTCCTGCGCGGCGAGGAGCACTAACATCAGATTCGCCCCCACGCTGAAGTTCTCGCCATCATTCGCGACGATCGTCGCCTCGAAGTTGCGGGCGGTTTCCTCGATGCCCGCGCGGATCATCGCGGTCAAATCGTCTCCGATCGAATTCATCTTCGAATGGAATTCAACGCAGAGCACCCCGTCACCCACGTCGACAAGGGACGCCCCGGCGTTCCTCTTGACTACGTTGTGTCCCGGCAGCTTGAGGATGCCGGGCCGCGATTCAAGCGGACGATAGGCATTCGAGGCAAAGTCGAAATACTCGCCATCCCTATAGAACGCGCTCGCGCCCGCGGTTCGCATCGCTGTCACGTTCGCCGGCAGCGTGCAACCGTCCTTCTCCATGCGCTTGCACGTCGCGTCGAAGCCGAGGGCGTCCCAGAGCTCGAACGGACCCAGGGGATTTCCGTAACCCCAGCGCATGGCGCGGTCGATTTCGACGATCCTGTCGGAGATTTCCGGCACGGTGGAGGCGCTATAAATCAGAAGATCGCGGAAAAGCTGCCAGAGGAGCGAACCGGCGCGGTCTTCGGAGGCAATAAGCGTTCGAAGCCGCTCGGGCAGGTTCTCGATGTTGCGAGCCGCGTCGACGGACGGGAAGCGCACCTTTTTCGCGGGGTGATATTCGAGCGTGGTCCAGTCGATTGCATGAATCTCTTTGTCCGGACCGCTGCCAACGCGCTTGTAGAAACCCTGGCCCGTCTTCTCGCCCAGCCACTTGCGCTCGATCAGCTTCTCCATGAAATCGGGCAGGACGAACCGCTCGCGCCATGGGTCGTGAGGCGCCGCGTCGTAGAGATTCCGCGTCACGTGGGCCCAGATATCGAGGCCTACGACGTCGAGCAGCCGGAAACTCGCCGATTTCGGCATCCCGATGAGCGGACCCGTCAGCGCGTCGACCTCTTCGATGGAGTAGCCGCCTTCAATGGTCAGCTTGTGAATGGTTCCGGCGAAGAAGCTGCCCACGCGGTTGGCGATGAAGTTCGGGGTATCCTTGCAGCGTACGACGCCCTTGCCCAGGCGGACGTCGCAGAAAGCGGAGACGAAATCGAGGATCTCCGGCCGGGTTTCCACGCCGGGGATGACTTCGACCAGATGCAGGTAGCGCGGCGGATTGAAGAAGTGCGTACCGAGAAAGTGCGCGCGGGGCTCGGGCGCGAAGTTCTCCGAAATGCGCGCGAGCGGAATGCCGCTGGTGTTGGTGGAGAGAATGGCGCCGGGTTTGCGGACGGCTTCGACCTTTGCTAGAAGGGCGCGCTTGATGTCCAGATTTTCGGCGACGGCTTCGACGATCCAGTCGCAGTCGGCGACGCGCGCGAGATGGTCCTCGAAATTGCCGGGTTCGACGAGCGCGGCGGCTGCGTCCGAGTAGAAGCCCACCGGTTTCTGCTTGGCCGCGTTTTCGATTCCACGGCGGGCGGCGGCGTTGCGGTCCGGCTGATCGGGAATCACGAGATCGAGAAGGAGAGCGGGTACGCCTGCATTGGCGAAGTGGGCCGCGATGCGCGACCCCATGGTTCCCGCGCCGAGGACGGCGACACGCCGGAGTGTTTTCATTCGAACTGTCCCAATGGCGAGTGTATCAGATGACCGGCGGGAGTCCACGGGATTTCCGAATGGGGGTGGCGGCGGGACCGAGGCGCAAGACGGTGAAGCGCCTTTGAGGGCAACTCCAAGTGGCTGTTTATCAGTGACTTGGACGAGGGTGACGCAGAGAGTAAACTTTTCGCGATTCGTATCCGGTTGGCTTTTTGGTGAGGGGGAATTGGGGTGTCCTGCCGGACTCGATGCGGCACGGACGGAGACGGCGCCGAGGAGGTTCGAACCGGTGGCGCAGCGTTGACGGACGGATGGGTGGCTCCCAAGTGTAGAATTATCAGTGACTTGGACTTGGGTGGCGTAGAGAGTAAACTTTTCGCGATTCGCGTGCAGTTGGCTTTTTGGGGAGGGGGAGTTGACGGAGACGCCGCCGAGACGGTTCGAACCGGTGGCGCGGCGTGGACGGGCGGATGGGCGGTTCCCAAGTGCAGATTTATCAACGACTTGGACTTGGGTGGCGCAGAGAGTAAACTTTTCGCGATTCGTGCCCGGTTGGTTTTTTGGGGCGGGGGGCACGGGTTGAGGAGCGGCTCGGTGTCGGCATTACCTTCTCTACAGCATGATAGCGGGAGTAAATTGGGGAATCCGGCCGTCGAGGGTCGAAGTGCAGGCGGATCTACGAGAAAAAATAGTTGAAAGCCTGTGACCGTCGGACAACCGCCGTTCGGAGGGGGCAAATCCCAAAAAGAGGCTACAATACTAGGAAACATGACACCTTTTCGATTGGACGGGCGCGTTGCGCTCATTACCGGAGGCGCGAGCGGCATCGGCGCGGAAACGTGCCGAACCTTCACGGCGGCGGGGGCTGCCGCGATCATCGCGGACGTCGATTTAAACCGCGCGCAAGCCCTTTCGGGTGAACTACCTGGAAGCTCCGCCATGAAGTTGGACATCACCGATGAGGCGGCCGTGCAGTCCTGCTTCGCGTCGATCCCGAAGCTCGACATTCTGGTGAACAACGCCGGCATCGGCCTTGTGGGCGACGCGGAACATACGGAACTGGCGGATTTTCAGCGCCTTTTCCGGGTCAACGTGGAAGGCGTCTTCCTCATGACGAAACACGCGCTGCCGCTGCTGATTGCGTCGGGCGGGTCGATCGTGAATATTGGGTCGGTCGGCGGCCTGGTAGGGGTGAAGAAGCGGTTCGCCTATTGCGCGACAAAGGGCGCCGTCGTGGCGATGACGAAACAACTGGCGGTCGATTATCCGACTCAGATTCGGGTGAATTGCATTTGCCCGGGGACGGTGGACACGCCGTTTGTCGAGGCGTATCTCGAAAAATACCACAAGCACGAAAAGGAAAAAGTGCGGGCGGAGATCAGCCAGCGCCAGCCGGTCGGGAGGCTTGGACGTCCGGATGAAATCGCCCATCTGGCGCTTTATCTGTCGTCGAGCGAGGCGAGCTTCGTGAATGGCGCGGTGGTTTCGATTGATGGGGGATGGACGGCCGCGTAGGGATGCGGAGTTCGATTCGGAATACCGTCAGCATCGCGGCAGTGTAAGACTGGTTTCATGTAGATCAATGCCAGCTAAAGCGAAACCAGGCAATCTCAAACTCGGAATCCTGAATGGAGGCAACGGCCACCACGACGCCCCAGGCGGTTCGTTCCCCGGTATCCGCTTTACTCACCGGCGCGGCGATTCCGGCATCGTCATTGGCGACGCCTAACACACGCTCTCTCTCTTTGAGGCCAGGACTTTTCGATGTTGCGTAACGAGTCCGCCGTACTGGGGACTTCGAGACTACGGTATAACCGGACAACTGGGGGCGGAGATGGAGTTGTACCTCTATCTGGATAACCTCACCGAGATTTTCCGTGAAGTGCGCCGCGTCCTTCGGGACGATGGAACGCTTTGGCTGAACATCGGGGACTCCTATACGGGTGGAGGACGCACCTGGAGGCAAAGCGATAAGAAGAATCCGGCGCGGGGAATGGACTATCGAGCGCCGACACCACCTGGCCTCAAGCCGAAAGACCTCATCGGTATCCCCTGGAAGATCACTTCGCTCTTCAGGCGAACGGATGGTACCTCCGTTCCGACATCATTTGGAACAAGCCCAACTGCCAGCCCGAGTCCGTTCGGGATCGGCCTACGCGCTCCCATGAGTACGTCTTCCTCCTCTCGAAGTCGGAACACTACTTCTACCGGGCCGACGCGATTAAGGAACCCGCCACTTCACCAAACGGAAACGGTGGGCTTCGAAATCGGCGCTCCGTTTGGAACGTCAATACCGAACCCTTCCCGGAAGCCCATTTCGCAACATTCCCGCCGAATCTGGTGCGTCCGGCGATCCTAGCCGGTACGGAACCCTCGGACTTTGTTCTGGATCCGTTCCTCGGGTCCGGTACAGTAGGACAGGTGGCCCTGGAAGAGGATCGACGCTTTGTAGGTATCGAACTCAAGCCGGACTACGCGGAACTTGCCGTCAGACGACTGGGGTGGTAGCTCCCAGCAATGTCGTCCTTTCCCGTCCTCAAACCGGATCTACAGGTATCGCTCTATTCACGCCTTCAAGCGCTTCGGGACCGTTACCTCCTCGAGTCGCTGAAGAAGACGGTAGATGCCGAGGACTTTGATCTCAAGACCGTGGACAGCGAACTTGCCAAGTACGCGGACGGCAAGAACCTGAAGCGCATAGCAGGGTTCGGCCTTCGAGGGGAAGTGTTTTTCCCGGTTCCGTATGTGCTGGGCCGGAACCCGTTCCTACTCGGCTATTATCGTCTCCTTCTCGGATTCTCCCGGAAGGCGTTCTACGAACAGGGTCCGTTCAAGCGCTTCGATACGCTCGAAGATCGAGGCAAGATAAAGGACACCCTGGAATCGCAGCTTCCAGCCCTCTGCGTAAGCCTCTCGAAGAGCGCTTCCATGGTTGCGGAATGGATCAACCCAATCAGCATCGGCATCGTTAACGAACTCCAAATGTTGACTCTCGGAGCTCAATTCAGGGGAAGTGGAAACGTCCGCCTCGGCCAAGAAGCCATCGATCAATTCTTCAATCTCCTAACCGTGATGCTGGAACCGTACAAGCCGGCGATCAAGGGCCGCAAGATCACACTGAAGAACGACTCAACTCTGCCTGTTGAAGTCCGCTTTGGATCGGACCCGGATGTGAGCATCACACAACAAATGAAGAGCCAACAGCGAAAGCTTGTTGCCATCGAGATCAAAGGCGGCGCCGACGTATCGAATGTCTGGAACCGTCTTGGGGAAGCGGAGAAGAGCCACCAGACGGCGCGGCGCCAGGGCTTCAATGAACTCTGGACCGTTCTCCGCGTCGATGTTACGGACGCGCGCAACCTCAAGAAGGCCCGAGAGAAGTCGCCTTCCACGACACACTTCTTCTTCCTCGATAGGATTCTGGACGGAACGACGGAGGAAGGGAAGACCTTCCGCCAGCTTCTCGGCTCGATCATCGGCGCGACGATGGCCGGCTGAAGCCGCACGCCTTTCCTGGCCAATCGATTCCAAAGATCCTGTTTATAACGTGCGTTGCGCCTCGGCGCGAGTGGATAGTCGCGGAGACGTGCCGAACCTTCACGGCGGCGGGGGCTTCCGGTGAACAACGCCAGCTCCGGGAGTTGGGCCACTCCGGCAGAATCGGTTTTTCCCGAGGACTTGGCGTTTTCAGCTAGAATTGGCGGTGCGATGGCCCATGATCCCGTTGTCTTTATTTCTTCCACCTCGGACGACTTGAAGGAACACCGCGAACAGGCCGCAAATGCCGGGAGGGCGAACGGATTCGCACCGCGCATGATGGAGTACTTCCCAGCCAGCGGACATGCGACCTCACTGCCGGTTTGCCTGAAGAATGTCGCCGACGCGGAAGTCGTGGTGGTGATCGTGGCGCACCGCTACGGCTGGGTGCCGGACGGTCCGGAGAACCCTGGCAAGAAGAGCATTACATGGCTCGAATGCGAGCACGCCTGGCGCGTGACGGGGAAGGAAGTTCTGGCGTTCCTCGTCGATCCGAACTACAAATGGCCGGTCGAATTCCATGAGAACTACCGTTTGGTCACCGAGAGGAACAAACCAGGAATTGGTGAAGAGGTCAATCGCAATGAAGAGAAGCTTGGGCAGTTCAAGCGGGAACTAAACCGGTACGTCCGCGCCACCTTTACCGATGCCGCCAGTATGCGCGCACTCGCCGAAGCTCTTGCCGACTGGCGTCAGCGGCAGCATCCAACGATCGCGGCGGCAACCTACCGGGACCCCGAAACTTACTTGAAAGCGCTCGAAGACGATACCCGCCAGATCCGTATTAAGGGCTTGAAAACCAAGCGTGCCGAACCGTACGTCTTCGGGATCGACGAAATCTACATTCCTCTCACCACGCCGGCGAGCCACGAAATGCCACGCAAAGGCGCGGTCCAGGGCGTCGAGCAGCAGCGGCGGATCGCGCTTGAACAGGCGCTCTCGCAGCGAAAGGTCGTGATCATTGGGGACCCTGGTTCGGGCAAATCGACTTTCCTGCGGCGGGTTGCGTATGAGTTGTGCCGCACTCTTCGCGGGACTCGTCAGGGCAACCAGCCCACTGGTGCGGCGCCATTTCTGGCCGCGGACGACCGGCGCTTCCCGATCCTGATCCGCGTCGCGGACCTTGCGAAAAGGCTGGCGGAGGACAAATCGCCCAAGCCGTCCGATGCGCCGGACTGGATTCCCTACTTCCTGGGTAAGCAGAGCGAAGAGTACAAATGGGGAGCGGACGAGGCATTCTTCCGGCACAAGCTCGACGACGGAGGCTGCCTGATCGTTTTGGACGGCCTGGATGAAGCGCCGGAACGCCGTATGCGGGAGCGGATCGCACGGCTATTTGAACGCGCCACACAGGCCTTTCAGAAATGCGATTTCCTCGTGAGCACGCGTCCGCAAACGAATGTCGGGGATTCCGTATTGGCGGGCTTTCACCCAGTCCGGATCGGCGAGTTGGATCCTCCCGAGATCAGGACTTTTTTCGATCACTTCGCGCGCGCTTTGGCATTGAGCGACGCCGAGTCGAAGAATTTCAAGGAAGGGCTGGAGACCGCGCTCGACAGCCGCCCCGAGATTCGCGAGATGGCCGGGAATCCGGTGATGCTGACCGCGCTAGCCGTTCTGCAGCATAACGACCAGCGGCTGCCGGAGTATCGCGTCGAGTTGTATGGATCGATCCTGGGCTGGCTGGCTTCGGCGAAGGAGAACAAGGAAGGACGCCCCCCGGCCGAAAAATGCCTGGAATACATGCGGAAGCTGGCTCTCGGCATGCAGGATGCGCCGGGCGGACGCCTGGCACAGATGAACAAGCGCTCGGCCGCGGAGTTTTTGGCCGGCGAGTTTGGCGGGAGCGTGGAGGCAACCGAAGATCTGTTGGAGCGCGAAACGCTCGACACCGGAATCATCTCGTCCGCGGGCGCCGATCTGAAGTTCTGGCATTTGAGCTTTCAGGAGTATTTGGCGGCGCGGGAAATCGCGAGTTTGTCCGAGAGGCAGCAGATCGAAAGAATCGTCGAGAGCGGCAAACTCTATCACCCGGAATGGCGGGAAACGATGCGTCTGCTGGGCGGCGTGTTGCGCCAGCAGGGTGAAGCCAAGATCGAAGGGCTTTTCCAGGCGATCCTGGGTAAGCTTGGAGCCCGATCGAAGCTCGCCGATCAAGTGCGATGCGTAGCGCTGCTCAGCGCGATGATGCGAGACCTCTCGCGCATGGAGTACACGCCGAAGACTCCGGATTACGAGCGGACCGTCAAGAAAGTGATGGGGATCTTCGAGGCGGGCGAGGCGGAAAAGATCGAAATCGGAAAACGAGTCGAAGCGGCGGACCTGCTGGGGCAGGTGGGCGACCCGAGGCTGGAGGAAGACAACTGGGTGACGATCGCGCCGGGGACCTTCCACATGGGAGCGCAGAACGGGAACAAAAAAGGCCGGAACTACGATCCGGAAGCTGAAGACGACGAGTCAGTGCACGAGGTGACGCTGCGGGGATTCCGGATCGGGCGGTTCCCGGTGACGGTGCAGGAGTTCGGAGCCTTTATCGCGGGCGGCGGTTACTCGGCGCCAAAATATTGGGCGGAAGAGCACGGCAAATTCGAGGAGCCGGAAGATTGGGAGCGGCAGAAACAGTATCCGAACCGGCCCGTAGTGGGCGTGAGTTGGTTCGAGGCCGCGGCGTACTGCTCATGGGCGGGAGGGCGGTTACCTACCGAGGCCGAATGGGAGCGCGGGGCGCGAGGTCCGGAAGGCGGCCGGTATCCGTGGGGGAATGAACCGCCGCTCGATCCTTCGTACGCGAACTACAGCGGGGTGGGTCATCCCACGCCGGTGGGTCTGTTTCCAAAAGGGAATACATCGGAAGGGCTGTGCGATATGTTGGGCAACGTTGATGAATGGTGCGGAGACGGGTTTGGCCCGTACGAGAAGGGAAGTCAAGAGAACCCAGTGGGTCCGAGGGAGGGGAAGGGTAAAATATTGCGCGGGGGGGCGTGGAGCGACGATCCACGGTTCGTCCGCGTCTCGGTCCGTGGCGGGTACGAGCCCTCGCTCCGGTACGACGGCATAGGCTTTCGTTGTGCCGGGGAATTACGTTTATAGTTTAGTGTTTTGAGTTTATGAGGGGGGTTCAGGGGGGACCGTGCGTGAAGTGAACCGCATCCCGTGGCATTTGGGTGCGGCATAATAGAGGGGGCGGCGTATGGTGATCTCCGACGACATTCTCGAATCGGCGCATCTCACTGAAGTCGAGATGCTTCTCGAAATTGCGCTCACGCTTTTCGCTCAGGAACGCCTGACTCTTGGCCAAGCGGCGAGGCTCGCGGATTTGCCGCAACTGGACTTCCAGAAAGCCTTAGGGGCCAGGAAGATTCCTGTGCATTACGACGTTGCGGAGTTTGAAGAGGATCTGAAGACTCTCGAACGCCTGGCAGGCCGTTGATCGTCGTTTCGGACACTTCGCCGATTCTCAACCTCGCTCGAATCGGGAACGTAGATCTGCTTTGGCGGCTTTACGGGGAGATCCTCGTTCCTACGGCGGTCGCCGAGGAGTTAGCGCACAACGGGGTGGATCCTTCGTCGATCCGGAGTCTGACCGTCCAGGAAGCCCTCGATCACGCTACTGTATCTCTCCTTCAGTCCGAACTGGACGCTGGCGAGTCGGCGGCGATCGCGCTGGCTCTTGAGATTCGCGCAGACCTGATCCTGGCGGATGAGCGCCGTGGAAGGCGAAAAGCGATTCAGTTGGGCCTGGAAGTGGTGGGTTTGCTGGGTGTCCTGAATGAGGCCAAACGTCGAGGCTTGATTGCAGCCTGCAAGCCCATCCTTGACGCCTTGACCGGCGAAGCTCAGTTTTGGATTTCGAGCGATCTGCGCGATCGCTTTCTCAGGCAGGTCGACGAATGACGCCAGCTCATGTCGCAGCTACGACGTCTGGCGCATCGCCGCTTTCTTTCGTTCGAGCGCCGCGAGCAGCCTGTCGTGCAGGTCTTGAGGGATCGGATAGGGCTCCATCCCTTTGTAGATCCGGATGGTCTTACGGGTGGTGTCGGCGACTACCCAGCAGTTCGGACACTGCGAAATGTGCTTCTCGATCGCGGCGCGCGATTCGCCGGACAGGGATTCGTCAAGGTAGTCGGTAAGTTCTTCGATAAACTGTTTACAGGTAAGCAAAGGTGTCGTCTCCCTTGAGCTTGAAGAATCGCGTGAGCTTCTCGCGAAGCTGAAGCCGCGCCCGAAGCAGCCGGCTCTTTACCGCCGGCACGGAAAGATTGAGCGCCTCCGCGGTTTCCTCGGTGGACAACTCCTCGATATCGCGCAGCACGAACACGGTGCGAAACGACGGCGGCAGGCTCTGTACGACCTTGTCCAGGATGCCGCCCAGCTCTTCCCGCGAATAGCGCTCCTCGGGGTTCTCGCCCCAGGCCGCGATCTCCCGCACCATGGTTTCTTCACCAGTATCGATTTCCTGATCGAGCGACACCGATTTGTCCTGCTTCCGCTTGCGCAATTTCATCAACGCTTCATTGACGCCGATGCGGACGATCCAGGTATAGAATTTGGAGTCGCCGCGGAACCGGTCGAGGTGCTCGTAGGCGCTGAGGAAGGTTTCCTGCAGCACGTCCTCGGCGTCTTCGCGATTCTGGGTGATGTTCATCGCCAGGCGGAAGATCTTGCCTTCGTACTGACGGATCAATGAGGCGAACGCCTCGGAGGAGCCGGCGCGGGCCCGTTCCACCAAAGCAAGCTCATCGAAGACCGGTGAAGTGGGAGTGGTCACGCAGATCCCAGTTTAGCAGCCTGCTCCGCCCTGGTTCATGATTCGCCTTGGGCATGATCCACTTCAAGCAATGATCCGCTACAGGCAACGATCCGCCTTGGGCTATGATAGGTTCTTTGGGACCACATTCGCGCATGGACTCCAGTGAGGAGAAGTTTTCGTTTCGCCGAATTCCAAAGTGGATTCCAACGGTTCTGGGGTATGCCGTTTCCCTCGCCTGCATGATCTGGGTCTTCCGAGGCGTCGATCGCGGGCAGATTCTGAGGGATTTCGCGTCGCTCGACTGGCGCTACGTCACCGTCGCCGTTGTATTCGATCTGGCGGTATATGTTTGCCACGGCTGGCGATGGAAGATTCTGCTAAGTCCGCTGGGGCGTGTGTCCTTTTTTCGCAGTGTGCAAGCGGTCTACATCGGTCTCTTCTTCAATGAAATCCTGCCTTTCCGGCCGGGCGAAGTCATCCGCTGCTACCTGGTCTCGTTCTGGAGCCGCATTCCATTGGCGCTTTCGTTGGCGTCGGCGGGAATTGAACGAATCATCGACGGCGTTTGGCTGATCCTCGCCTTCCTCCTCGCCCTCAAGACGACGCACCTGGAGCGTGTCGCTACCCTTCCGGAAAGCCTGGTCGAAGGCGTGCAGATTCTCGCGGTGCTGATCCTTGCGGGGGTTGGTTTGCTCGCGCTGATCGTGTTCCAAAGACGCCACGTTCGCAAGATGACCGCGGGACACCGGCTGCAGGCGACACTCGATCACCTTGTGGACGGATTGCACGCCATGGGAAATTCACATACCGCGCTCGCCGCCTCCGGAGCGAGCCTGCTTTACCTCGTGCTTCAGATCGTGCCGGTCTGGGCGTTGCTGGAGGGGTACGGAATCGAGCAATCCTCGGTGTCGGTCGCGGCCGCGGTTCTGATCATTCTCCGAATCGGCACCATAGTGCCGAATGCGCCTGGCAACGTTGGGTCGTACAACCTGATCTGCGTGCTCGCCCTCAGCCTGTTCGGCGTGGATAAGACAACCGCCGCGGGTTTCTCCGTGGTGATATGGACGGCGACGACGGCTCCGCTCCTGGCGGGCGGCCTGGTTGCGGTGTTGATCAGCGGCCTCAAGCTCGACGAGGTGCGCCGCCGCGCGCACGAAGGCCACGCTCGAGCGACCGCTCCCGCCAAGAAGCCCGAAAAATAGACGCCGCTGTTTGAACAGGGCGCGATATAATCGCCTGTGATGGATAGGCTTCTGCCGTTTGCATTAATTTCGCTCGCTATGTCGGGTCAAACTGCGTCTGGTCAAGCTGGTCAAACCGCGAAGCTTCGCGTCATCGCCTTTGGAGCGCACCCGGACGATTGCGATATTCGCGCCGGCGGCACGGCCGCCAAGTTCGCCGCCATGGGTCACGCTGTAAAGTTCGTTTCCGTCACCAACGGAGACGCCGGACATCAGACTGAGGGAGGAGGAGCCCTGGCGAAACGGCGCCGCGCGGAGGCTAAGGAGTCGGGCTTCCGCCTGGGTATCGAATACGAAGTGCTCGATAACCACGATGGAGAGCTTCTGCCGTCGCTCGACGTCCGCCACCAGGTAATCCGCAGGATACGTCAGTGGAACGCCGATATCGTTCTGGCCCCGCGGCCAAACGACTATCATCCGGACCATCGCTACACAGGCGTGCTGGTGCAGGACGCCGCTTATATGGTGGTGGTGCCGAACGTGGCCCCGGACACGCCCCCACTGCGCAAGAATCCCGTGTTCCTTTATTACGAAGACCATTTCCAGAAGCCGGCCCCGTTCCGTCCCGATGTCGCGATCTCCATCGACGAAACATTCGCGAAGAAGGTCGACGCCCTCGACGCTCACGTTTCGCAGGTCTACGAGTGGCTGCCCTGGGTGGACGGCAAGCTCGACGAAGTGCCCAAGGATGTTGTGGAGCGCAAGAAGTGGCTTGCGGACACGCGCTCGCGTCCGATCTCGCCGGCGGTGCGCGCGGCCCTTGAGAAATGGTATGGGGCCGAAAGGGCCGGGAAGGTGAGGCACGCGGAAGCGTTCGAGGTCTGCGAGTACGGCAGGCGCCCCAGCGGAGAGGATTTGCGGAACCTGTTTCCGATGCTAAAGTAATCCGGCGCGGCCAAAAAGCCGCGGGGCTTGGCGTCGCCGCGGGGAAACACACCGGAGAACGCAGCGGTAATTCACGGGCGCTGCACGCGCCGACAGCCTTCCTGAGATTGGACGAGCCGGTGAGGCGCGGTCCAATGCCGGCGGGCGGATGTTCCGCATGATCCACGATTCGCGATCGGCGATGCCCCGACCTGTAGGCCCGGTTACACTCGGCTCGGCATCGGATTCGCCCTTGCGGAGCCCAAAAAAAGAAAACTTGGCGGATTCTTCACCGTCATGTTGGACACCCAGTTCCGCGTCAAGGTGAAATGACCTCCATGCTATCCTCGAGAATGGCACAGTGGCCCGATAACAAGCGCTTCGCCTTCACCGTCTTTGACGATCCCGACTCGCAATCCCTGGAAGCCGGCGAGGCCGTTTACGGGTTTCTGGCCGATTGCGGCCTGCGGACGACGAAAGGCGTCTGGCCCGTGCGCGGTCCGCTCAAGGCCTCCGATAACGGCATCACATGCGCCGACGACGGCTGCGTACCCTGGCTCCACAGCCTGCAACGAGCGGGTTTCGAGATCGGCTTTCACAACGCGACCTCACACACCTCCACGCGCGAGGAGACCGTTTGCGGACTTGAACGGTTCGCCGAGCTCTTCGGAAACAATCCGCGCGCCATGGCGCATCATTATCACTGCAACGAGAATCTGTATTGGGGCGAGCATCGCCTGACGGGCGTCCACCGCGCTTTCTACAATCTCCTGACGCGGTTCCAGCACCACAATCGGTACTTCGGCCACTGCGAGGGACATCCGTACTTTTGGGGCGATGTCTGCCGCGAAAAGATCACCTACGTGCGGAACTTTGTATTCCCCGGCATCAACACGCTGCGAGAGTGTCCTTTCATGCCCTACCACGACCCGCGGCGTCCGTACGTGAATTTCTGGTATGCGTCTTCCGAGGGCGCCAACGTGCGCAGCATGAACGACCGCATCACGGAGGCCGCTCAGGATCGCCTGGAAGAAGAGGGCGGCGCGTGCGTCATGTATACGCATTTCGGGCACGGTTATCACGAAGGCGGCGCCGTGAATGCGCGCTTTCGCGAGTTGATCCTCCGCATCAGCCGGAAGAACGGATGGTTTGTGCCGGTTTCAACGCTACTCGACTATCTGCGAAGCGGCTCGACGACGTGCATCTCGGACGCGCAGCGCCGCACCCTCGAACGCCGCTGGCTCGCGCACAAGATCCGTTTCGGGACGGCTTGAGCGCTCTTCCTCTCATCGGTTCGCAGCGTCTGTAACGGTGACAAGGCTCGGTTAGGATATCGAAAGTTGCAGTGCGTTACAGTGCGGAGGGCGCGCAAGGAATAACGCGTTACTTCGCAAGCAAAGAGGTAGTGATTGGGCGGGACTCGAACCACTGAGAATCGGTACGGCCCAGAGGCAGGCTTGTTCGGATCCGCCGCACCCGGAACTCTCCCAGGACGACGCTTCCCGTGAGAATCAACGCTTCCTGGCACTCTTCCGGACCGGACGCTTCTTACCGGATTTTCCATTTTCCGCCAGCTCCGGCGGAATCTTCTTAGCCGGTATCTTCCCGCTTTTGCGGATCGGCTTTTTCGCCACTACCTTCTTTTCCACGGTCTTGGCGCCTTTCGGAACCGCAGCCTTGCGGGGAGCCGTAGTCTTCGCCGCGGGCTTGATCGCCGTCTTTCTCGAAGGCTCCCTGCCAACAGGTTTCAGGTTGAGCGCCGGTTCAGCGCCGGGCGAGATGCGTCTCAAGATAGCGCCGGACAACTCGATCGACTCCGAACTTGCCGGGACAATCTCAACTTCCGATTCCTCGTCGTCATCGTCGTCTTCCTCGTATGAGTCTAACCGGAGCCCCAAGTCGGCGTGCTCCTCCTCGGAATCGTGAAAATCGTCAAACTCTTCATCGTCGAAAGGCGAATTCTTCCAATCGTAGGTCGCCATCGCCAAGCCTCCCTTTTTTGGATCGAATCAGAACCAGAATACAGCTTTTCCGGCCAAAGGCAAGCGAGAGAAATATCCAATACAAGCTCGGGGCCGACTGAATCGGTCGCGCCAGGAAAGCACACCGGTGTCGATAACTTGTCAAGACGCCCGCTTTTATTTACACGCGATCCGTCCGGTTTACCGCATGGAGTGCACTATTTTTTGAGGGCGGGCGGGGATTGGGGCGCGGCCCAATTAGGAATGTCTCTTCCTTAAACCGGCCCGAAGCCGCAACAAGCGGTTTTGCTTTTGGCCGGCGCTTTCACCGGCCCGAGCGTAAGCGAGTGGCGGTGCCCCCGGCTTGTCCCCGTCCGCTTGATCGTCTGCAGTTTCGCCTCCAGCCGCGTCCCCGGCGCGGTGGCGCGCTGCCAGACGGCCAGGGGAAATCTCGATCCGGTAGCGTCGTTCGAGAGTTGCGCAAACACGAAAGACCCGGAGGGGATTCCCCAACGGACAGAGGCGCCCGGTCTGCAAGACTCAATTCATGGAGGAACAATGACACCCACCGGTGTTGCCATCAAATCCGCGCCCGATCTTCTGAAACGCCGCTTAGAAATGCAGTCTCAAAGTGTACTGCACTTCGCGGCCGTAGTTCACCTGTGAGTTCACCACGCCGAACTGCGTGCTCGTCACGGTCAAGTTGGGGTTGCCCGGCATCACGCTGTTGGTAAGGTTGTAGGCCTCGAACCGCACCTCGAGCTTGAACCGCTCGGTGACGTTGAAGTTTTTCGATAGCGTACTATCCAGGCTCCAGTAGTTCGGCCCGGTGACGCCCTCGTACTGAAACGGATTCGTGCGCGGCGTGAAGGGCGTCGCCTGCTTGAAGACGGAAGTGTCGAACCACTTCCCCCAATCGCGGGAAGCCGCCCCCGGTTCTCCTGAGACATCCAGTTGTCCGAAGCGAAGAAACGCCCCGGAATTCCACAGCAAGATGCTGCTCGTGGACCAGCCGCCGAAGACGGCGTTCAGAACCGGATGCGCGGTGCGCCCGAATTGGCGGCCACGGCCGTAGGGAACGTCGGTTGTCGTGGCAAGCGTCATGCGATGGCGAGGCAGGGAGCCCGGGATCATCGTCAGCTTGTTCGCGTACTGGTCCGGCGCATTGAAGAACGCGCCAGTCTCTTCGCGGTTGTAGTTATAGCCCCACACTACGCTATAGCCCTGGGCGAAGCGGCGCTGCACGCGAAGCTGCAGCGCCTTGTAGCGATTTTCGATGCCGGGCATGAAGCCTTCGGTCAGGTCGGCGTACTGCGGATACGGCCGTATCAGAGTCGAAAGCGCCACAGTCCGCTGGCCTCGAAGCTGTCCCGGCATCAGGCTCGCCGGAAGACCGAAAAAGGGATTGTTGACGGGCGCGGTCAGCGTGGACTTGTAGGTATAGCCGAGCTGCGGATCCACCATGTTCAGCGCGGTTCCAAAACCAGCGTTGCCGCCTTGCCCTTCAGGCACCATGTCGTGGCCGAAATTCATAAAGAACGTCCCATCGAGCTTGAATCCGCGCATCAGGTCGCGCTCGAGCGTGAAGTTGAACCGGTCGTTCATGGGCGTGCGCAGGTTCTGACGCGACCAGGTGGTGGCGTCCGTCGAGCCCAGGTTCGTGTTGCGTCCGTTGCCGCGGCCGACGGGCAGGACCAGCGGATTCGACGCCGGGAACGGATTGCTGAAGACGCCCTGCGGTATCCCCTGCAAGACCTGCGGGCCGTTCGACTGCGTCGAGTACCCGTCCGTCGATGGCAGAATCCACGAGTACCCGAGAATGCTCATAATCGGCACCGCGTAGCGGGCGTAGCCGACGCGGAGGGCGGACTTGTCGTTGATGCGGTACGCCACGCCCAGCCGCGGCAGGAAGTTCGCCTTCGGAGCCTGATAGAGACCCGGGGTCTTGCCGTCCGTATAGATCCATGCACCGTTATAAGACGGCTTGACCGCCCCGGCGATCGTGCCCACTTGCGGCGGCATGACCGGCGCGTTGTTCTGGAACTCGGGAATGGGATTCGTCACATCGAGATAACGCGCGAGGCGTCCTTCACGCTCGGACGGCGCCGTTTCGTACTCCCACCGCAGTCCGAGATTCAACGTCAGGCGGCGGTTCAACTTGAAATCGTCCTGGAAGAACACGCCGTATTGATCCTGTTTCGTGTATCGCGGAGAGACGTACCTCGCGAGCAGGCTGTTATCGATCGATCCAAGCAGGAAAGTCGCCCAGGCGCTGCCGGAGTTCAGCAGGTTTGGCGCAAGGTAGGTATCCGCCGTCAGGTTGGCGGTGAAGGGGAACGTCCCCAGATTCGGCAGTTGCGAGTATTCGAACGCGTGGCGAAAGGCCATGCCGGCCTTCATGTAATGTCGGCCGCGGTCATGCGCCACGCTGCCCTGATAGGAGTACTTGCGCGGACGGTAACTCCACCAGCTCGACTTGCCGAACGTCGCGCCGCCGATGTTCAGGTTGGGATAGTAGACGGCGGGCGCGTCGGCGGTGTACGGCTTGTACCATGGGTTGTTCGGCCAGTATTTCGCGAGGCCCGCTTCGCCCAGCTTGGCCCACTCGGAATCGTACTCATCCTCGGAGTAAACGACGCCCATGCGGAAGTTGATCACAGTGCGGGCGTTCAGCGAGTACACGCTATCGACGGCGGCGTTCAGCGCATCCATCAGGCCGCCGTTGTCGGACGTGGTGGCGACGCTGTTGCCGTAGTTGTTGTTATCGAGCCGGGTGCGGATGACGCTGTAGCGGGCGAACATCTTCCACTTCGGCGTGATGTTCCAGTCGGTGCGGTTGGACACATTCCAATAGTCGAGGAACCAGGCGTATCCGGTGCGGTAGTTATTGATACCGGTCAGGTCGTCGCCGGGATTATTCGGCTTCCAGATATCGTTCATGAAAAGCAGGGAAGTGGGGTCCATCCTCGCCGTGGGCACGCGGTTGCCCGCGAAGGGCTGCCGGGTGACGGCATTTGTGGCGGAATTAGTCACCGTCGTCGAGGGATCGTAGATCGGACGCAACGCGCCCGCCCTGCTCAGCGACTGGGAGAAATCACCCGCGCGCTCGAGGTCGGTCGGCAGCGTCATCACCTTCGTGTAAGGTTGGCGGTTCTTCCATTTCTCGTAGGTGAAGAACGTGAACAGCTTGTTCTTCAGAATCGGACCGCCGATGGTGCCGCCGCCGACGTGATTCCGAACCACGTTGGGTGCGCGCGTGAAAGCGTTCGACACCGCATTGAACTTGGGATTGCGTCCGAAGTAGTAGGCGCTGCCATGATATTCGTTCGTGCCCGCCTTCATGCCGACGTTCAGCACGCCGCCCGCGGAGAAGCCGGATTCCGCATCGACCGAGTTCTGCTGCACGGTGAACTCCTGCACCGCGTCCATCGGCGGCGCGTACGATCCCCGTGAGCCTACGCCGATGGGCGAGCCGTCGATCTGCACCTCGTTGCGGCCGCTGGTCTGCCCGCCGACGTCCACGCCGGTGGTTGAGAGCTGGTAGAAAGGATTGCGTTTGGACACGTCCGAGTAGCGGTTCACCACCGCCGGATCGAGCAGCGCGAGCGTAAACGGATTCCGCGCGAGCACCGGAAGTTCCTTCAGCATCGTCCCGTCCACCGTCTGCGAGAGAGTAGTGGTGTTGAATTGAATCTCAACGGCATTGGCCTCGACGGTAACGGTCTGGCTGACGTCGCCGAGCTTCAGCCCAATGTTGACCGAGAGGTCCGATCGCACCAGAACCTGCAGGTTCTCACGCACGAACTTGCCGAATCCAGCGCCTTCGCCGGTCAGCGTATACGCGCCCGGTTCGACGAAGTCGAAAAGATAGCGCCCGCTTTCGTCCGATGTGCGGACTGTGACGGTCTTAGTCGCGTTGTTCTGCAGCCGTACAGTGGCCTGCGCAATCGCGGCGTTCGAGGGGTCGGTGATCACTCCCTGAACCCGTCCCCGGTAGTCCTGCGCCCAGACGGCGCACGCAAAAAGCAGCAGCAGCCCGACAATCGTTCGATTCGTCATGAGATACCTCGAAATCGGAAAATTTATCCAACTATAGTTCTAATTCGCGGCTAGAACAAGCCGGACATCCATCACGTTCGTGTTCGTGGGCCCTGTCTTTAGCAGGTCGCCCAGAGCATCGAAGAACGGATACGCGTCGTGGCGTGCGAGAGCGTCTTTCGCGGAGAGGCCGAGGGCGGCGGCTCGTGTCACGGTGAACCCATCCGCGAGCGCGCCCGCGGCGTCGGTTGGCCCATCCGTTCCGTCCGTGCCGCCGCTCAGGATCACGACGTTCTCGAGACCGGCGATGTCGAGCGCCGCCGCAAGCGCGAACTCCTGATTACGTCCACCGGTTCCATGCCCAGGGCACAGCGTCACGGTGGTTTCACCGCCTGAAATCAGGCACACCGGCGGCTCGACGGGCTGGCCGAAGCGGACAGTCTGTTTCGCTATTGCGGCGTGCATCCTCGCCACTTCCCGTGTTTCTCCTTCAATGAAAGTCGAGAGGATCACGGCCTGGTAACCCAACTCCCGAGCCTTTACGGCGGCCGCTTCGACGGCCAGCAGGTTGCTCCCGACGACCAGATTGTGCGTGCGCGCGAGCGTGGCGTCACCGGACTTAGGAGTGTCCCCGATCCCGCCGCGCAGGCCGCTGTCAATGCGATCGCGCACAACGGCTGGAACCCGTTCCCAAATTCCGAACTTGTTCAAGACGTCGCGCGCGGTCTGCCACGTGGAGGCGTCGGGCGCAGTGGGTCCGGAACCGATAACGTCAAGGTTATCGCCGATCACGTCGGAAAGCAACAACGAAATCACGGTTGCCGGAAAGGCCAGACGCGAGAGCTGCCCGCCTTTTACCTCCGAGATATGCTTCCGCACTGCGTTGATTTCGTGGATGGTCGCGCCGCACTCAAGCAGGAGTCCCGTGACGCGCTGTTTTTCTTCCAACGTGACCGGCGCGGCGGGCAGTGGAAGCAGCGCCGAGCCGCCGCCGGAGATGACGCACAG
>CAMDED010000042.1 GCA_945893365.1 Candidatus Sulfopaludibacter sp. SbA3 | reverse complement strand
ACCGGATAGGAAAGGAAAACGCGTTTTCTGAAAAAGCGGAGATTGGACCTCATAGCTGGCTTTCGGACCCGTGCTCCCATTGGGAACCACTCCTCGATGTGGCCAGTCCCTTAAAGTCGTTCGATCTCCCCGCACCTCGTTGGGCAGCCTTTTGGGTTGCCCAACGCAAGGCGGCGACTCCCGCAAAAATCAATTCCGTTCGCGTGGGTGAAGTGTGCCTCCTTCCTGGCTTCCGAAGTATGCTTTCGTAAAATCCCCTGCGCCGCCCCTTCAAAAGACAATCTATTGGAGGCCATGTTCCCTCCCCTACTCACAGCCTGTTTACGCTATTTCGTCCACTAGACTGTCTTGTGGTATGCTACTGTTATGCCCAGGAAAACCCGATCGGACGGAAGGGGAGACATGCTCCAGGGCACTCTCGACATGCTGGTCCTGAAGACGCTCGCGCCCGGCCCCGCTCACGGCCACACTATCGCTTACGCCATCGAGCGTTCCTCCGACGAAGTCCTCCAGGTTGAGCACGGCTCTCTTTATCCTTCCCTTCACCGGCTGGAGGATCAAGGTATGATCGCGTCCTTTTGGGGAACCTCCGAAAACAACCGCAAGGCCAAGTACTATCGCATCACGCCGAAGGGCAAAGGGCGGCTCTCAACGGAGCGGAGCCGCTGGGAATCGCTCGTTCGCGCCGTCACGCGAGTGTTAGGGCCGGCTACGGAGTAAATGACCATGAGTTTCCGCAGGTTCTTTCGGAGAAGGGAACGGGATCGAGAGCTCGCGGG
This sequence comes from Candidatus Sulfopaludibacter sp. SbA3, assembly GCA_945893365.1. Lineage (GTDB taxonomy): Bacteria > Acidobacteriota > Terriglobia > Bryobacterales > Bryobacteraceae > SYKU01. The sequence goes on along the minus strand of CAMDED010000042.1, from coordinate 49,360 downwards.
CGAGATCGACTCCTACATCGCGCACGAGATCGACCGCAACCTCGCGCGTGGCATGAACCCCAGCGAGGCTCGCGAGGCGGCCCGGCGCAAGTTCGGCAATTCAACTCTGGTTCGGGAGGCGACGTACGAAATGAACGGCATTCGACCCATGGAAACGATTTGGCATGATGTGAAATACGGTCTGCGGCAGCTTCGGCTCAGTCCCGGCTTTGCGGCGACCGCCGTCCTGTCTCTCGCCCTCGGCATAGGGGCGAACACGGCGATCTTTCAATTGCTGAATGCCGTTCGCCTCCGCAGCCTGCCAGTGCAAAATCCGCATGAGTTGGCGGAAGTGAAGATCGCGGGCGGACATGGCGGGTGGGGTGTCGGAAACGGCTGGATCGCCGAGGTAACCTATCCGCTCTGGGAGCAAATCCGCGACCATCAGCAGGCATTCTCGAGCGTCTTCGCCTGCGGCGTCGACAGGATCGGGTGGGGCACCGGGAACCAGCTCAAAATCGCGGACGGACTCTTTGTGAGCGGCGCCGCTTTCCAGACCCTAGGCGTGCTTCCGCACCGCGGCCGCCTGCTCGCGCTGGAAGACGACCAGCGAGGCTGTGGCACTGGCCCCGCCGTGATCAGCCATTCGTTCTGGCAGCGCGAATGGGGCGGCCGGGACGACGTGATCGGAGCCCGGCTCGTCCTCAACGATCGCCCCTTCTCCATCGTCGGCGTAACGCCGCCGGAATTCACGGGGCTCGAAGTAGGTAAGACTTTCGATATCGCGCTCCCCGTCTGCACGCGCGCCCTTTGGGGATACCCGCTTGAGCGCCGCGACCTCTGGTCGCTCATCGTCCACGGACGCCTCAAGCCGGATTGGACGCTGACGCGCGCCGCCGCGCATGTGAAGGCCATCAGCCCCGCGCTGTTCGAGGCGGCAGCGCCCACCGGTTACGGCGCAAACTCCATGCGGACCTGGCATAACTTTCGCCTAACGGCCGAGCCCGGAGGAAGGGGCGTCAGCCGGTTGCGCAAGGACTACCAGACTTCACTCTGGCTGCTGCTCGGCATCACGGCACTGGTGCTCTTGATCGCGTGTGCGAATCTCGCCAACCTGCTGCTCGCGCGAGCGGCGGCGCGTGAACGGGAGATCGCGGTCCGGTTGGCGATCGGCGCATCGCGCCCCCGTTTGATTTTTCAGTTGCTGTCCGAGAGCCTTCTTCTCGCCGTAATGGGCGGGGCCTTGGGCGCGGGCGTTGCGCTCCTCTTGAGTCAACTGCTCATTCGTTTCATCAGCACGCAGCGCGATTCTTTTCAACTTGACCTTGCGGCCGACTGGCGCATGCTTGCCTTCACGACTTTCGTGGCGGTCGCGACCTGCGTGCTATTCGGATTGGCGCCCGCTCTTCGCTCGACTGGAATCGACGCGTCGTCGGCCATGAAGTCCGGCGGCCGCGGGACCACCGCGGACCGGCGGCGCTTCGGATTCCAACAAGCCCTGATCGCGGCGCAGGTCGCGATTTCATTGGTCCTGGTCACTGGCGCTCTGCTCTTCGTCAACAGCTTCCGGAACCTGGCCACTCTCGACACCGGTTTCCGCCAGGAGGGACTCGTGGCGTCGTACATCGACTTCGGACGCCTGAGCGTAGCGAAGGAAATGATCCCGGCGTTTCAGGACGATTTGCTCGCGAAGGTACGGGAGATTCCCGGTATTCAGTCGGCTTCCACGACGACCAACACTCCGCTTAGCGGCTCGAGCTGGACACTGGGCATTCGCGCGCCTGGCTTCGAGGGCACGGGGAAGGACTGGTCGAAGTTCACGTGGATCCGGCCGCGTTACCTTGAGACCATTGGGATTCGCTTGACCGCCGGACGCGACTTCAACGATCTCGACACGGCGAATTCGCGCAAGGTGATCATCGTCAACGAAACCTTCGCAAAGCGCATTTTCGGCGGTGAGAGCCCGATTGGAAGGACGGTCATCAGTCGTGCGGAGCCGGGTTATCCGGAAATGGTCCATGAGATCGTCGGGGTCGCGAAAGACGTGAAGTACGCGGCGCTGCGCGAGGAGATCCCGCAGGTATCGTATGCGCCCCAGAGCCAGAATCCCCGCAGCGGGCCCTGGATGGCGGTCATGACCCGGTCTTCGCTGCCTTCCAATCAGGTCGCCTCCGCAATTCAGCGGGTGATCGCATCGGCCAACCCCCAGATCTACGTGCGCTCCGAAATCTTGCGGGAGATGGTGAACGACGGCCTTGTCCGCGAGCGTACGCTCGCCTGGCTGTCCGGATTTTTCGGCGCTCTGGCGGCGTTACTCGCGATGATCGGACTCTACGGAGTCATCTCCTATATGGTGGCGAAGCGTCAAAGCGAGATCGGAATCCGGCTCGCCCTGGGAGCCAGCCGCGCCGGCATCCTCCGGCTGATTCTTCGTCAGGTGGCGGCGTTGCTCGCGATAGGTATCGTCGGCGGCGCGGCCATGTCGCTTGCGGTTTCGCGCAGCGCCGAGAGCTTGCTATTCGGCCTGAAACCGCAAGACCCTGCGACACTCATTGCCGCCGCGGCGGTGCTGGCGGCCGTTGCCTTGGCCGCGAGTTTCATTCCGGCGTTTCGCGCATCGAGAGTCGATCCGATGTCCGCCCTTCGGCAGGAATAGCGGTGAGCGCGACGCGGCGTCGCATCATCGGGAATCGCCGTCGCATTAACCCGATAGATCAATTCGATTTCCAAGCGGACCGGCTCCCGCTACTATGGAGGACGCCATTTTTGCATCTTCCCCTCGAAACGCGCTACGGACGACGGCCTGCTGTTCCGGCTCACGGCGGAGCACGATGCGCCCCGCAGCCTGCCGCGCACCAGCGACTGTCCCGGCCGGACGCATTCCGGACGCTCCTCTTGCGCCCGGCGAACAATACGCTTCCACTTCGACATGACGAAGTGCATCGGTTGCCGCTGCTGCGAGGTGGCCTGCGCCGAACAGAATAACAACCCCGCCGGCTTGGCGCGCTCGAAGCTCTGACGCCTCCGGCCGCACCCCGGTTCCTCTTCAACAAGACCGGGCAGACCTTTCCGGCGGAGGGCGAGCAGCGTTACCGCGTCGCCATGATGGCCGGCTTCATCGCAAACGTTTCATTCGCCCGGCTCAACGAAGCCACGGTGCGCGTGCTGCAAAAAGAATGGATGTGAAGTGGTCCTGCCTCGCCGCGATTCCCGGACTTCAATTCAAGGAGAGCCGCTTGCCGATCTGTTGCGGCAGCGCTGGCATTTACAATGTCCTTCAGAACGAAATGGCGATGGACGTTCTCGAAAGCAAGATGGCGAACGTCAATGCCAGCAAAGCGCGCGTGATTGTGACGGCGAATCCGGGCTGCATGCTGCAGCTCGAAGCAGGCGCGCGCCAGCATGGGTCCGGCCAGCGTGTCGCGCACGCCGTCGAAATGCTCGACGAGCCTACCGGAACTATAGTCCCAATTAAGTTAAGGAGCGCGACGGGCGCGGAACCACGGAGGTGAGATGAGCGGTATTGGACGCGCGAACTTCTGCAATCGGTGCGAGGCGTTTCAGGGGGCCATGTTGACGGGAACCAAGGCTCGAATGGGGAATCCGCCGCGAGTCTGGGCCTGGAAGAGTACTTCGCGGGTGCCCGGACGGATGCTCAGAGCGTCCGCGCGAACGTAAAAGGCCAGATCCGGTTCGCCCACTGTCACAAAATTTCCGATAGAAACCAGCGGCTTTCCGAAGGACGGGGGGACCGCCGGCGCTCCTGCAAAGCGAATCGACGCCGGATCGACGTCCCTTACGTTGATGGTGCTATCCAACACTAACCTGATCAGCGAACCGGCGCGTTGGACAATAGACTCGTGAGACGCAACTCTCACGACCGCCGTGAGAAACATCTCCAGGACGGCGACTGCTCCCTGTTCCCGCAACGGCGCATACGCGCGCAGGCCGTCTGAAGTGTACGCGAGGCCCCCGATCGTCGGGATCGGCATGGATCCAGCGGGCTTCAGAGTACGTGAATCGAAAAACAATAACTGGTCGCCCGTTCCAACCGCGGCCAAGCGGGTGCGGGGCAGGAACGTCGTGTAGCCGACGGAGCCGCCAAACCCAAGTGTCCTGATGACGGTCTCATTTCTGAGATCAATGGCGTGGATAACCGCCTTTGCCCCAGGCGGACATCCGATGTGGTCATATTTCGGGTGAGTGCAGGCGTCCTGACCTTGCGCCCACATTGTCGAGCCGTCCGGCGAGATGCTCATGACACCGGCTACGTTGGCCAAGCCCGTGATCGTGTTCACGAGGGCGCCGGATGCGGTATCGAACTTTCCGATAACGTCATGCCCCGGACGTCCACCAGGACCGCCGCATTGGTATCCGATCCACAAGACTTGTCCCATGGGAGGGATCGCAAGATGCGTGGGGCAGGGGGGAGTCGCGACTTCGCTAATGGTTCCGCTGGCAACATCGAGCTTGCGGAGGCCGGAGTGACCCAACGAGATGTAAACGCTGCTGCCATCGGTTGTTGGCGCGATGTCGCGGACCGGACCGCCCGGATCTACCGTCCTAACTGCCTTGGTTCGGGTATCGATGATGGAGAGGGAGTGCTCCGGGTAACTGCCGGCGTAGACTGTTCTTCCATCGGCCGAGGCGGTCACGGCACCGGGATGGCGGACCGGGAGATTGGCTACGGCCAAGTCTGTAGTTGTGTCGATTACGGTGATGGAGTCGTCGCCGGCATTACTGACGTACACTTCGCCGCCAGATGCCGCCATCACGGCCCGATACGGCACTTTTCCGACGGGAATCAGTTTTAGAACGCGCGATGCCAGGGTTGCCGCACCCGTTCTCCCGGATAAAGGAGACGCTCCGAGCGCTGAAAGCCTTGACTCGGCCTCGGACGCGTACTCGCCCCGGTCGCGAAATTTCGCGGCGACTTGACGGTAGACAGCGGCAGCTTTGACGCTGCCAAGCAACTCGTAGCACCGGCCCGCGTAGAGCAACCCACGGGCAGCGAGATCGCGGTTGCGTTGTTTCGCGACGTCCTCAAAGACCGGGATCGCGGAGCGGCAGTCTCCCCGGCTTTCCGCGAGATCGATTCCCTCCTGAAGCCGGCGCGCAGCATCAGGCTGCGCGCAGACCGCCCAAGGGACGCAGGCGATTAGCGAAAATAGCCGCCATTGCATGTAGTGTCATTGTCGCCCATGGCACTTCGGTGCCCGTGGGCGTGGTCCGTTGTACGCTTCAGCCCTTACCGCCCGCGACGACCTTCGGCTAGGTTGCGCGTGCGGCGCCAAGCGAGCAGGCATAGCAGACCGCCACAGAACAGAGCGCAGGCGGAAGGCTCGGGGACGTCTTCAGTCGTGATGCTGAAATCGTCGAAATAGCCAGTGCCCAGATGTGTTCCCATCTGGACTGCATAGAACGGGGCCGCCTCATACGTCTGAACTGTGTTCCCGTTGATCTTCATGATAGTAGCGACGGGATTGGCATCGATGGAAAGTTGAAACCAACCAGGGCCCGGGTTTGACAATCCGTACCCTGTACTGCCTGACCAACCCGTCGAAGGAGCATAGGTATAGAAATTGCCGTCGAAGAAGTCGAAGCCGCCATAGTTCATCATGATCGCGAAAAGCGTCGTACCGCCGCTGTTAAATAATTGAAGTTGAAACGTCGACGTGGTATCCGATGCGTATACCCAGACGCTTGCCGTACCATAGGACGGCCCGAACGAATTCGTTGTTGCCCACCTGAGAGTGGAAGTGGTCAAAGACTGCGTGCCAGAGTGAGCGTGGGCTGTTGTCAGCGCATCGGTTCCGCCGCCTTCGAGCGTCCAGAATGGGTCGACGACAGAACCTTCAAACCCGTCCGAAAAGGTCCCGGCCAGTGAAAGAGGTACAAGAGTAAACACGAGGACCGCTAACTTGTTCAACGAGAACAGCTTCGTCTTATTACTTGTTTTCATCGGTTTCATTTTCATCGCTTTCTCCTGATTGTCGACACTAGTGGATAGTTGGTGACCGTTGTTTGTTTGCAGTTGGAAACGTTGCGCCATGAGCCAGGGGTTAAGGGGGGGGTGGAAGCCACTTGTGTGTGTTACCACCGTGGCGAACCAGTGAGTTGAAACGCGGCAGATAGCGCCTGCGCAAGATTCTTTCGGAGGTTACAATTGGTCATGAACCAACTGTAAAGTCTCCTTCCCGGCGCTAGTGCAAATAGATGTTACCTCTTGTCAAGAGGTGTCAAGACTTACCCCGCGAACAGGTACCCGTCGCCATGAACCGTCAGTATATACTCCGGACTTCCGCAATCCCGCTCTACTTTTCGCCGCAGATTCAGTATGTGGGTGTCGACAGTCCGCGTCTCCGCCCCATGCTCGAAGCCCCACACTTCACGGAGCAGGCGCTCGCGGCTTACGGTCCGGCCGCGAAGCCTAATGAGCATTCGCAGTAACTGAAACTCTTTCGTGGTCAGACTCAGAGGCCGGCCGTCTCGCACGGCGCGGAGTTTCTGGAAATCCACTTCCACGCCGCCGAAGCTATAGGTGACGGGATCCGAACCTTCGCCCCTGCGCAGGTTGGCCCTGACGCGAGCCATCAACTCCGGCAGGCTGAACGGCTTCGTAACATAGTCGTCCGCTCCGGATTCGAGACCGAGAACCTTGTCGGTCTCGGTCGAGCGCGCGGTCAAGAGGATAATGGCCGCCCCGATCGCCTGACGGCGAAGATCCCGGCACACGTCGAGGCCGTCCGAGTCGCGCTGGAGCATGATGTCGAGGAGAATGAGGTCCGGCCGATGCTGAAGCGCGGTCGCAACGGCGCGATCCGCACGGGTGGTTTTCACAACTTCATGACCGGCGGCCCGGAGATTGATCTCGAGACCGCTCGCCATCCGCTCGTTATCTTCCACAATCAGAATTTTCGGCATACCGCCTTTAATCTGAAGCTTGAACCTCGCTTGACTTGGGAATTACCAGGCGGAAGCAACTGCCATCTCCCAAAGCGCTTTCTACTTCGACCGAGCCCCCATGGGCAGAGGCGATTTCGCGGACCAGATACAACCCTAAGCCATGACCTCCGAGAGCGCTCGCGTTGGCTGCCCGGTAGAACTTCCCGAAAAGTTTCTCGCGGTCTTCGGCGGCAATTCCGATCCCTCGGTCGCGTACTTCGAAAACCGCCAACTGCCCCCTGGAACGCAGCCGGATTCCGATCCATTTGGAGTCGCCCGAATATTTGACCGCATTGTCAAGCAAGTTGAGGATCGCTTGCGTCATCGCCTCCGGATCGGCGCGAATGGCTAACGGTTCGTCAGGCAGTTCCACGTCCACCTGGAAGCCTTGGCGCTCCAGGTGTTCACGATACGCGTTGACGGTGCGTGCGGCCAGAGCGACAAGATCTCCCGGGCGAAAGTCGAATCGGCGCCGCTTCTCTTCCAGGCCGGAGAAGAAGAGGACCTTGTCGACGATACGCGTCAAACGCTCCCCTTCTTCCACGATGATCCGGAGGTAAGAACGGCGCTCGCGCGCGGTGAAACCATCGCCGTTCATCAGGGTCTCCGCGTAGAGCCGGACCAGGGTGAGCGGAGTCTTGAGGTCGTGAGAGACGCCGCTCACGTACTCGCTGTGAAGTCTGTTGAGCGCCGTTTCGCGCCAGGAGTCCCGCAGGATAAGCATTACACCGCCCAGCAGCACGAAGCCAATCAGGCAGGCGGCAACAGCGGCTCCGGCAGCCCTCGCCCGCGTCGAGGCTTCCCATTCGCGCGATACCGCCGGGGTAAGCGAAAGTTCCCAGTGCGGGAACAGCGTTTGGAACTTCACCCGGGTCCGAGCGTCCGGCGCGGCTCCGGCCGGGACGAACTGAAATCCCGCAGGCACCTGGCCGGCAATCCACACTGGATCGGCGACGACTGCGAGGATGATCTCGGAGGGTCCGCTGCCAGCGAGCGAATAGAACGCTTGCCATGCCCGTTCATTGGCGCGAAAAGCATACGGATACACCTCGCCGGGCCGCGCGGAAGCTTCGCGGTGGAAGGCGCTCTCGAAAGCGGCGGCGAGCTGAAGATGTTCGACGAAGTGCGTGCCGCGATGCGGCTGATTCAGGCGCGACACGAAGTAGTCCAATTGCTCCGCGCCGATTTCCCAACGGCCGGTTGTCAGATCCTTGAAGGCATCCGCCTGCATTTCGGGAAGTTCGAGAGCGGCAAGGAGACCGAAGGGGCGGCCCGCGGGGTCGCATTGGTCCGGGTGCCTGGCGGCAATATCGCGCCACGCTCTCTTTGCTTCGCTGTCGCGCCCCAGTTTCGCGAGGCATCGTGCGATTCGAGCGGCTGCCAGGGCCCTCGCGGACTCCGACGAAGCCAGATCGAACGCCCGATGGTATCCCGCGAGAGCTTTCTCGACGGCCTGATCGCGTATTTCGAGGATCTCGGATTGGGACATTGCGGTCTCCTGGGTGAAGCGGGGCGCCACGCCGTGAACCAACGGGTAACGTACGGCTCCATCCCTAACAATGAAGTAGTGCCGGGCGAACGGTCGCCGTTCGCGGATTTTCTCGAACAGAAGGCGGGTTCGCCTGATATCGGTTGGATTCGATAACGCCGTGGCCAGCGCCGAGACCTCGGGAGCACGCAAGCAGGCCTCGGCCTCGCGGCGTACCGTGGACTCGACCCGAGGAACCAGAGCCTCGGCCTCGGCGCGCAATGCGTCAAGGGTCATCGCGCCAATCAACTGTTGCTGCTGCCAGAGAACTCGAGTACCCAGAGCGAGGAGCACCACCACTGGCAGCACAATATACGCAAGGTACTGAACTGCCGCGCTTCTGTGGGTCGAGGTCGCCGGCTTGGCCATCGGAACGTCCCGGTGAGCAAGATACCATAGCCTCGCGTAGCGCGCGTTTTGACCGCCTGGATTCGCCACCCGGAATCGCCCCCGCGATTTTGCTTGCTATTGACCGTTATTTTTGTGATATAGTAATCCTGTTTTACAACCTCAATAGTTCCTGTTGCGATGGGCACGAAAGGAAGGTGTCTGGTGAGTTCACGGAAAGACCCTGACGTTCCAAAGACTGGGCAAAGCGGCCTCTCCCGGCGCGGATTCATGCAAGGAATCGGCGTCGGCAGCGGTGCGCTAGGCGCCGGCATTCTTGAAAACGAAGCGCAAGCGGCGCCACCGCCCGGCGGTTTCTCCGGACCCGCCGCGGTCCCGATTACGCTGCGGATCAACGGCAAAAGCACAAACCTGACCGTGGAGCCGCGCGTGACCCTGGTGGACGCACTGCGAAACCATCTCGATATGACGGGCGCGAAGAAGGTATGCGACCGGGCGACCTGCGGCGCATGCACGGTCATCATGTCGGGAAAAGTCGTCTACGCCTGCTCGGTCCTCGCGATCGATGCGCAAGGCAAAGACATTCAGACCATCGAAGGCATCGGATCGGGGAACAAGCCGCATCCGGTTTCGGTGGCGTTCGTACACAACGACGCTCAACAGTGCGGGTATTGCACGCCGGGCTTCGTGATGGCGGCGAAGGGCTTCCTCGACCGCAATCCGAATCCCACCTTCGAACAGGTGGAGAAAGGTTTGGGCGGCAACCTCTGCCGCTGCGGCACCTACGTCGGCGTCCGGCAAGCCGTCCTCGAAGCGGCAAAGGAAATGAAGGGAGGGAAGAATGCCTAACTATAGCTGGCCCCCGATGGAAAAGCGCCGCCTGATGGGCAAGCGGCTCGAACGGCTGGATGGCCTCGCGAAGTCGACGGGCCGCGCCAAGTATGCATCCGACTTCAACGCTCCCGGCATGCTGTTCGGCGAGTTTCTCACCTGTCCGCACGCCCACGCGCGAGTGACGAGCATCGACATTAGCGAAGCGGAAAAGCTGCCCGGCGTGACCGCGGTCCGCATTATTGCGAAGCCCGGCACGGAGATTCAGTGGGCCGGCGCGGAACTGGCGTCGGTAGCGGCGACCTCCGAGGACATCGCGCGCGACGCGGTGCGCAAGATCAAGGTCGGCTACGAAGTGCTGCCGCACCTTGTTAAGGAAGATGACATTTCGAAGGCCGGCACGCGCGCGAAGGCGGCGGGCGAAACCGTCACCGGCGATTTGGAGAAGGCATTCCAGGAAGCCGACGTGACGCACGAGGGCAACTACGGGATCCCGGTGATCACGCACTGCTGCCTGGAGCCGCACGGACAGGTGATCGAGTGGAAGGGAAAGGAAATCAATTACCGGCCCTCGACGCAGAACGTGACGGGCGTGGGCGGCGATCTGGCGAAGAGCTTGCAGCTTCCGGCGACCGACGTTCACGTGAAGATGGACTACATTGGCGGCGGGTTCGGAAGTAAGTTCGCCGCTGATTTGTGGGGAGTCGAGTCCGCGCACCTTTCGAAAGCGAGCGGCGGAAAACCGGTGAAGATGCTGCTTGACCGTCGGACCGAGCTCACGATCGCGGGCGTGCGTCCCTCGGCCTTCGCGAAGATCAAAGTTTCGGCGAAAAAGGACGGCACGCTAACGGGATGGCAGTCGGATTCCTGGGCGACGGGCGGCTTCGGCGGCGGTGGAAGCCCGCCCCTGCCGTACGTGTTCATCAACATCCCCAATCAAAAGAAGAACCACAGCGCGATCTCGACCAACACTGGCGGCGTTCGCGCCTGGCGAGCTCCGAACCATCAGCAGGCGACCTATTTGACGTGCTGCGCGCTCGAAGATCTGGCGGCGAAGCTGAAGATGGATCCGGTCGAGTTGTTCGCGAAGAACGCCGATTTCACGGCGCGTCCCGAAGTCTACCGCTCGCAGTTGAAAAAGGCGTCGGAATTGATGGACTGGGGCAAGAAGTGGCATCAGCGCGGCGATTCGGGCACGGGCCCGATCAAACGCGGTCTGGGCTTGGCGATCGCGACGTGGGGCGGCGGCGGTCATAACAGCCAGTGCCGCGCGGTCATTCACCCGGATGGCGCGATCGATATCGAGCTTTGCAGCCAGGACCTCGGCACGGGCACCCGCACCATCATCACGCAGGTTGCGGCCGAAACGCTGGGATTGCCGATGAGCGCGATTAACCTGAAGATCGGCGACAACAGCCTGCCGCCTTCGGGACCGTCGGGCGGATCGACGACGGTCGGCGGCGTTTCCTCTTCAACGCGGAAGGCGACCATCAACGCTCTTGAGAAGCTCTACGAGGCGGTGGCGGCGTCGCTCGGCGCGAAGCAGGAGGAACTGGAAGCGGTGGATGGCCGCATTCAGGTTAAGGGCCAGCCGGACAAGGCGCTGACGTGGAAGGCGGCCTGCCAGAAGCTTGGCGTGAAGGTCATTTCCGAGATGGGCCAGAACGACCAGAAGAACCCGGGCGGGTTGAATGCGCAGGGAGTGGGCGGCATCAACATGGCCGACGTCGAAGTGGACACGGAAACCGGCATCGTCAAGATGAAGAAGTTCGTGGCCGTCAACGATTGCGGCCTTGTGGTGAATCCGAAGCTGGCCGAGAGCCAGATCCACGGCGGCGTCATCATGGGTATCTGCTCGGCGCTCACCGAGGAGCGAATCCTCGATGCGGTGACGGGGCGGGTGCTGAACGCGGACATGGAGTTCTACAAGCTGTCGGGGATTGGAGACATCGGGGAGATTGTCGCGTACATGGATATCTCGCCCGAGCACGACAAGCGCGGGATCGTCGGACTGGGCGAGCCTTCCGCTATCGCCATTCCGGCGGCGATCGCGAACGCGGTCGCGAACGCCATCGGCGTGCGCGTGCCGCGAATACCGTTGACTCCGGACCGCGTACTGGCGGCTCTCGAAGGGAGGAATGCCTAAATGCAAGCCTTTGAATACGCAAGTCCGACGACGGTGAAGGAAGCCGCCGCGCTGCTTCAAAACAAGTGGGGCGAGGTGGACGTTCTGGCGGGCGGCACGGATCAGTTGACTCTGATGAAGGAGCGTCTGGCCACGCCGTCGAAGCTCGTGAACGTGAAGGGCATCAAGGAGCTCGGCGGTATTTCGGCGGGTAAAGCGGGATTCCGCATTGGCGCCGCCGTAACGCTCGACGAATTGATGGAGAACGCGGAAGTCCGGAAGAACTATCCCTCGCTTGTGGCCGCGGCGCGGGGCGTGTCAAGCCCGCAGATCCGGAACATGGGGACGGTGGGCGGCGATCTGTGCCAGCGGCCCCGCTGCTGGTATTACCGGAACGGCTTCGGGTTGCTCGGCACGAAGGATGGGAAGTCGCTGATCCCGGGCGGCGAGAACCGGTATCACGCAATTCTGGGCAATAGCGGTCCGGCGTACTTTGTGAGTGCGTCGAGCCTGGGTCCGGCGCTGATTTCGCTGGGCGCGAAGGTGAAGCTGGTGTCCGCGTCGGGTTCGCGCGAAGTGGCGGCGGATAAGTTCTTCGTCACCCCGCAGAACGAGAATTCGCGCGAGATTGCGTTGCTTCCGAACGAGCTGTTGACGGAAATTCTGATTCCGCGCGAGGCTACGAAGAACGCGACGTACGAGCTTCGCCAGAAGGAGGCGCTCGACTGGCCGCTGGTGAGCGCGTCGGTGGCCCTGAAGATGAAGGGCAGCACGGTCGCGAGCGCGCGCGTTGTGCTCGGGCACGTGGCGCCCACGCCATGGGCGGCGTCGCAGGCGGAACAGTTGCTGGCCGGAAAGTCGATCACGGAATCGGTAGCCGAGGAAGCCGGGAAGGCGGCGCTTGCGAGCGCGACTCCGCTCAGCCAGAACGCTTACAAGGTCCAACTGGCTCGGGTGGCGGTGAAGCGGGCATTGCTCGCGGCGGCAAGCGGAAGGGCATAGCGGTGGCTGGCGAACGTCCCGGTCTCGCCAACATTGACGAGGACCGGTGCCAGATGCTGCGCTGGAAGGGTTTGTTTATCGAAGCCGAGTGGGACCCGACGGTTCCACACGGCAACGATAGAGCCTTCTGGTGCCAGCATACGCACAACTGTCTTGGACCCGATGGCAAACTCGCGGACGACTACGAGTGTAATCCGGCGAGAAATTGCTATCAGGCGTTGTAGGGATGGTGTATAATATCTAATTAGCGAGGTACAACGGATGAAGTTTGTTCTTGGATTTCTACTGGTAGCGAGTCTGGCCTTTGCGGCCGGGATTCCCACCGCTTCCACTATTTACGGCGACTACGTCGAAGCGCGCAACGCCGACATCTACACTGGCCCCTGTTTTGCCAATTCCGAAGTCTACCTGATGGGAGAACTGGCGGTAATGGGTTGGAAAGTGAAGAAGGGCTCGTGGCAGGGCGTGGACATATCGGGGCTTTCGGTTGTGGGCGTGGTTCGGGCGAAATCGACGCTTGGCGACGTTTACACGACGGCCTACCCGGTGAAATCGGTGCTGATTATCGACGAGAAGGCGACGCCGGTTCAACGGTTGGCGCTGAACAGTTTCGTGAAACGCATGGGCGGCGACCTGTTCCAGGATGTAGTCCGCGTGGACTACCGTCCGGTCGATCTGGTTTTTGAAAACAACGACATGCATAGCATGAAAGCGACGTTGACCGCGGGCGAGCTGGCGAAGATCCAGACGCGCGCGATAAACGGGCTGGACCACATCTGTGCGAACGAGGAAGTGTGGTACAAGCCGTTGACGAATGTCGATCATGCGATGCCGGTGGTTGCGCTTGCGCACAGCTTCAAGGGCCAAGGCCTTGGAAGCACGTGGAGCAGCCCGGACAAGCGGAGTTCGTTTGTGGGAAGTTTCGTTCAGGTTTCCGAGTAAGTCTGCAAAGCTAGTCAGTTCGTTTCTCCTTTGAGCCCGGCGGGTTGTCGACCCGCCGGGTTTTTCCGTTTATGATGGGACAGTGAACGCCGTAAAAACGTCCACACTGGAGTGGCCCAGTCCACGCCTGCGTTATAGCGCTTGAACGCTAGCCCCACGAAGCGCTGCCAATTTCTCCTCGGCGAGAGCTTTCACCTTCGCGATATTCAACATCTTGACGTTCTCGTACCCGCGAATCTCACCCGGCAACGAAGCAATCTCCATCGCCAGCAGCTCGTTCTCGGGATTGATTTCATTGATGAGCCGCTCGACCAATCTCCGATACCACCCAACTAGCGCCCGCTCCTCGCGCCGGATTTCAGCGTAGCCGAAAACGTCGAACGGCGTCCCGCGAAGCCCCTTCATCGCCGCTAGCAAGCGTAGCGGACCGCCGAACCACTGCCCAAGCTTCAATTTCTTTTTCCACCCAAGCGCCCGCAGGATCGGCGGATGCAGATTGTACCCGATCGATTCCACCTGCTCCCACATGCCCGCGATCCGCTCCGTGATCGCCCGCTTGGTCAGAAGCCGCGCCACTTCGTACTCATCCTTGTACGCCATCAGCTTGTACAAGTTGTGCGCCACCGGTTCCGCCAACTTCGGCGCGCGGGCCGCCACGCCGCGAACGAACGACCGGTACTCGCCGGCGTATCGTTCGTCCTGGTAGAGTTTCAGCTCCGCCGTCCGGCGCTCCACGGTGTCCGCCTGGTCCGGCTTCGCCTTCGGAGGCGCAACCAGCGCCTCGACCGACGCCGCGTCGTGATAATACTTGCGGCCCCACAGAAACGCCTGGACATTCCGCTCCGCATCCACCTTGTTCAGGCGGATGGCCTCTTCAATGGCCGCGGACGCGATCGGGATGAGACCGGCCTGCCAGGCGACGCCCATCAGAAAGACGTTCGTCGCGAGGTGATTGGCGAACAGCCCCTCGGCAAGTCGTGTCGCGTCCACAAATACGTTTCGTCCCGGCCGGGTATTTTCATTGACCAGGTCAACCTGCCGGCCCGGTCCGATTACTTGTAGCTTGCCGCGAATCGTTTCGCCCGTGGGTATTTCGGCGGTGTTGACGACGGCCACGGTGCGCGAAGGGTGCGCCGCCTTCAGGGTGTCCGCGCCAGCCGCGCCTAAAAGATCGAACCCCAGGATCAGATCGGCGTTGCCGTAGCCTACTTTCGCCGGCGCATCCACCGGCCTTCGGCTGAGCACGATGCTCGAAAGCACCGCGCCGCCTTTCTGCGCAAGGCCTGTTTGATCGAGAGTCAGGACCGACAGGCCGTCGATCGAAGCCGCCGTCGCAAGCAGAGCGTTGATCGTGAGCACCCCCGTCCCGCCAATGCCCGGCGACACGATCGCATAGGTCTCGCCGATGGCCACGATCTCCCGCGGATCGGGCACTTCCGCCGCAGGCAGCAGCGGCGCCTCGCGCCTGCGAAGTCCGGTACCCGGCTTCAGATTCACGGTCACGAACGAAGGGCAATCGCCGAGGACGCACGAGTAGTCCTTATTGCACGACGACTGATGAATGCGCGTCTTCGGGCCGAATTCCGTCTGCACGGGGTACAGGCTCATGCAGTTCGACTGCCGGACGCAATCGCCGCAACCTTCACAGACCTCTTCGTTGATCACGACGCGAAGCGTGGGCTCTTCCTGAATGCCGCGGGCGCGCTCCCTGCGCTTCTCGGCGGCGCACTGCTGGTCGTACACGATTACCGTGACGCCCGCGATCTTCTCCAGGTCGCGCATCGTTTCCGGCAACTCGTCGCGGTCGCGGACGCCGGCGTTCGCCGCGAGCGCAATGCCTTTATATTTGGGTACGTCGTCGGTCACGACGACCGTGCGCTTTACGCCTTCCGCCTCGAGCTTCCGCGTGAGATCCGGAATGGGCAGCGCGCCCGAGGCCTGCTGGCCTCCCGTCATCGCGACCGCGGCGTTGTACAGAATTCTGTAGGTAATGTTCACGCCCGATGCCACGGCCGCCGTCACGGCCATCGCGCCCGAATGGAAGTACGTTCCATCGCCGATGTTCTGGAACATGTGGGTGCGTTCGACAAACGGCGCCATGCCGATCCAAGGAGCGCCCTCGCCCCCCATCTGCGTCAGGAACACATAGCCGCGGCCGGTGTGCGCAAGGTTCGCCGCCATCGCGTGGCAGCCGATGCCGCCGCCCGCGGCCTGGCCTTCCAAAACGATGGTCGACCGGTTGTGGGGACAGCCCGAGCAGAAATTCGGCGGGCGCGGCGCGGCGTTCCGTTTCCCTCGGGACTGGATCTCCTCGATCAGCCGAAGGCGCGCTTCAATGGAAGGCCGGCGGTGGCGCGTCCTCAGCAGTTCCGCCAAAACCTTCGCAATCGGTTCGGGATCGAGTTCCATCACCGGGGGAAGCAACGGCGCGCCGGAGGCGTCCCGCTTGCCGATGATGATGGGCCGCGACGGCATGTTGTAAAGCGCGTCGCGAAGCTGGAGTTCGAGAAAGCTGCGCTTCTCCTCCACCACGAACAGCGTTTCGAGACCCGCCGAAAACTCGCGGCTAAACTCGGGCTCGACGGGGAACGTCATCGCATACTTCGCAATCCGGATGCCCAGTTCGTCGAGATCCTCCGGACGGATTCCAAGATCGCGCAGCGCCTGCATCAGGTCGTAGTAGGGCTTTCCGGCGGTGGCGACACCAAGCCATGCATCCTTCGCGCCGAACCACGCGTTGACGCGGTTCAGACGCGCGAACTCGCGCGCGGCTTCGAGCCGGCGCACATTCACCTCGTACTCGAGCGCCAGCGTGAAGGGGACTATCAGCCGTGCATCGTGGTGCTTCTCGTAACCCTCCGGAAGCGTGATCGAGAGGCGTTCCGGGTCCACGTTGGCGCTACCGCCGCCGTCGCAAACATTGGTCACCATCTTCATCGCGCACCATGCGCCGGACCATCGCGATAGGGCGATCGCCAATTGCCCCTGGTCGAGGATCTCCTGAATGTTTCCCGGATAGAACGTCGGCATGCCGACGTTGTAGAAGCTAAAGTCGCTTTGATGAGGGATGGTCGAGCTTTTCGAAATGTGGTCGTCGCCGCCGAGCGCGAGCGCCGCGCAATTCGGTCCCGTACCCGCCAGGTTCGCATGGCGGAAGATGTCGCCCGAGCGGTCGACGCCAGGACCTTTTCCGTACCAGATGCCGAGCACGCCGTCGTACTTCGATTCGCCGAGTACGTGGACGATCTGGCTGCCCATCACGGATGTGGCGGCGAGATCCTCGTTGACTCCGGGAACGAAGTGGATCCGGTGTTCGTCGAGCAGCCCGCGGACGCGATTCAGCGCGAGGTCGTAGCCTCCAAGCGGCGAGCCCTCATAGCCTGAAATGAACGACGCCGTGTTGAGCCCCGCTCGCCGGTCGCGCCGCATCTGGTCCATCGGCAGGCGCACCAAGGCTTGGATGCCCGTGAGGTAGACGGAGCCTCGCTCAGCCGTGTAGCGGTCGTTCAGTTTCACCTTTATAGTTTATACCGCGGCCCCGCTGTACGACGTGTTCGAACAACACGGCATCCAGCGTGCCGGCGGGCACAAGCTCTTTTCAGCGCCTGCGAAACACCAGAATGTGCTGGCGGGGCAGCGCGTCGAGATTCTTCTCAAAGCGGAAGCCCTCGGGTTCAATCTCCGCCCGAACCTCCGCGACGGTCATCTTGTGCTCGAAGCGAATCGGGACGCTGGGATCTTCCTTTCTGTACTCGAGCAGCACCAGACGCCCCTCCGGCTTGAGGGAGTCGCGCATCCGCGCGAGCATCCGCTGGGGCTGGGAGAACTCGTGGTAGACGTCGACCAGTAAGATCAGATCGATCCGGCCCGCGGGCAGTTTCGGATCGTCCTCCGTGCCGAGAACCGTTTCCACATTGTTCCACCCGCGCGCCGCGATGTTCAGCTTCAACTTTTCGAGCATGCGCGGCTGGATGTCGTTTGCGTACACCTTCCCGGACGAGCCGACGCGCTCCGCGAGCCGCCAGGTAAAATATCCGACGCCCGCGCCGATGTCGGCAACCGTCGACCCTTTCGCGATCGCGAGAGCATCGAGCGCCTTATCGGGAGATTCCTCCATCTCACGCTCAGGCCTTACGAGCCAATCCGCTCCGCCCATGCCCATGACGCCCGCGATCTCGCGTCCGGTGACCGGATGCTTCGCCTGCGCAAGCGCCGGGTGCGGCGCCGCCATGAGGCACAGAGCGAGGATGAGATTTCCGCACCGCATGTCTAAAACCACCGCGTCATGATGACCTTCTGTTCGGTGTAGAAAGCGACGGCATCGCGTCCGTGCGCGTGCAAGTCGCCGAAGAAGGACTGCTTCCAGCCCGAGAACGGGAAGAACGCCATGGGAGCCGCCACGCCCATGTTGACTCCGACCATCCCGACTTCGATCCGCGCCGCATATTCCCGCGCCGTCTTGCCATCGCCCGTGTAGATCGACGTCGTGTTTCCAAACGGCGAGCCGTTCACGAGGGCGATCGCTTCATCCAGATCCTTGACGCGAATGATCGACAGCACGGGGCCGAAGATTTCTTCCCGTGCAATCGTCATCCCGGGCCGCACGTGGTCGAAAATCGTCGGGCCGATGAAGAACCCGTCATCGCCCTCCGCGCCGTGGGTGCGACCGTCGCAAAGAGGCTCGGCCCCTTCGGCGACGCCCTTCTCGATATATCCCACCACCTTCTTTCGATGCTGGGCGGAGACCAGCGGCCCCATCTCGGATCCTGCCGCGAGCCCGTCGCCGACGCGAAGGCTCCGGGTCTTCTCGAGCAATAGATCGAGCACGGGCGACGAATCGCCGACCGCCACTAATACGCTGCCCGCGAGACATCGCTCGCCCGCCGCGCCGAACGCCGAGCTCATGATCGCTTCCACGGCTTTTCCCGGATTCGCGTCCGGCATCACGACCAGGTGGTTCTTCGCCCCGCCCAGCGCCTGCACGCGCTTACCGTGCGCGGCGGAGGTTTCGTAAACGTATTTCGCCACCGGCGTCGAACCGACGAACGAAATCGCACGCACGAGCGGATGGCGGATAAGAGCGTCGACCGCCGTCTTGCCGCCGTGCACGAGGTTGTAGACGCCGTCCGGGAGGCCGGCTTCCTGTAACAGCTCCGCGGTGCGCGTGGGTGTGAGCGGCACCTTTTCCGACGGCTTCAAAATGAAGCTATTGCCGCAGGCGATGGCGAACGGGTACATCCACATCGGCACCATGGCCGGGAAATTAAAAGGCGAGATGCCCGCGCAGACGCCGAGGGGCTGGCGGATCGAGTGGCAGTCGATGCCCTTCGAGACGTTCTCAAGCGACTGCCCCATCATGAGACTGGGCATGCCGCAGGCGACTTCCACCATTTGTATCGCGCGGCGGACGGATCCCTTCGAGTCGTCGAGCGTCTTGCCGTTCTCCGTGGTTAGAATGCGGGCGACCTGTTCCAGATTCTTCTCGAGCAGATCCTTGTAGCGGTAGAGCACCTGTACGCGGTCGACCACGGGCACTTCGCGCCATTTGAGAAACGCGGAGTGCGCGGCCACGGCGACGCAGTCGATTTCGTCGTCGTTCGCGTACGGAACGCGCGCAATGACTTCGCCAGTCGATGGGTTGGTGACGGGGTGCAGGTCCGCGCCGCCGTCGCGCCATTCTCCGTTCACGAAGAACTTGAGAGTTCGGATTTCAGTGTCAGTCGCTGTCATGCATTTTCTCCTACGGTGAGATTCGCCGGCTTCACCGCCGTCCACATCAGCGCCAGATAGAATGCGCCTGAAACGAAGAATCCCACAAACCAGGCGTAGTCGTAAAGGAAGCGGAGCGCAGGGACCGCGAGACCCACGAGCGCCACGACGACGCCCGCGGCCAGGGCAAACATCGCGCGATAGTTGACGCCGGCCGAGTATTCGTAGACGCCTCCGCGGCGGTACAGATCCGCCACGTTCAGGTCGCGTCTCCTCAGCAGAAAATAATCGAAGATCATCACGCCCGCGATGGGGCCGAGCAGGCCCGAGTAGCCGACGAGCCAGCCGAAGATGTACGCGCTGTAATCGCCGAGCAGCTTCCACGGCATCAGTGCGACGCCGGCGATGCCCGTGATCAATCCGCCCGTGCGAAACGAAATCAAGCGTGGGTTCAAGTTCGAGAAATCGTTCGAGGGAGACACGACGTTTGCCGCCACGTTCGTATTGAGGGTCGCGATCAGCAGGGCGATCAGCGCGATGAAGGCGACAACGGGCTGATTGAAGCGGCCGAGGAGCGCCACGGGGTCCCAGACCGCTTCACCGAACAGGACAACCGATGCGGACGTGACGGCGACGCCGATAAACGCGTAGAGCGTCATGGAGGCGGGAAGCCCCAGCGCCTGACCCAGCATTTGCTCCTTCTGCGACTTCGCGTAACGAGTGAAGTCCGGAATGTTGAGCGCCACCGTGGCCCAGAAACCGACCATGCCCGTTAGCGACGGAATGAAGAATTTCATGAACTCGGCCGTCGTCTTGAACTTGCCCGGCGTGCTGAGGACCGGGCCGAAGCCGCCCGCTTTCGACGTCACCCACCATAGCAGCAGCAGGCCGACGCCAATCATGAAGGGCGCGGCGATTCCTTCGAGAACCTTGATGGTCTCGATGCCCTTCCATATCACGGCCATGTTGAGCGCCCAGAATGAGAAGAAGCAGATCCAGACGCCTCCGTTGAAATCCTTCCATGCGGGCCAGAGGATTTGCATCATGGAATGGATGGCGCCGCCGCCGATCCAAGTCTGGATGCCGAACCATCCGCAAGCGACAAACGCTCGCAAGAGCGCGGGCACATTCGCGCCGCGCACGCCGAACGAAGCGCGGACGAATACGGGGAACGGAATGCCGTAACGCGCGCCGGCGTGGGCGTTGAGGAGCATGGGGACAAGCACGACGACGTTGCCGAGGAGAATCGTCATGATCGCCTGCCACCAGCTCATGCCACCCGCAATCAGCCCCGACGCCAGCATGTAGGTGGGAATGCAGACGGACATTCCAACCCACAGCGACGCGTAGTTGTAAGTGCCCCAGGTGCGGCGGTCTAGCGGAACCGGCGCAAGATCTTCGTTGTAGAGCGATGGGTCATGCGGCGAGCTCATTGCCAAGCACCGCCGCGCGCCGCTCTTCGCAGGAAAGTCCCGCGGCCGGCGCGGCCGTGGAAGCTGCCGTTTTCGACGATCGCTTCGCCGCGAGAGATCACAACCTTGGCGTTACCCTTCACGCGGAAGCCTTCGAACATCGAGTAATCGACGCGCATGTGATGGGTTTGAGCGCTAATCAGATGGTCGGCGTTCGGGTCCCAAACAACGATATCCGCGTCGCTCCCGACGGCGATCGCTCCCTTGCGCGGGTAGAGTCCGAAGATCTTCGCGGGCGTCGTGGACACCAGTTCCACGAAGCGATTGAGCCCGATACGGCCTTCGTTGACGCCGTGATGGTGGATGAGCTGCAAACGGTTTTCGACGCCGGGTCCGCCATTCGGGATCTTCGTGAAATCGTTCTTACCGAGAGCCTTCTGATCGGCAAAACAGAAGGGGCAATGATCGGTGGAAACCACTTGCAGATGGTCGTGCCGCAGCCCCTCCCACAACCTCGGCAGGTTGTGCTTCTCGCGCAGCGGCGGCGTGAAGACGTATTTTGCGCCTTCGAAATCCGGCCGCGCCAGTTCTTCGACAGAGAGCAGCAGATACTGCGGACAGGTTTCGGCGAACACGGGCACGCCGCGGCCGCGGGCCTCGCGGACTTGATTGAGCGCATCTTCCGAAGATAAATGAACAATGTAAACGGGCGCGCCGGCCATCTCGGAGAGCGCGATCGCGCGGTGGACGGCTTCGGCCTCCGCGGTGGTGGGCCGCGTCATGGCGTGGTAAATCGGCGCGGTTTTGCCTTCGGCGAGAGCTTGCTGAACGATGACGTCGATCACGCCGCCGTTCTCGGCGTGCATGCAGATGAGCGCGCCGTTTTTCGCCGTGCGCCGCATGGCTTTGAAAATCGTGGCGTCGTCGACCATCAGCACGCCGGGGTATGCCATGAACAGCTTGAAGCTCGCGACGCCCTCATCCACCAGGGAGTCCATGTCTTCGAGACCCGCTTCGCCAAGATCGGTCACGATCATGTGGAGACCGTAATCGATGGTGGCTCTCCCCTCGGCCTTCTTCCACCAGACGTCGAGCGCGTCGCGCATCTTCGTGCCCTTGGGCTGAATGGCGAAGTCGATGAGCGTCGTTGTGCCGCCGAAAGCCGCGGCGCGCGTGCCGGTTTCGAAATCGTCGCTCGATGTAGTTCCGCCGAACGGCATGTCGAGATGCGTGTGAACGTCGATGCCGCCGGGCATCAGCAGCATCCCTGTTGCGTCGATCACGCGATTCGGCGTTTCCTTGGGGAAACTATCGGCGATATCGGCAATCTTCTCGCCCTCGATCAGGATGTCGCCGCGGTAGCTCCGTTCCGCCGTGACGATGGTTCCATTCGCGATCAGAGTCTTCATTGGGCCTCCATCCTATCCGCCCAGGACTGCGACGGAAGACCGGTGTCGACCTTATCCATGGTGATCGAGCCTTCGACGGGACAGACGAGCCAGCAGAGATTGCAACCCACGCACTCGTGCTCGTCGACTTTTGGGATGCGCTTCGGCGGCGTAATACCGTGGGCGATTTCGCGGGACGAGAGCGGCGTCATGGCAATGGTGGACCGGCTGCGCGCCACCAATTGCTCCGGTTTTTCAATACCGTCGATGTGGATGCATTGATGCGCGCCGTCCCAGCAGGCGATGTAGCAGAGGTCGCAGCCGATGCAGAGATCGGAATGAATCCGCGCCACGAGCTTGTGATTCAGATTCAGGTGCTTCCATTCGGTGACGCGCGGCAGGCTGAGCCCGCGGAAGGCGTCGATGGTGGCGAAGCCTTTCTCGTCCATCCAATTGGAGAGGCCGTCGATCATGTCTTCGACGATGCGAAATCCGTAATGCATAGCCGCCGTGCAGACCTGGACGCTCTGGCAACCGAGAAGCAGAAATTCGGCGGCGTCGCGCCATCCGGATACTCCGCCGATACCGGAAACGGGAAGTCCGATCTCAGGATCGGCCGTAAGCTGCTGCACCATGTGCAGGGCGATGGGCTTCACGGCGGGGCCGCAATAGCCGCCGTGCGAGGAGCGTCCCGCAACATCCGGGCGTGGCGTGAAGGTGTCCAGATCGATACCGGTAATCGAGTTGATGGTGTTGATCGCGGTGAGCGCGTCCGCGCCTCCCTTTCGCGCCGCGCGGCCCACCGTGCGGATGTCGGAAATGTTCGGCGTCAACTTTACGAGGACCGGCGTGCGCGCCGCTTCCTTCACCCATTCGGTGATCATGGCGGCGTATTCGGGGACCTGCCCCACGGCGCTACCCATGCCGCGTTCACTCATTCCGTGGGGACAGCCGAAGTTTAGCTCGAGCCCGTCGGAACCCGCGTCCTCGGCCTGTTTGACGATCTCATGCCAGGCCTCGCGGCGCGACTCGACCATCAAGGACGCGATCACGGCATGATTCGGATAACGTTTCTTGACCTCGGAGATTTCACGAAAATTCACTTCGATGGGGCGGTCGGAAATGAGCTCGATGTTGTTCAAGCCCATCATGCGCCGGCCGTCCCAATCGACCGAGGAGTATCGGGACGTAACGTTTACGATGGGCTCGCCGATGGTCTTCCACACCGCGCCTCCCCAGCCGGCGTCGAAGGCGCGCATCACCTGATCGCCGCAGTTGGCGGGCGGACCCGACGCAAGCCAGAACGGATTGGGACAGCGGATACGTCCGGCAAAGAGCGTCGTAAGGTCGGCCATGTCAGAACCCCTGGTGTCAGGATTCTATTGTACAATTGCCCGCGGGTTCTGGAGCCGAATCACGTTGATACTTCACCACCAAATCCACTCCTGGAAGAGATGGTTTCCTCTGACGCTTACTTTCATTCACCCGCCCCGTTCGCCGAGTTGAAGGACACTCAGGATGCGCTAGCTTCTGCGAAGATCGTCCTGTTGTCGGCGAACAGGATTTGCAGAATGTTAGCATCCGGAGTTTGCGTCTGGCGAATCCGCACGCGAGGCCGTTCGCCGGCGGCTGCTAACGGAACTGTTGGCAGACGCCCGCGAGACGGCGCAGCAGATCGCCAATGCCGCGGCGCGAGGATCGGACACATCCTCGGCATCGGTGAATTGGTCGGGGCCGGCGCCGGCATTATCGATGAATTTCCCTCCTCGCTGCGGGTCGATTATCAAGTCAGTACGCGGTTCGCACTTGAGCAGCATCGCAGAAAACCGCAATCAACGGCGTTGCGCTCGGTAGGCTCTCCGGGTGAATTGTCAAAGGGGAAAACACAATGAGAACGCCTTCATAGCCGCGACGGCACTCGTGTTCCCGCTGGCTGGCCTATGCACGGGGTCATTGCGCGCGATTTCGTCGCCTCTCACGTCGATCGGCGTTTCTTCGAACCCCTCTGTCCGCCTGACGAGTATGAGCGCCTGCTCAACGGCTGACTTCCGGAGATCAAACAGGCGTTTAGCAGCTGACCGGCCAGGCGGACACCGCGGAGACCAAGTAACCCACGAAAGACGCGATGTCTATGGTCGGGCGCTGAACCATGCCAAGCGGGAATTGTTCGCGTCCCGTCCAGGTGTGGGCGTTGCTTGTTTCGGCAATCTTCCCGGGCTATCGTTAAGTATGACTGTCGAAGCGATCAAAGATGCCATTGCCGGGCTACCTGAGGATGACCGTCATTCCCTGGCCGCTTGGCTCAACGATCTCGACTACGACGCTTGGGATAGGCAAATGATGACGGACTTCACTCCGGGCGGGCGCGGCATGGCCTGGGCCGAGAGAGTGAAGCGCCAAATTGCCGAGGGCAAGGCGCGTCCAATGGAAGAGGGATTCGCGGAGCGGGGCAGTCCTCAAACGTGATCTTCCGTTCACGGACACTCCCTGAGTTTTGGCATCACTACGACGCGCTGCCTGAGCACATCCGGCAGCGCGCTTCCAAACAGTACGCGATCTTCGGACAGAACCCGCGTCATCCATCTCTTCAACTGAAACCCGTGGGTGAATTCTAGTCGGCCCGCGTCAACGACGCCTATCGCGCCTTGGCCGTCCGCGAAGGGAACATCTTCACGTGGTTCTGGATCGGTCCACATGACGAGTATGAGCGCATGCTCAACGGCTGACTTCAAGAGATCGGACAGGCGTTTGGCAGCGGAAGGGCCAGCCGGAAACTAAAGTAACCCATGATAAACCGCGAAGTGTCGATCTGGGCCACTCGGCGGATGATCGCCTCCGGATTCCGAGAGCCGGCTATCAGCGTTCGGAACTGATGTCGCTCACGATTCCGAAGTGCGTTCGAGTCCTTGCTGGGGAGGCAATGTGACCCTTCTCGACTTCACGTTATCTGATTGATTCTATTACGGGCACTTCAGACGTTTCCTCGGGATTGGCCCCACTTGAGAGTGACCCTGGCGTGGACTCGAACTCTTTATCTGACCATCATCCCCCAAACGAATCGCCGCTGGCCCACCATGCGTGCCAACTTCCGGATGGCCGACGATCCGCCCGGAGCGGGCAACGGCACTTCGGAGGTTCGCGCGTTTTCCAGTCAAGTTGACATTATCCGACTTCGCGAGCGGCCCAAGTGGAAACTTCCTCGAACGCCGTTAGGGGAACGACGTACAGCGCTCTGGCTCGTTACGGCTTTCTTCTAGCCTAAAGGCTCCCAACGAATTTAGTCACAGTACTGACGATGCTGGTAGCGATGGGCACAACCTCCGCGATAGCCTTCGCCGCATCGACCAGCCCTGTCGCCGAAATCGCAATAGACTTCTTGTTCGGCTGCTCCCGGGTGGCCTTGCCCACAAGGTCAGTGGCAGCCTCCGCGATCGCTTCGGCGTCATCTTTCTTTTCCTGGGGTGCCCGATCGAGAGCCGCCGTGAGTTGCTGAATCAGTTGACTAAGTTTCTCCTTTACGGAGGCATCTCCAGCGGCACTGCTTATGTTTTGCTTCACATTTTGCAGCTTCGATTTGAAGTTCACGTTGGAACCGGTAATCGAGCCAATATGGATTTCATCGCCCATCTTGTACTCCCTCCTTTGCGAGTTGTCTACAACGTTGAAATTGTTGAGCTGAATAACGGGCTGTGCGGCCGCTTTTGGTATGAGTTCGGTCAAACCTGTCCGCGTCACCAAGTCCGCCAGGAAATCTGACTTTCGGCGGAGATCGTCTGGTCCTCTCGCGACGCCGACCTCCAGCAACACGTTACCGGTCTCAAGCGACGCGCTGTGCTGCTGAACCAGACGAAGCGCCGCTTTCCGGCTGAGGTTACTTAGCTCAATTGTGCTTCCATCCGGAAATTGGATTGTCGCGTTGCACACTGGAGCCGGGCGTTTGTACCAGTAGTCGATCATCCGGAGAACACTCGTCACACCACCGATGGCGAACAGGAAATCGAGGAAAAACGACGGGGCGACTACATAAAGCTTATCCGCTTGCCCTCCTCCGGAAACATGGGCCTCAATCGCGGTCTTGGCTTTGTTGCGGACCTCAGTGGCGCTTACACGGTCGAACTGGCGCGGAAGGTCGCCGAATGGGTTCCCGGCAGCCGAAAGGACGCGTAATGACGGCCAGTGTTCGATCTCACCCGGGAGATCCCTAAGGGCATTGTTATCGAGATACAACTCTCGTAGCCACGACATTCCGGCAAGTAGGTCCGCGGATCTCAAGTGATTGCCGGATAGGTTAAGGACGAATAGTTGGCGTAGCTGAGCGAGCGCGTTCGGCAGGTTATCGAGAAGATTGTTGCTGAGATCGAGCTCGACGACATTTGGAAACGGCATTTCGGCTTTCGGCGGAAGCCGCAGTTGATTGCGCGAGAGATCCAGGCGGCGGAGACGTTGGAAGCGAGTCGGTATCCCGAACAGCGACGCAAGGTTGTTTGAGTATAGGTGCAATTCCTGCAAGTTCGCGCATCGCCCCAACTCCTGCGGCAATGCCGACAGGCGGTTCTCGGAAGCGTCGAGACAGACCAACGCGGCCAAGCGGCCCACCTCGCCCGGAAGGGTAGCCAGGCGATTGTTCCCGAGGTCGAGGCGTTCAAGGGAAGGGCAATTCCAGACGAATGCTGGCACTTCCGATAGTCGGTTGCTACTTAGGTCGAGTTCACGCAGACCTCCTAGCTCCGGCGGAAATGGATCGAGCGCCTTCAGTCCAAGCCCGGACAGATCGAGGGCCTCGCCGCCCCTCTGCGTCGCCCACTCGATCCTCTCCTTGCACGCGGCGGAAGCCGGCTTCGCGCCCGTCATGGCAAGCCTGCCGCCGAGCCTCTGTTCCGAAATAGCTTCGCTACCGGATCGTCCTTTCCCCGTTCCGCGACCAGTTCGACAGCGCTAGTTCCCGACACGTTCCGGTGCTCCACATCGGCGCCGGCGCGCAACAACTCAGTGATGGCCTTCGTTGCAGGACCCGCGGACATCAGAGCTCGCAGCAGAGCCGTATTTCCAGCCCGGTCGCTGGCGTTGACGCGAGCGCCCGATCCAATCAAGACGCGAACTATCTGTTCATCGCCTGATTCAGCGGCAAGCATGAGAGGGGTGTCCCCTTCGTTGGTTTCTTCGTTTGGATCAGCACCCGCATCGAGGAGGGCTTGCAGGCATGCCATCCGGGTCGAGCTCGAATATGACTCGGTGGCAAAATGGATCGCAGTCTTGCCCAAGTCGGTAACGGCGTCCACGTCCGCGCCGCAGTCTAGCAGCGCGCGCAGCATGTCTAGCTCTCCTGTCCGGGCGACCTTCATGAGGGCAGTGTCGCCGTGCAGGTCCGCGGCGCTGAAGTCGGCTCCGGCCGCTTGCAGCAGATCGAGTACGGCTACGGACTTGGCGTACATGACTAGAGGTTCGCCCCGCCTGTTCCTTATGTGCATATTGGCGCCGTTCTCCAGCAAGAAGCGAATGATGGGTTCATCTCCCCGTTCAACCGCTCTGCAAAGCGGGGTATTTCCGCTACCGTCGGAGGCATTGACATCGGCGCCAGCCCTCACCAGCTCGGCGATTGCCTCCATGGTTCCGAACCGCGCCGCAATCCCGAGTGGTGTCAGCCCGCCTAGTCCTCTGGAGTTGACGCTAGCGCCGCGGGCAAGCAGGAAGCGAACCAGGTCTGCGCTGCTGCCCGACGCTTCCGCAAGTAAGGTGGTACCTTCCCCTCCGAACGGGGCATCCAGGTCAACCCCCGTCGCCTGCAGCGCTGCAATCAGATCCCGAACGTCGTCCGGTGCGGGACACAGGTAGGCCTGGTTCCCGCTGCTGGCGACCACACAGATACTGTAGCCAAGTTGCTCAAAATGCGGCACCGGACGTAAGCCATGGGTCAGCAATATTCGCAAAGCTACCAGGTCCACGCATCGTATGGCTGCTTCGAACGCGGCTTCGATAGCCTCTTTCGGAGCGCCGTCGAGTCGCGCGCCACTGCGAACTTGGTTGCAAACGTCGCGATCCCACGCGATCCGTCTGGGGTCCAGTCCATAGACCCGCACAGGCCGGTCAATCAGCCCCAGCCCAGCAGGGACGTCGATCTCGTTGTTACCGAATCGACCCGCGCGCAAAAGCCCGGCAATCCACTGCGAAGCCATCGCGTTGCACTCATTTGCCACGGGACTCGGCGCTTGCGCACGCACGCCCGCGATCATTTCGGAAGTCCCCCGCGGCGGTTCGCGAAAACCGAAATGAAAGATTCCCCGTGGCGAGTATGCGGCCGCTGATGCATCAGGCGCGATTCTCATCGCAACCAGAATCATGTATGCCAGTTCCTCGGCGTAACCCCGCTCGATAGGGCCGGCTTCTCTCATCAACGACAGGTGAAAGTATGGCCCCGAGGGCGTTTCGGTACACGTGCACAGCATTGTCAGGCCAGACGCCGCCCGGAATCCGCGCCCATCCTCGCGAGACAGCGGTTTGTTCTTGAGCCGGGCTGCACTTTCGATCATGCCTGGAAGTACACCGAGAATCTCCCGGCAGACCGCCGGCGGAGGATCGCTTCCAGTACTGGATCTACGGCCTGCCATCATAGCGTCAAACCAGCGATGACCGAGTTCGTGAGCGATGACAAACAAGAGTGCGTCGCCGGTCGCGGTCGCCGAGAGGATCCGGTCTTCCCCAAACTCGAGGTCGCTCGTCGCATTGTTGCCGGGCACCACTCGGCATTCGTCGACGATCTGGTCGAGGATGTTGAGTTTCGCGCCGGCCGACACCTCGATGTGCATATCTAACATGGCGACGAATGTGCTGAGGACGTAGCACTTAAGTACTTCGTGTCGCACGGCCGAATTCCTCGCGACCAAGCGCTGAAATGCCCGAAATCGATCCTCACTGCGCATTGCCGTTTTTGCCAGCGACTGTACACCGGAATGAATGAGGAAATCGGCGGGACGAAAACTGAGCGCATAAATCCGCAGCATATCCGGCAACGTATCGGTGGAGAGCAAATCGGCTACGCTGACGGCACGAATCAGATCGCGGGTCTCTGCATCATATCCGAGTTCAAACGCGAGAATTCGAATCAACGCGCGGAGAGCCTCGAAATCCTGGTCCCGCGCAAGACCTCTCAACACGGCGACAACTGCAGCAGGGCAACTACCAACGGGTACCCGCGCGTATATCTGGCGCAGATCCTCAGCGATCATGGATACAGTCTACTCCAAGACGGGCGCACCGATTGATTCCAATAGCAGCGAAGGACGTTATTGATGGCTGCGCACGACGGATTGGAAGACGACGGACACCGGAAGAATCCTCCAAAGCCCATGTCGGCACGAAGCCGCTTTCGGAAAGTAGGGAGATTCACGAGGAGGAGATGTCATCTCGCGGATCTGCTTGCTCCGTCCGTTCACGCGACATCCGAAGTTACCTTGGGCTCCCTTGACGAGGTCGAGACGTGTCCAGACTGGGTGCCTGTAATGGACAACGGCCAGCAGTACGCACGGATCGCTCTCAAAACACTGGGCGACCGTCGGTTCGATCAGAGGGCTGACCGGGCCGCAAAAGTTCGAAACGTGTCCAGACTGGGGAGCCAGTGAGAAACCGGCGCTGCCAAGTACTGAAACGCCGAAGACGAGCGAAGCCCTAACCAGCCGTCGAGGTCATCTCGTTTCGAAGCTTCTGAAGCCCGCTGCGAACCCAGGTCTTCACCGTACCGAGAGGCTGGCCAAGACGCTCGGCCATTTCCGATTGCGAAAGACCTTCGAAATAGGCCAGCTCGATCACCTGCCGCTGATTCGGAGTCAGCTTCGAAACCGCCTCGCGAAGACGCCGCGCCTCGTCGGCTCCCAGGATCTCGGCCTCCAGGTTCGCGAATAGCGACGGATGCGCCGACTCTTCGAACTCATCGTCCAATCGGCTCCGCCTGCCGTTCGGCGACCGCAGGTAGTCGATGGCGCGGTTCCTCGCAACCGCGAGAAGCCACGCGCCAATCGAGCCCTTTTCCGGATCGAAGGCCTGAACTCTGTTCCAGACCCTGAGAAAGGCTTCCTGCACGAGGTCCTCGGCGAGAGCCCGATCCCGAACCATGCGCAGTACAACCGAGTACGTGAGACGGCCATAGCGGTCGTATAACTCCGCCATCGCATCCGGGTCGCCGCTCTTCAGCCGGATGACGAGCCCGGCGTCATTCTCCTGAACTCGAATCGCCAGGAGGAATGGCAGCAGGATCATGCAAACAGTTCTTTAATGAGGGTTCCGCCCACAATGGTGGGGCGCTCCGCCCGGCCGTTGTGCATGTACGTCAAATCGACATGATTCATGCCAAGCAGGTGGAGGATCGAGGCGTGAATGTCGTGGACATGGCACGGACGTTCCACCGCGCGCAGTCCAATCTCGTCGGTGGTTCCCACGTACTGGCCGCCTTTCACTCCGCCGCCGGCCATGAACATCGTGAAGCCCCACGGGTTGTGGTCGCGGCCATCGCCCTTTTCGTTGAAGGGCGTGCGGCCGAATTCGCCGCCCCAGACAACCAGCGTATCCTTTAGCAGACCGCGCGACTTCAGGTCCGCCAGCAGGCCTGCTACCGGCTTGTCCGAAGCCCGGCAGCGCTTCGAGTGATTACCTTCAATGTCGCTGTGGGCGTCCCATCCGCTGCCCGAGCCGGCGTACAGTTCGACGAAGCGCACGCCACGCTCGACGAGGCGTCTCGCCATCAGGCAATTCGCGCCGAAGGCGGCGGTCGGCTCTTCGTCGAGTCCATAGAGCCTGCGCGTCGCTTCGGATTCCTTTGCAATTTCGACAGCTTCAGGCGCGGCCGACTGCATCTGATAGGCGAGCTCGTAAGCCGCGACGCGCGCATCGAGCGCGGTGTCGTCGCTCTTGCCGGCCGAATAACGCTCGTTGAGGGATTTCAGAAATTCGAGCTTCGACCGCTGCTGCGCGTCCGTCGTTCCGGCCGGCGGTTTCAAATGAAGGATCGGCGTGTCGCCCTGCCGGAACTGCGTGCCCTGGTAGGTCGCCGCGAGGAACCCCGAACTCCAGTTCTTCGGCCCGCCTACGGGCTCACGGTCGTCGAGCAGGACGACGAACGACGGCAGGTTCCGGTTCGCGCTGCCCAATCCGTAATTAACCCACGCGCCGAGCGATGGACGTCCGGCGAGGATGGAGCCGGTGTTCATCTGGCATACCGAACCCACGTGGTTCAACCCATCCGCCCAGCAGGAGCGGATGATCGAAAGATCGTCGACATGCTCGGCGACGTGCGGGTACCAATCCGATACCCACATGCCGCTCCGGCCATGTTGCTTGAACGTCCGCTTCGTGCCCATCAAGGTGTTGCTTGCCGTGCCCATGGCGGTGATGGGTTTGCCGAAAGATGCGGGCATGGGCTGGCCATGCATCTCGTTCAGCTTGGGTTTCGGGTCGAACAGGTCGAGGTGACTCGGTCCACCTTCCATGAATAGCCAGATGACCGACTTCGCCGTTGGCGGATAGTGAGGCTTCTTCGGCGCCAAGGGGTCCGAGTGGGACACCGCCCCGAGGGCGCGGTCCTCTCCAAGCATGGACGCGAGAGCCATCCCCGCGAGGCCGCTTCCGGCGCGCGTGAAGAATTCGCGGCGGTTTGAGACGGGCCAGTTATGAGTCATCTTTTGAAACATGCCGTGGCGTCCCTTTAGTTCACGTACAGAAACTCGTTCGAGTTCAGAAGCATGTGACAGAGATCGACCAGCGCCGCGGCCCAGATGGGATCGGCGCCGGCCGGGAGGTTGTCGAGCGCCGGCAACTTGTCCCCTCGTTCCGCGATGATGGGAATCTGACGTTCCATGAACTCGCGCGCTCTCTCCCGCTCCTCGGCGCTCGGCGTGCGCGAATAAGCCAAGCGGTAAGCGCGCTCCACCTGCGCATCCGGCGTGAGCCCGCCGTCATTCAATACCCGGCTCGCGAAGTGACGCGCCCAGTCGAAGACGAGCTCGTTGTTGAGCAGCTCGAGAGATTGCGGCGCGGTGACCGTGATATTGCGCCGCGCGCAGCTTTCATGCGTGTCCGGCATATCGAAAGCCTCGAACATGGGATATCGCGTGTTTCGTCTGACGAAGGTGTAAACGCTGCGGCGCGTCGTCTCCGCCGGTTCCTCGTTAGTCTTCCAGCCACCGCGCGTATTCACGCCCGGGGGCAGCGGAGGAAATACGCCCGGTCCGCCCATCTTGGCGTTCAGCACGCCGGCCGCCTGGAGCATGGCGTCGCGGATCGACTCGCCTTCGAGCCGCCGCCGCTCGTACCGCCACAGCAGCTTGTTTTGCGGATCGGTCTTCGACGCCGTCTCATTGAACGCGCTCGACTGCCGGTAGGTGTTCGAGAGCATGATCGTCCGATGCATGTTCTTCACGCTCCAGCCGCCTTCGACGAACTTCCCCGTGAGGTAATCGAGCAGCTCCTTGTGGCTCGGACGCTCACCCATTACGCCGAAGTCGCTCGGCGTGCCCACGAGGCCGCGCCCGAAATGATAGTGCCAGATGCGGTTCGCCATCACGCGCGTGGTAAGCGGATTGGACGGATCGGCCAGCCAGCCGGCGAGAGCCGCGCGGCGTCCGGTCGAATTCACTCCGGCAGGAGGTACGATCTTCGCGGGGGACGGGTCGAGAATCGAAAGAAAACCGGGATCGACCTCATCAAGCAGCGAGTCGTACACGCCGACAGCCAGGATGTGAGTCTTGGGCGAGTGGGCGCCGTTGTCGATCATCGCCTGCGCCACCTGCAATTCGGCAGGCTTAACCGGATCGAAGGCCGCAAGCTCCGTCTTCAGCTCTTTCCAGCGGCGGGCCTCGTCGCCTTTCAATTTCTTCCCGGCGTCTTCAATCGAAAATTCGAGCTGCGGTTTCGACTTGTAGTACATCTGCCACTGAATCGGGGTGCGCTTTGAAGGCTCCGTTGTCACGGAATCCTGAATCTCGGGCGGAAACTTGTCGAAGTTTTCCTTATACAGCTTCGCGAGCGAAGGCGCGGTCAGTTTCTGCATTTCGCCGCGAAGATCCTTGGTTTTCGCATCCCACGCGGCATACTGTTCGTCATACAGGCCGCGGCGTTCTTTCGACTCGAGAACGGCTTGATCTTCGATGCGCGTGTTGGCGAAAAACGCCTGGAGGCGATAGTAATCCTTGTGCAGGATGGGGTCGAATTTGTGATCGTGGCAGCGGGCGCAGCCGTACGTCATTCCCATGAAGGCGGAGCCGACTGTATCTGTAATATCGTTCAGCAATTCCTGGCGGCGCTGCATCAGGTTGCGGGCGTTGCTCTCGTCGGGAAAATGGCGGTTGAATCCCGTCGCCACGAGCGCCGCGGGATCGTTGGGATAGAGTTCGTCGCCCGCGATCTGCTCTTTCATGAAGCGGTCGTAGGGCTTGTCGTCGTTGAACGACTTGATGACGTAGTCCCGGTAGCGCCAGATATTCGGACGCGTCTCGTCGCTCTTGAATCCCTCGCTGTCGGCGTAGCGGGCCAGGTCCAGCCAGTGACGCGCCCAACGTTCGCCGTACCGGGGCGAAGCGAGGAGCCGGTCCACGACTTTCGCGAAAGCGTTTGGAGAAGTGTCGTTGACGAAATCCTGCACTTCCTCGGGCGTCGGAAGCAGACCCGTCAGGTCAAGCGTGGCGCGGCGGAGTAACGTGATATTGTCCGCGCGCGGGGCGGGTTTGAGCCCTTTCTCTTCGAGCTTCGCCAGAATGAAGGCGTCGACTTCGTTTGCGACCAAAGCCCGGTCGTCCACCTTCGGCGGCGCGGCGCGTTCGACCTTCTGGAACGACCACCAGCGACGCTGCTGCGGTGTGAACTGTTTCTGAAGTTCGGCCGGAAATAGGATGGCCGCGAAGGAAAAACCGGCGATAACGACACTCGTAGCGCGATTCATGAAAACTCCAGGCTCCCGCGAGGAAATCGGGAGCGCTAAGGTGCATATATTATAGCATTTCGAGGGCAGTTTCCGGTGCGCCGGCCGGCGTGGACCAGGCGCACGGGCGGCTGAGCGGACCGGCAAGACCACGCCCGCCACGAACGCCGCCGGCCCGATCCTCAAGGCCGCCCCGGCTGCATTCGCATCGACCCAATGCAACCAACCGGAGCGGGACGTCTACCACATCGACGCCGTGGATGAGGTCGCGCCGTGCGAAGCGTCGGGATGCGCGGCCACGATCGGCGAGGCTACTTGATCCGGTGTGCGTACTCTGAGGACCGCCCCGAAAAGAATTGCATTGCCCGAATCCACGATCCCCTTCCCTCCGAAGGAACTAATGCCGGGAAGGTCTGGCCGGCGATTCTCGAAAGGGCATGGATCTTTGAGAGGATCGAAGAATGAAGATAACCTCCATCGATTGCCACGTGCTTCTGGAGCCTGCGTTCGACACCGGTTCGACAAGTTCCGCGCAGGACGATCTTGTCGTGGAAATCCACACGGACGAAGGACTCACGGGTATAGGCGAATCCGACGTCAACCCTTGGATAGGACGGGCCTGCATTGAAGCGCCCGGCACCCACACCATGGGTTTGGGGCTCACGGAGATGCTGCTCGGCGAGAATCCCCTTGACGTCGAGCGGCTTTGGGACAAGATGTATACCGGATCGGCAATGAATGGGCGCCGCGGCGCGGTCATCCATGCGATCGGGGCGATCGACATCGCGCTGCACGACTTGCGAGGCAAGGCTCTCGGGAAGCCGTGCTACGAGCTGTTGGGCGGGCTCCGGCAATCCTCCATTACGCCCTACGCCTCGCTGCAACCGGACGTGTCCTCGTTTGACGCCTACCGCGAGTCGTTGCTCGAATGGGCGCGAAAAGCCGAATCTCTCGGGTTTCGCGCGGCAAAACTCGAAGTCACTCCCTGCGGTCCCTATCGTCATAAGGGGCTCGACGCTTCACACAGCCAGATGACCGAGGCGATCGGAGCCGTGCGATCGGCGGTGGGACGCGACTTCACACTCATGGTGGATGTCCAGTACGCCTTTCCCGACGCCGATACCTGCCTGCGCGCGATTCGGGATTGGGTGGACTTCGACCTCTTCTTCATCGAGACGCCCCTCCCCTCCGACGACCTGGACGGATACGCGCGCGTCGCGGCGGAGCAGCCGATCCCCATCGCAGCCGGCGAGTGGCTGGCGACGCGTTTCGAATTCCTGGATCTGATGGACCGCGGCAAAGTGAAAGTCGTGCAGCCCGACATGGGACGCGTGGGCGGTCTCACGGAAGCGATGCGCGTCTGCGGGCTGGCCGAAGAGCGGAATCTGAGGGTTGTGCCGCATCTTTGGAAGACGGGTATCTCGATCGCGGCAGCGTCGCACATGGCGGTTGCGACGCCGCATTGCCCCTTCATCGAGTTCCTTCCCGCGCAGCTTTGCGAGTCGGCGTTGCGTAAGGAACTGGCCGTCTCCGAGGTGCAAATGGTGAGTGGAGTCTTGCTGCCGCCGTCGCTTCCCGGGCTGGGAGTGGAGCTAAACAGGGACGCTCTGGACCGATTTTCCGAAGCCGCCCGAAGAGCCGCGACGCGATGAATGCACGAAGTCTCCGGCCCTCCGCCGGGAGGCGCCGGATGCTCCACTCGGCTCGCTTCATCCCGTTTTCAGATTTCCCATGGCAAAGCGTAGCGCCGCCGTTCTTCAATTTCAGGCGCCGCCGTTTTTCCATGGATCGGCCCGCGCAAACGCTCACGGAGATGGAGGACGCCTCGCGGAATCAACATGTTCCAGCAACCTGTCCGGGTCGGGAATCGTCGACGGTCCGAGTATGCAAGGTGGCTGGC
Organism: Candidatus Sulfopaludibacter sp. SbA3; assembly: GCA_945893365.1. GTDB lineage: Bacteria > Acidobacteriota > Terriglobia > Bryobacterales > Bryobacteraceae > SYKU01. The sequence goes on along the minus strand of CAMDED010000042.1, from coordinate 13,349 downwards.
AATGCTCGAACCGGACTCGAAGTTTGCAATTGACAACATGCGCGGCGGGAAATGGGCTATACTAGAGATGCGTTTGACTTGTGCATTCCGCTTGTTCCGAGATTCGAGAAGGGGGTTGCCGGCGTGGTCGAAGCCGCAGCCCCCTTTTTCGCGTTTTGGGTGGTTCGGGACACAAGAACGATGTAGATAAGCATAAAGGAAACACCCATGAAAGAAAAAGGTACAGTAAAGTGGTTTAACGCAGCAAAAGGATATGGATTCATTCAACGGGAGAATGGAGAGGATGTCTTCGTTCACTTCTCCGCCATTCAGTCCGATGGCTATCGCAGCCTGGACGAGGGTGCGCGCGTCGAGTTCGAAGTGACCAGAGGTCCGAAGGGGTTACAGGCCGCCAACGTTACGGTAGGCTAACTTCGAGGTGCCTGTCCGCCCGCCGCGCCCAGCCGGACGCCGGGCGGACAAGGTTAAGAGGAAGTGGAGAAGAGAAGAGTTGAATGAGTAAAGAAGACAATATCGAAGTATCGGGAACCGTCCTCGAAAAATTTCCCAGCGGCTTATTTAGCGTTCAGCTTGAGCATGAACGGATCATTCTCGCCCATCTGGCGGGTAGGCTCCGCCGCAACCGCATTCGCGTCCTCGCCGGCGACAAAGTCACCCTCGAGATGTCCCCTTACGATTTGACCAAAGGTCGAATCACCTTCCGGCACCGCTAGCAGCCACCCCTCCCCGTTTTTCGGCATGCCGGAAGCAACCGTAGGGCCGTGGAGCGTAAAATTCCTTCGACCCGCGCGCTCGCGCTGCCGGCCAAAGCCCCTGAGACCGAGTCCGGACCCGATTGACGCCTATCCTATCGCCGGCGGGACGCGTTCGAATGACGGGGCAGCCGTGTCAGGGAGTGAGATGATGGTGTTACGATGAGACGCTTCCCGTTTCCGGCGCTTCTGTTTCTCGCCGTTTCCGCGCATTCGCAGGACGATCGGGCTCTGCGCGAACGCGCCCAGCGCTACCTGATCGACCTGATCCGAATCGACACTACCAATCCTCCAGGTAACGAGACCCGTGTGGCGCGCTACTTGAAGACGGTTGCCGACGCGGAGGGCATTCCCTCCGAGGTGTTGGGCGGCGACCCCGCCCGCATGAATTTCGTCGCCAGATTGAAGGCCGCGGGCCGCACGGAATTGAAGCCTCTCCTGCTTATGGCGCACAGCGACGTGGTGCCCGCCGATCCCTCGCAGTGGACGGTACCCGCTTTCTCGGGCGAGGTCCGCGACGGCTACATATTGGGACGCGGCGCGCAAGACGACAAGTCGCTTCTCGCGGCGGAGCTTGCGGTGCTCGTGGAGCTCAAGCGCCGCGCCGTGAAGCTGAATCGGGACGTGATTCTGCTGTCCGAAGCCGACGAGGAGGCCGGATCGCTCGGTATTCAGTGGCTGATCAAGAACGCGTGGGACAAGATCGACGCCGAGTTCGCCGTTAACGAAGGAGGCTTCGCGATCGACGTTCATTCGGGGAAACGTCTGTTTCAGATCCAAACATCCGAAAAAATCCCAACCCGCGTGATCCTGACGGCGCGCGGCAGGGCCGGCCACGGCTCGCTGCCGAGAGCGGACAATCCCGTGGTTCACCTGGCTCGCGCCATCACGCGAATCGCGGAAGCCGGTCAGCCCGTTCGCCTGAATACAACCACGCGGCGGTACTTCGCGGAGATGTCGAAGCTGAGCGACCACAACTGGCTCTCGCCGCTCCTGCCGAAGCTCGAGAATGGGCGCGGCGCGATCGCGGCGGCAAATGAAATACGAGCCCGCGAGCCGGAATTCGAAGCGCTGTTGCGCACTACCGTTTCTCCGTCGATGCTCTCGGCGGGCATGAAGATCAATGTGATTCCGAACACGGCGCAGGCCCACGTGGACGTCCGGCGCCTTCCGGAAGAGACCCGCGACGAAGTGATGGCGCGGTTCCGCAAGACCATCGACGACCCCGCGGTCGACGTCTCCTCCGACGCAGGTCAGGACATGCCCTCGACGGAGCCGAGCTCGCTTACGACCACTCTCTACCAAGCGATGGAGCGCGTCTTCACCCGTTCAAACCCCGCCGCGGCCGTCATCCCCTACATGAGCCGGGGCGCGACCGACGGATCGTATCTGCGCCAGAAGGGCATGGCCGTCTACGGCGCCGCGCTGTTCCTGAGGGAAGGCGAGAGCCGCGCGCACGGCAACGACGAGCGCCTCTCAACCGCGAATCTGGCAGCCGGCACGATGCTGCTTTGGGACGTTGTCGGTGAAACGGCGGGCGCGGGCCGTTAAGAAGAGGACAGGCAACACGATGGTCCGCCCCACCGCTCTCATCACGGTCAACGCCGAATTCAATCCACCAGGCCGTTCCGTACGGCGAACCGCACCAGATCGTTGATGCTATGCAGATTCAACTTCTCCATGATGTTGCCGCGGTGCGCTTCCACCGTGTAAACGCTCAAGTTCAGAATGCCCGCAATCTCCTTGTTCGTCTTCCCTTCAGCGATCATTTGAAGGACTTCGCGTTCGCGGCTGCTTAGCAGATCGATGGGGTTCGCGACCTGGCGGCGGTACTCGTTCAAAACCGCGTCGGACACGCCCGGGCTGAGATAGCCGTCTCCTTTCGCCACGGCCCGAACCGCGGTTAGAAGGTCGCGGTCGATCGAGTCCTTAAGAAGATAGCCGCGCGCGCCGGCCTTCAGGATCTCGCGGACGTAAACCGAGTCCTTGTGCATGCTGAGCGCGAGGACGCGCGCGTGCGGAACCGCGGCGGCAATCCGGCGCGTCGCCTCAATGCCGTTTAATTCCGGCATCGAAACGTCCATCACGACGAGATCGGGAAGAAGCTTCTCCGCGAGCGCGACCGCCTCGCGCCCGTTACTCGCCTCCCCCACGATTTCCATGTCGGTCTCGCGATCGAGTAACAGACGGAAGCCTTGCCTGACAACACTGTGGTCGTCAGCTAGCAGGATGCGAATTTTCTTCGTCATTTCCTATGCTCGCAAAGGGAACCCGCGCCCGGATTCGGGTTCCGCCGTTCGACGGTTCGACGATCAGATGCCCGCCCAGCTGCCGGGCGCGGGCGCGCATGCCGGTCAGGCCGAGTCCGGCTGGCTTTTCCGGATCGCGCGGTCCAACTCCACAGCCGTTATCGGAAATGGAAAGCTCGAGAATGCCGGGGCCGGCGGGGCGAAGACCCATCTCGACACGGCTTGCCCCCGAGTGCCGCGCGACGTTTGTGAGCGCCTCCTGCGCGATTCGGAAGAGGTGGGTTTCAGCGCCGTCCGAAAAACGTCCCGGCGCGCCGGCCGTGAAGGAAGTCTCGATCCCGGTGCGCGACGAGAACCCTTCGCACAGCCAGCGAAGGCTGGCTTCGAGACCGAAATCGTCGAGGATCGTCGGCCGCAACAACTGCGAGAGCTCGCGAACGTTGCGGATGGCTTCGTCGACCAGCGCCGCGCATTCGGGGAGCCTTGCCGGCTCGGCGGAATCGAGGTTTGCTTTCACGGCCATGAGCGACTGGCCGAGTTCGTCGTGCATCTCGTGCGAGAACCGCCGCGCCGCGGTTTCCTGATTCTCAAGCAGATGCCAGGAGACCCGGCTGAGCTCGCTCTCCTGGCGGCCCATCTCCTCGAACATCCGCGCGCTGGTGCGTACCGTAAAAGCGGCGAAGGCGACGGCGAGAGCGAGACAGGCGCCGAGCAGCAGGAAGGATTCCCGCAGCAACACCTCCGAGCGCGCGTTGATTTGCCGCTGTCCCGCGACCGCCGTTTCGTAGCTCGATCCGATCAGCCTGCTTACGGCGGCGACCACCTCCCCGTGGCGGGCGAAAAGGTCGCGAGACGCGAGTGCGGGCTCGTCCTCTTCCTCGAGCAGGCGGCGCGCTTCCGCGGCAAACGTCCGGGTGGCTTCGTCCAGGCGGCGCAAGAGCGGCTCCTCCGCGGCGCCGGCCCTCTCGGCGACGATTCGCCCGATACTTTGGGAAGTCGCCTCCAGTTGAGCGGCGATGGCGTCCTCGTCGAGGGTCTCGGGTTCGTCGCGGGATAGGGAGTCAAGCACAGCGCCGAGCGCGGCCTGTTCGCGCTCCACCTCTTCCATGAGCCGGCCGGTAAGGCCCTGTTCGCGGGTCATGGAAGCCGCGCTCAACCGGATGGCACGGATATTCGAAACTCCCGCGAAGCCCACGGCCAGAAGGAGAACGATGACCAATCCAAATCCCGCGTAGAGAATGCGCAGCAGGCTCGCTTGCGTTACGGGCTTGGGCTCCACGACCCGAGTATAGCGGAGGTCCGGGTGCACTAAGATGGATCTAGTGATACCGTTCGCGCGGCCCTTATTGGCTGGTCTGTTGTTTCTGCGTTTCGCGGATGCGGCGAGCTCCGAGCCGCCGCCCGCCGTGGCGAAAGTCCTGAAGTTGTTCGCCGATTTGAACGCCGCGCAGCAGAATCCCGCCGCTCAACGGCGCGTAAGCTTTACGTTGAACGAGGCCGAACTCAATCAGCACTTCCGGCATTCGCTCGCCGTCACGCCGCGGCCCGGTATCGAGTCCATCTTTGTGAAGATCTTCCCAAACAACTACATCTCGACGTTCACAATGGTCGATTTCGACGCCGTGGAACGATGGAAACCGGGAACCATCCCGTCGCTGATGAAACCGGTTCTGTCCGGCAAACGCACTGTCTGGACCGACTTCCGCTTCCAGTCGGACCAAGGCCAGGCCAAGTTCACCGTCGAGAAGGCGTACTTCGAGAAAATCCCGATACCGGCATTCGTCGTCAACAGAGTTATCGAAGCGCTCGGCGCCAGCCAGCCCGAGAAGTACGACACTACCGCGCCCCTTCCCCTTCCCTTAGGGCTCAAGAAGGCATGGACCGAAGGCAACCTCTTGAAAGGTGAAAACTAGACGCGATGCGGTTTGTGAAAAGGCGAAAATCAGGCCTTGCAAATAGGCGAACCAAAAGCGAATATGATGAGGTGACTAAAGCCACACTCTTAGGATCGAAAAGCCGGGTTCAGTATTTCGATCTTCCCATTCGCAGCGTTCTGAACCGGAGCCGCTCCGCATATCTTCCTTTCCGCTGGACCATCAACCCCTACCGCGGCTGCGAATTCGGGTGCAAATATTGTTATGCGCGCTACACGCACGAGTTCATGGGCATGGAAGATCCCCGCGACTTCGAAGACAAGATCTTTGCGAAGGCGGGCGCCGGCGCGGCCTTGCGCGAGGAGCTGAGGGGCACGCCGCGCGCGGACGCAATCGCCATCGGAACCGCTACCGATCCTTACCAGCCCGCTGAATTCAGCTACCGGCGCACGCGGGAAATCCTCGACGTCTTCGCGGCTGAAAAGGGCCGGCGCCTTTCCATCACCACAAAGTCATGCCTGATCGAACGCGACCTGGAGCTCCTCCGGCGCGTGGCTCGGGCCAACGTGCTTTCCGTGAACATGACCATCACCACTCTCGACGTGGGTCTGGCGCGGGCGCTTGAGCCGCGCGCTCCGCGGCCCTCCCTTCGGTTGCGAACCGTGGCCGCGCTCGCGGAAGCGGGAATCCAGGCGGGCGTGTTCTCGAATCCGATATTGCCGCTGATCACCGATAGCCGGGCGAACCTCGACAGTCTTGCCCAGGCAGCCGCCGCGGCGGGCGCGCGGCACTTCGGTGGTGGCGTCCTGTTCCTGATGCCTTGCGCGCAGAAGGTGTTCTTTCCATTTCTCGAAGAGCGTTTCCCGCAATTCGCAAGCCGGTACCGGGAGCGCTACGAGCGGAGCCCCTACTTGCGTGGAGAGTATTGCCGCATGATTCGCAACCGCGTGGACCGCATTCGTCTCCGCCACGGCCTGAGCGCCGCGGCGCCTGAATACTCTCCCGAGCTTTGGGAAGGCGATGAACAGGGAACGCTGTTTCCGCTAAACTGACTTCAGGAGCGGCTCCCCCCCTGGACCTCGCCCGATTCGACTTCGACCTACCTTCGGAACTGATTGCACAGAAACCGCTCGCCGACCGCGCCGGTTCCCGCATGCTTGTGGTCTATCGCAAAGAGAACCGCTGGGAGGACCGCGCATTCCGCGAATTTCCCGGCTTCCTCGCGCCCGGCGACTGCCTTCTGCTGAACGACACGAAGGTTTTTCCATCGCGTCTCCACGGCCAGCGCGCGGGCGGAAGCGGTCCCGTCGAAGTCTTCCTGCTGCATCCCTCCCGCGTGGGCGACGCCGGCTGTTGGGAGGCACTGGTTCGGCCGGGCCGCAGAATGCGCGTGGGAGACGTCGTAAATTTCGCCTGGGATCTGCAAGGGGAGATCGTCGCGCGCGGCGAATCCGGCAAGCGTACGATCCGCTTTCTCGCAGACGCGTCCGATCCCGCGATCCTCCGCCAGGCGCTCGACCGGATCGGTCATGTGCCGCTGCCGCCTTATATCAAGCGGGCGGACGAAGAGGAGGACCGCGAACGCTACCAGACGGTGTATGCGCGGGAGTCCGGCTCGGTCGCGGCTCCGACCGCGGGACTCCACTTTACGGAGGCCATTCTCGACAAGTGCCGGTCGGCGGGCGCCGAGATCGCAACCATCACGCTGCACGTCGGTCTCGGCACGTTTCAGCCGCTCGACGCTTCGCACCTCGAATCCGGACGGCTCCATCCGGAACAGTACTGGATTACCGCGTCCGATATTGCCCGTCTCCGCAAGGCCAGCCGCGTGGTCGCGGCCGGTACGACGAGCGTTCGCGGCATCGAGACGGTCTACTCGACCGGCGTCCTGAGGGGCGAGACAGGCCTTTTCATCCGCCCAGGCTATCGCTTTGAGGCCGTGGGGGCGATGCTCACGAACTTCCATCTGCCTCAGTCGAGTCTTCTCATGCTCGTCTGCGCGTTGGCGGGCGAGGAGCTGACGATGGCCGCTTACCGGCACGCCGTCGAGAGCCGCTACCGCTTCTACTCGTATGGCGACTGTATGCTGATCGTCTAACCGCATTTGAAAATTGGCCGCGGCCTAGCTTGGCGCCATGCTATCACTTTTATCGGAATTAGCGTCGCCGCGCGGACTCAGACGCGGTTTCCGTTTCCGGTCCGGATTTGCCTGAACGGACAGGAATGGCTGTAGCGGCAGTTGGACCGGAGTTGGCTTTGCTCCAGAGGAAGGGCCTCCAGTACGGGTGGCGGGCCGGGCGGACTGCCGACAAGCTGGGCGCCCGCTCGGGCGCACCTCCCGGACCCTTCACCTTAAGCCTGAATCCCGAAGTTGCGCCACGGGTACCTGCGTTTTCAACCCGAAAAGCAACTTCGGCTAAGCTGGCTTTCGACAATGCAAGTGACTAGAAACACAATGGATAGGCAACAATGCTCGGTTTCAACTTCGGGATTCAGGTTAAGACCACCCCGCTTGCGACTTGTCGAAGCAGGACATTTCACTTCTATTCGGCGCCGGCAACAGCCGCCCAACGCTTGACTATCGCGCGGCGGGCGGATACATCGCCGAATAGCGCAGCTGCTGCTTCAGGAAGTCGCGCGGATAAGAGATGTCCACGAGGACTACTTTCCCGTCCGGGCCGAACTTCGCCGTGAGGTCCGGATTAATGCCGGCCCAGTAGGTGGGCGTGTTGAGCCGCCTGAAACGGGTCACCACCTGGTCGCGCAGCTTCGGATCGAAACGGACGCCGTACCGATCGATCAGAGCCTTTATCGCTTCGTAGTCGCCTTCCGCCTTGATCCGCATCAGCTCGGCGAGGAGCGCACCAATGCCTTCGCGCATCTTGCCGTAGTCGCGCACCGTCATATACGTCTTGCCGTCCCGCTCCACGCGCTCGATCGCGCCGGTCTTGTCCATCACGTAGTGCGCGATCAACTGGCGGCCGCGCTGGTGATCCTCTTCAATCGTGTCTCCCTTCGGGATGCGGCGCAGCTGCGCGACCGCGACCCGCGCGGCTGAATCGTACATCGCCTTCGCCACGTTGGGACTCGTAATGAGGTCGAGCTCGCCCAGCTTCGGATCCGTAACGTTCCAAAGAGCCATGAGGTCCGCTCTGGCTTCTTCGAGCGTAGAGAAGTACTCCTTCAGATAGAACGACGGCTGTTTCGGAAGGTTGGGATTCAGCTTGCCCGAGCCGTGGCCGATGATCTCGTGCATCGCCGTCATCAGGTCCTCGGCCTCTTCGCCGTACTTTTTGGCGATGGCGGTTTCTTCCGCCGAGAAAGCAAATTCCTCAAGTAACGAATTCCCCCTGGCCCGGTTGAGCGCGCGGGTGCTGCCCGTGAACAGAAAACTCTTCGTCCCGTATTTCCGGTGGATCTCGTCCTCGTTGGGGAGATTGACGCCGATCGTGGTGACGTGAAAATCGCCCGTCTCGGCCACGGTCTCAACCGCCCTGGCAAGCGGCGGTTTCACGCCCTGCTTCCTGTACCGGTCCGCCCAGGGAGCGTTGTTCTCAAAATACTGCGCGTTTCCACCGATCTTCCCCATCAGGCGGTTCAGGCGCTCGTCGGTGATCGAGACGAAGCTTTGCGACGTACCCTTGGCCCCGCGAGCGTCGCGGTAAACCTCGACGAATCCGTTGGTGAAATCGACCGGCGCGTCGTTCTGAACCCAGGACTCGCCGAATGTAAGCCAGTCCTGAAACTCGCCGGTCCGGTAGAAGCGGACCAGGTTCCGGATGACCGCCGACTGAGCCGGATCCGCGCACGCCGCCGCCTTTTCGAGAAAACCGATCGCCTTTTTCAAATACAGCGCGTAGAGACCCGGCGGGACCTTCCCGTCCGGAGTTCCGGCCCGGTAAACCTGTTCTTCGAGGCTGCCGCCGGCACTCTTCGCGACGCGCGAATTCAGCGGGTAACGCTCGGTGAAATCCTTGAGGTCCGCCAGCGTGACGCCGAAGTAGAAGTTGTTGGCGCTCGCCTGCACGATATCGAGACCGGCGCGGGGGCTCTTGGCTGTCATGAGCGGTTCGAACTCCGGGTCGAAAAGCGACGCCCTCAATCGATCGGCCTCCGCGCGCAGGTGTTGCGGAAGAGCCTGCCGGAACTCCTCGAACGCAAACTCCGGGAGGAGCTTCTGGGCGGTGTTGTCGTTGTGGTTGCCTCGATTGGCCAGAAAGAGCTTCGTGAAGGAGGCGAATCGTTGGCCTCCGGGTCCGGTGGCGACGATTTCGAGGAGGCGTTTCTGGCGCAACCCGAAGCGCGAGAGCTGATCGTAGACGATGGGGTCGATGGCGATCGCGGCCTGGCTCAACCAGTAGGCGAGCTCCTGCTGCCTTGGCGTCAGTTTGCGGAAACTTTCGGCCTCGACCTGAAGAAATCCGGTGTCGCCGGCCCGCTCCGTCATCGAGGATGCCTCGGGAGATTGAGCCGTCAGAATCGAGGCGCAAACGGCGCCAAAGAGTACACTGAATGGTTTCATAAGAAAATCCCCGAATCCCGCAATTTGCGTGCAACCGCGGCCTTCTCCCGCACGTGCGTCAGCTCGAGCACGGTATCCGAAATCGCCCGCGCTTTTCCGCGCGCCGCCGCGAGCACGCGAACCGCCGTATCCGCGTCCGGACAATCGAGCAATACGGCCGTACGCGTCTCCACGCGGCGGCACGCGCCGAACCATCCGCGAATCTCCCGCTCCACATTGGCTGGCAACTCGCGGGCGCACACCCGCTTGAGAACGTCCATCACGTAGTCCACCGTTAAGCCGCCCGCGGCAGCCGACAGAATCGACTTCTTGCTGATGTGGAACAAGGCGCCGACCTTTCGTCCTTTCCGCTCCGCAAACCGCGAAATCTCCGCTTCCGCCGCCGCTGCGTGAGCCAGGAACACCACGTCGAAATTCGGCTGCACAACCACTTCCGGAGCTTCCGTCTGGCCGTATTCGAAATCGCCTTTGCCCGTCAGGAAATAGCGGCCCTCCGGCGTGACCGAAAGGCAGATATCGCTTTTCGCGGCGATCCCGACCTTCACTCCGCCCAGGGGCACCAGACGTTGAATGAGGAAATCCGTTAGCAGCCGATGCCACGCGCCATCCAGCTCCTCTTCATCCGGCCGGTTTAGCCAGTGCCTGCCCAGGCGCAGCGAATAGAAGTCGCGCCGCCGCAACAAGGGCAGCAGCGGATTCCGCTCCGTAGCGTTCCGGTCGAAGAAATTCTTCAGCGTGACGAAACCGCCGGCGGGCACCTCGAGGAAGCTTGTCGCCACGGCCTGCGCAAAGTCGGGTGTATCCTTGATGTTCGACGGCAATTCCACAGCGTACGGAAGGAAGCGGTGCGAAACGGACCGCGAGGCGCCCCAATCTTCGCCCGCGCGGCCGCGAAGAGAGTCCAAGACAGCCTTGAGCCTCGCCTTTGCCGACAGGGGCAACCACGCCATGCCGCGACTGGTAGCGGTTAGGTAATGGGCCCGGTCGGGCCCAACCGTGGCGGCGACGAAGTCCATGTCCTGCAGGAAGGCAACCCCTACCTCGAGCCGGTTTTCCCTCCCGAGCCTAAACGTCGCGGTCACCCACTCCGGCTGGGTGGAGATCCCGGGCTCGATCTGCTTCCAGGTTTTCGCGTAAAGGCTCGAGTCGCCTCGCAATTTGAAGGGCTCCGCGATGCACGCGGAAAGCGCCGCCGTCATGTCTTCGAGCAGGAAGGCCTCGTGATAGACATCGCGCGCCTCGACCGGCACGAACTCGCGCGATCGCTCCACCTTGGGTCCCGCGAGCGGCCACGGCCCCACTACCGGCTCAAGATCTTCGCCGCGCACGGAAGCGAAGAGGATCATGTAACGAAGCGATGCCTGAATGGCCGCGGCGAGAACGGAGGGCGCCACGTCACGCAACTGCGACCCCAACTCCCCGATGGTCGCAAGGCCGTCGCCGCAAGCCATTGCCGCGATCCTCTGCATGGCCTTCAGGACCGGCGGTGTAGCGATGTAACGGCGCTGGCCAAACGCGATATGAGCGGTTTCCCAGGTCATGTCCGCCGTCAAGACAAAGGGCTGCACCCAGTATTCGCGTGAAGTCAGTCTCTTGAACAGCGCCGCGTTAAGGTCGCCGCGGCCGGCTTCGGGCCCGCCGAAGGCGAACTTCTCGTTCACAGTGAAGTGGACGCCAAGATACTCGTCGAACGCTTTACGCGAAGGCGACTCGTGAACCGGGTTCGCGTAGAGGGCCCTCATCACGCGTGCAAACGGCTGCCGTTGCTCGAGCGGAGAACCGGTTTCCGACTGGCTCGTCCGGAGGAAAACGCGGCGATCGCCGAAGGGGAGCTCGCGCCAAGCGGCCAGGTCGTTCAGAAACTCCTGCCAGTTGATATCCAGGATTTTCACGCGACATCGCCCGCGTCGATGATCGAATACCCGTAACCCTGCTCGCACAAAAACAACTGGCGCTTCAGCGCGAAATCCTGTTCCACGGTATCGGCCGAGACGACGGAGTAAAAGTGGGCCTGATTCGCTCCGCTCTTGGGGCGCAGTATCCGGCCCAGGCGCTGCGCTTCTTCCTGACGGGACCCGAACGTCCCCGAAATCTGTATTGCCACGGATGCGTCGGGCAGATCGACCGCGAAGTTCGCCACTTTCGATACCGCCAGGACGGGAATCCGTCCCGCCTTGAACGCCGCGTATAGCTCGTCGCGCTTGTGTTGGGGCGTGGCGCCCATTAATACGGGCAGCCCGAGCGGCCCGGCCAGGCGTTGAAGCTGATCGACGTACATTCCGATGACGAGCGCGGGTTCGCCTTTGTGCCGTTCGAGCAACTTGCGCACAATCCCGATCTTGTCCGGATTCTCCGACGCGATGCGGAACTTCTGCCGGTCATCGGCCACGGCGTACGGCATGCGGAGATCGAGCGGCATGGGGAGGCGGACCTCGGTGCACGTGGCCTTCGCGATCCACCCCTGCCCTTCGAGCACCTTCCACGGGACATCCGCCTTCTTGGGTCCGATCAGGGCGAAGACGTCTTCTTCCCGGCCGTCCTCGCGCACCAGCGTTGCGGTCAAACCCAGCCGGCGGCGCGCCTGCAAACCGGCGGTGATGCGGAAGACGGGCGCGGGCAGAAGATGCACTTCGTCGTAGATGATCAGGCCCCAGTTTCGCTCATTGAACAGAGAGAGATGCGGAAAGTCGTCGCTCTGTTTCGCGCGCCAGGTCATGATCTGGTAGGTGGCGATAGTCACCGGACGCACGTCCTTCGAAAGCCCCGTGTACTCGCCGATCAGATCGGCAGTCAGCGTGGTCTTGTCGAGCAGCTCGGCGACCCACTGCCGCACGGCGGTCACGCTGGTGGTCAAGATGAGGGTCGAGGACTGCACCTGTTCCATGCAGGCCATTCCGACAATCGTCTTGCCCGCGCCGCAGGGCAGCGTCACGACGCCCGATCCTCCGCGCGTGCTGCCGCCCGCGTGAAACGCTCCCACCGCATCCGACTGATAATGACGCAAGGCAAAGCTCCGGCCAGACAGCGCCGTGGCGCGGAGCGCGAGCGTGAGAACTTCGCCCGTGGTGTATCCGGCCAGGTCCTCGGCCGGAAAGCCGATCTTGACGAGGGCTTGTTTGATGTCGCCGCGGGCGGCCGCGCTCACGAGGAATTCAACCGGCGAGAGGCGTTGGCCAAGCAGTGGCGCGACGTGCTTATTCCGGGCGATCTCTTCCGCGAGAGGCCGGTCGTTGGCGCTAAGGATAAGGCCGCCGCTCTCGTGGCGCAGCAGCTTGACGCGGCCGTATCGAGACGCGAAGTCGCGGATTTCGATGAGAACGTGTCCGGGAACGGGATACTTCGAAAACCGCTCCAGCGTTTCGCAGATCTCGCTCTGCGGTACGCCCGCGGCGCAAGCGTTCCACACCGAGAGCGGCGTCACGCGATACGTATGGATATGCTCGGGGGCCTTCACGAGCTCGGCGAAGCGCACGAGCCCGTCGCGCGCCTCCTCATAGAGAGGGCTCGCCACTTCGACCAAAATTGTATGATCGCCCTGAACGATAAGAGGGTTTTCGGGCTGGTATGCGGACATTGAAGGCTTAATTTACAGTATAGGGTATCGTCAGGGCCGCGACGGGGGTGAGCCAACCGCGGGAACGAGCGCAGTTCCCGGGGTGACGCAGAGGATGCGATTTCATTTTTTGAAAAGTGCCGATGGAAAGTGTCTGGTTTCTGTAACTTGGAAAGGGGGGGTGACGCAGAGAGTAAGATTTCGTTTTTCGAAACGCGCCGGAGTATAGAGCGGCTGGCGCGTACAGGCTGGGTCGAAAAACCAACCTAACCCCATGAAAACACGAGAGCCCAAAAAAGCGAAGCTCGGGCCAGGCCTGCATTGCCGCCTATCGGTTTTTCATGAAGTTTCGCGGGCCGTAGGCCCTCCCCAACAGGCGACGAAAGACGATCGCCTGCC
>CAMDED010000041.1 GCA_945893365.1 Candidatus Sulfopaludibacter sp. SbA3 | reverse complement strand
CCTTTAGCAGAGCGAGGTCGGTTTCGGCATCGAGGCCAACCAGACGCGCTGGCAATACTCGCCCTGGCGGCCGCACGATGCTTCGGCCCGCTGGCGCGCCGTTCGACGAAAGCTGCACGTGAATCCGTGTCGCGCCGGCAATAACGTGGGCGTTGGTGACGATGTAGCCATCCGCGCTGACGATGACCCCGGATCCGCCGGTCCGCCGCAGCCCGAAAGAGGTTACGCCAGCCGGATTGTACGCCACCTGCTGATACCCCTCCGTGGCCACCATCGCAACGGCCGGGGTGACCTTTTCCGCAACCTCGACGAGCGCCTCATTCAATCCGCGCACTGAGAGCGCCGTTCTAGGGGGAATCTCTTCAGCCGCCAGTACGGCGCTGAACACGATCACAAAGAGCAAGTTGAGTGTCTTCATACTAAACCACGCGGTAGTGTGCTCCATACGAGAATCAGGGCGAGGACTGCAGCTCACGCCGCACCCCCAAGCGCATGATGATCTTGCGCCGCCAGGTGCGGGTCGGCTGGAATACTAATCATGACGACCTGCTGTCCGGTTTCAGAACCTTCAACCCGCAGGTTTCCGCCGTTCTCGTGCACCAGTTGGCGCGCCGCAAACAGATCCCAGCCGCTCGCTCGAACGCGTCCCTCGACAACAGAAAAACACAGGTCCGAGTCAGCGATGAGTTCCGTCGCTGCGGAAAACCGTGTGATTCTCACGATGATCTTTTCCTTGTCCGCGTAGGTGTCGACCGAGATCGGGTGCGTGCTCCCTAAGAGTTTGTTCAGAATGCAGGCAACCGCCGCACTTAATGCGTGCGGCCTGCACCAGATTGGCGGCAGGGGCTCCAGGCGAAGTTTAATGCGGGTCTGGTTTGCCGAAGGCGGGTTCATCAACGCCACGGCATCCTGGACCAATTGGTTGAAATCGACCAGACGAACCTCGCTACGGTCCAGATTTGCGAAACGCTGAATGCGTGCGACGACCTCGGTGAGCCGGGCTGTGGAGCACGCGATCGCGTTCGAGAGATCTTCCGTGATCTGCGCCGTGCTCCTCCCGCCGTCACCGAAGCCGGAATGTTTCTGAATGCCGCGGACCAGAGTCTGCGTCGCGCTCTTCAGGACGCCGATGGGCGTGTTCAGCTCGTGGCTCAGCGACGCCGCCAAACGTTCCATCGATATCGCGCTTTCGGCGAGTAACGCCCGCTCACGTTCTGCTTCCGCCTGACGTTCCGCCTTCAAAGCGGAAGCGTGAGCGTGATGGACGCGGATACGCAGCGACGTGGATCTGGCGGCAGTCGCCACCGACACCGCCACGACGGTTGCCGCGCCCGCGGTTTCGACAAGATCCGCATGGAACGGCATGCCCATGAAGACGGCCCCCAGGCAACTGGCCGCCAGCAGAAGTGCACCAAGTCCAAGCATCCGCAAGGGCCGCAGGGGAAGCAGCGCGGCGGTGAGCACTAGAGTCGACAACAGGATCGGAAGCAAGGAGCTTCTGGACCGTGTGTAAGGTGCGACCTGCCGCAGACGGTCGATGGACATGACGGCGACCGCCGTAAATAGCAAGGCGGCCGTCGCCAGAAAAGCGCTATTGGGAGAGCGAATCGACTTCGAGGCGAGCAACGCAACCCCGCCGGCGCCGGCCAGGACCGCGCAAACCGCTGCCGAAGGACCTTCGTGAGCTCCGGCCGCGAGGCCATCCGGCGGCACCAGATGAACGACAAAGATCAGGCTCATTGATGCAAAGAGGAGAAGACTCAGAAGCCGGAAGCCGTCGATCAACTCCGCGGCGTACCGCTCCCGGTAACCGGCGTCAGACGGATCTGCCTCAACCCGGACGCGTTGTCGCACGCAGTCGAACAGCCTCACGGGTTGAGGATCGGTACGGCTGGGAGTCTTAGTGAGTTTCATCGTACACATCCGGCCGGGCGCATCTCCGCCCTGCACTCAAACCGGGCGGGTCCGCTGGCGGGACGACCTCTCGGCTGGCGTCGAGCCCCCGCCCCCCACGCAACGAGTCGCAATCCAGCCTGTTGAACACTTGTCACCGCGTCTCTCCTTAGGCTGCACGCTTGGATGCGGCCGTCGGGCAATAGTGCCGGACTCGCTTTCTCAGTTCATCTTTCTCAGTTAGGTACAACCGCAAACGCCGGCCGATGTCTTGCTGAAGACGTGCCCGTCCGCGGTGCAGTCGCGCTTTCACCACAGCGAGCGACAGGCCCACGCTCGCCGCAATCTCGCTTGTCGATCTGCCCTCGAAGACAGAGAGTTGAAGGATGGCCACGTAACGCTCCGGAAGGCGTTCAAGCCCTTCCTCGAGTAGGGTCCGGTATTCGGCGTCGAGTACCACTTGCTCCGGCGTCGGAGCTCCGCCGATGAGAGGTGCTACCCGTTCAAGAGGTATCGGGGAAGAGCAGTCGGCTCTCCCGTGCCTCCGCCGCAACAACATCAGACTTTGGTTGACGGTGATCCGATGAATCCAGGTGCGGAACGATGCATCCTCACGGAAGGTAGCCAGGTGCGATACGGCGGAACAGAGCACGTCCTGCGCAGCTTCCTCGGCATCGGCATGGCAGCGCAGGATGCGCGCTGCCGTACGGTACGCATCCGGCCAGTACTTGCGTATAAGCTCATCAATTGCAGGCGCGTTTCCCGCCTTCGCCAGCGCGACCAGGGTCGAATCGCAGTGTTCTGCTTTCTCAATGTTCACATCGCTACCTGTCATCCGGGACCTCCTCGTGGGGCTTTGAAATCGAATCCTTCATGTGATCTAACCTCAGGCGTAACGGGCGTCCGCACGCACCGGATTAAATCTTTCAGCGTTGGTTGGTCATCGCCGCGCAAAACCCATGCTCTTGAGTTCCTTTGCGACTTCCTCGAGCGCGCCTTGTTCCGGCAAGCCGGCAGGTTGATCGAGACCCCGGCCGTGTGAAATTCTGAGCCGGAACGTTGCTTCCATCTTCCCGCGATCTCGGGTATCGAAGACGACGGTCGAAGGAGACGGAATCACCTCTAGCGAGCAGGAGCCGGTGGCATGCCGCGAGACGTTTTCCACTATTCTCTGTAACTCGGCGTGGCCCAGCCCGTACTTCTCTGGTGGGGGCGCCCACGACGTATCGTTCGCGGTTCTTTCGCCGTAGATATCAATGTCAAAGCCCGCTTGAACCCTGCGAGTCGTCGCTGGGCGCCCTACGGGCCTTTCCTCAAGCACGACATAGTATGGCAACACCTCGTAAAAAGCGTGATGTTCCCTAATCAACGATCGAATATCGTCAGGCATCTCAATATTCCTCCTTACCGGCGCGGCCGGCTACCCGGTCTGAATTGGCGGCTGAGAAGTGATTCTCATCTACTCAAAGCGTCACAGCAGGCTGGCATTTCGCAGCCATCGCATTTGGGTCATATGTCCTTCTCATCCCTCAGGCTGTCCGGACCTGAGCGGATTCCTGTTCTGCTAGCTCTAGCTCTTCCTCGCGGAGCCAAGCGTTATCCAGGTATTGCGACACCATTCGATGCGTATTGAAAAACGAACCATTGGCTGCGATCGCGCCGCGCATCACGCGAGCATACGCATCGGGGTTCGAATAGAACATCGGAACAATGACACGCTCCAGCTTGTGATAGAGCGATCCCGCTTCATACGCTTCATCGTCGGCATCCGCTGCGTGGTCGCCGAAGCCCCAACCCGTAACGCCCTCCAAGCATCCTTCGATCCACCAACCGTCAAGAATGCTGAGGCTCGGCACTCCGTTGAGAGCGGCCTTCATGCCGCTGGTGCCCGAGGCTTCCTGCGGGCGCTTCGGAGTATTCAGCCAGAGATCCACACCGCTATAGAGGAGCGGCGCCCACTGCCAATCGAAGTCTTCGACGTAGACGACCCGTATCTGGTCCTGGAGTGCGCGGGCGTGGTCGGTGATCTTCCGGATCAGTTCCTTCCCGCCTCCATCGCGTGGATGCGCCTTGCCACCGAAAACGATCTGCAAACCTCCGACGGTGCGCGCGATCCATCGCAGACGGTCGCGGTCGCGAAAAATCAGGTCTCCTCGTTTGTAGGTCGCCGCCCTCCGCGCGAAACCTATGGTCATCACGCTCGGGTCCAGAACCTGCCCGGTACGGCGTCGAACCTCGCCGACCAGCGCTTTCTTCGCCTCGAGGTGAGCCTCGCGAATCTCTTCAATCGGAATCCCGAGAGCGTACCTGAGGTACAGGTTGTCGCATTTCCACTCCGGGATATGGCGATCGTACAGTTGACGGAACGGAGCAGTCGTCCAGGTCGCGGCGTGAACGCCGTTGGTGATCGCGCGGATAGGATACTGAGGGAACATACTGCGCGACACCTCGCCGTGACGCATTGCGACGCCATTGATATAGCGCGACGAGAAAAGCGCCAGCAGGGTCATATTCAGCGGCCCGTCCGGGCAGGCTCCGGTTCGCTCCACCGCCGCTGTTCGGTCCTCACCCAAGACCTCGCGAACCATGTCCGCGGGGAACTGGTCATGCCCCGCGGGGACCGGGGTGTGAGTTGTGAAAACAATCTTGTGCCGAACGGCGTGGATGTCCTCGTCGGTGGCAGAACGGATCGGACGCGCGCCGAGTCGCTCCTCGACCAGTGCGACACCCAGCAGAGCCGAATGGCCCTCGTTCATGTGATAGCTGCCGATATGATGGTGGCCAAGTTTCGGCAGGATCTCGACGCCGCCGATGCCGAGTATCACCTCCTGACACAGCCTGTAGTAGGTGTCTCCGCCGTAGAGATTGTCCGTGAGCGTCTGATCCCAGGCAGTGTTCTCCGGAAGGGATGTGTCCAGGAGGTAAACCGGCACGTTATGCCCGGTGATGCCCTCGATCAGGTACCGCCACGCCTTCACCCGTACTTGCCGGCCGGCAATCGATACCGTGATGACCGGCTTCATCGGTTCCAGGAACTGTTCCGGTGACCAGGGCGAAGTCTCTTCCGACTGATTGCCATTTTCGTCCACATGCTGCCGGAAGTATCCCTTCCGGTGAAGCAGCGAGACAGCCACCATGTGGACTCCCAGATCGGCGGCTGAGCGCAATGTGTCTCCGGCCAGAATGCCGAGCCCGCCTGAGTAGGTGGGCATGGCGGGATTGAGCGCGATCTCCATGGAGAAGTAGGCCACTCTTGAGTCGTTTAGCGATGTCATAGATTTCCTTGAAATTCAACGTTCGTTGGGCACGCAAATGCCACTAGGCTGCCTCGTCCCAATACGCGACTGCCACACGCCTGTATTTGTGATGATCGAGGACCTCCTGACACCGGATACAGTGTGAGGCCCAGGGGATCGCTTCAAGCCGTCTGGAAGCGATCGGCCGCTCGCATTCGGCGCAAGTACCGTACGAACCTTCTTTCATTGCCAGCAGTGCGGCATCCACATCCGCCAGGGTGCGGGTCAGCGTACTCATGACCGCGACCGATTCATCGCGTCTGCTCATGCTCTGCATCCGATCCAGTACATCGTGCTCGCCCTCGCAGACACTCAGTTGAGCGCTCTGCGTACGAATTGCGAGCGCCAGTTCGGACCGCTTGTTCCGGACCGCCGTTTTCAAAAAATCCATCTGATCTGTCATGTTTTTCCTCTCTCGGTAGGCTGGCTGCGCGCTACGGTTTGAACCCGAAAGTCGCGCTTCCGCGTGCAACGGTTGCACCGGCTTAGAATGCATGCCGGCATCCAAAACGGCTGTGCCGTAACTGCAAGCTCTTGAAGCTGTCGAAGACCGACGATTGCTGGAACTTCGCCATGTGCCGATGGCAGCAGACGACCTCGCCATTTGCCTTTCCACGCGCTTCATACCTCGGCCACCAAATCGGGGCTCATTGAGACCTCATGAGCAGGCGAACTGCTCCAGGCGATCCACTTCAGGTCCTTTACGGCAATTGCATACAACACCGGCACCAGCCCGAGCGTGATGAATGTGGCTATACTCAGTCCGCCGATCTGGGCGTAGCACAGCGGCTCCCATAGTGGGCCGCCGTGGCTCGCTAACGGGAAAAGCGCCAGAACGGTCGCGGCCACCGTGATCATGACTGGCCGCAAACGTTGGATACCCGCGTCGAGCAGCGCCTGCTCAAGAGGCGCCCCGTGCTCCCGCCGCTCTTCGATGAAGTCGAAAAGCACGATGATATGGCTGACAATGACGCCGACCAGAGAGACGACGCCAAGAAATGCCATGAATCCGAACGGCGCGCCCATCAGCCACAAAGAGGCAATGGCGCCCACCATCCCGTAAGGGATAGCGGCGAAGACCAGCACCGGCTTTACCGCATGCTTGAATTGCACCACGAGGGCTATGTAGATCAGCAGGACAGAGATTATGAGCACCACGGTCAGTTCCTGAAAGCCATTCACCTGTTCCTTGTGCTCGCCTGCGATCTCCATCCTGACGCCCGGCGCCAGAGTACCCGTGAAGTCCTCAATCTTAGCCGACGCGGCGGCGAGAATCTCCGAAGGGTAACGGCCCGTCGCGGGAAAGCACGACACCGTCACCGTTAGGAACTGGTTGAAGCGGCGGAGCCGGGCCGGTTCGAACTTGTGCTCAACAGTAGCTATTTGCTTGAGCGGCACGCGTCGCGAATCCTGGGACGAGTAAACGTATAGATCATCCAACCGCGACAGCACATTCCGTTCATCCATTCGCATGCGAGCCACTACGGGCAGCTGCTTGTCCCCCTCGCGGTACGTCGTCACCGGGAATCCGTCAACAGCGACAGCGGTGCTTGCCTCCAGGTCTTGTGCCGTGACCCCGGCCGCGGCAGCACGGTCCTGATCCAGTGCGAAGACCGTCTGCAAGCTGTCAACGCCCCAGTCGTCACGGATGCGCAAGGCGAACGGAACTTCCCGGAAGACCGCCTTCAAACGTTCGGCTTCCGCCCGCAGCGTAGGAATATCGTCGCCCATGAGACGGATTTGAACCGGTATGCCGATGGGCTTGCCGGTCTCCAGTTGGCGCACGTCGAGGCGCGCTTCAGGAACGCCGGCCGTGAGCGCGGATTGCCATGGGCCTACCAGGTGATTCGTGTCGTGCTTGTCGGCGACTTCAATCACGATTTGTGCGTAATTCGCCTGCCGGGCTTCGGGAGTCGCCGAGAGCCAGAATCGAGGCCCGCCTCCGCCCACGAACGTAGTCAGAGACTTGAGGACTCCCTCCGGCTTTTTGTGCTCCCAGCCGTACTCTTCCGCCACCTCCCGGACGATGCTCTCCGCTTTTCGGCTGGCCTGCGCCGTTACCTCCAAAGGAGCATCCTCGGGCAGCCAGACGTCTACGTACGACAGGTATTGCAGATCCTTGGGAAAGAACTGCTGCGGCAATTGCCGAAAAAGCGTGACTCCGACGGCCAGAACGCTGAGCGATCCGAGGGCACAGAGCTTTCGATGAGCGATAGCCCACGAGCCGATCTTCCAATACCATTTGCCGTACCCGGTAGTGCGTTGCACCTCCATGGGGACTTCCGGCTTGGGCTTCAGCAGATAACGGCTGATCAGGGGCACAAATGTCATGGCCACAATCTGAGAGGCAATCAGAGAACACGTGATGACGATGGGCAAGCTATACATGAATTTGCCGGTATCCCCCGTTAACATCAGGAACGGCAGGTAGGCGACGACGTTGGTGAGCGTCGCATACATCATCGTCGTGAACAGCTTCGTCGGTCCCAGCCATGCGGCGACAGTGTTTTTGTGTCCTTTGCCCATCGCGCGTTCGATCGCGTCGCCGGAAACTACCGGGACGTCCACCAGAAGCCCGAGCGCGATGATGAGGGAGGCGATGGAAACCTGCTGGAGATCGATTCCGAGGACGTACATCATGCCGAACGTCAGAGCGAGGGTAATCGGAATGGCCAGCGCCATGAGAATCGCGGAACGCCAGCTCCAGAAGCCGAGCCACGAGACCACCACGACGAGCAGAATCGCCTCCCAGAGGCTCGACATGAAAAGGTCGATGTTCTCCGTCACCTGCCGCGGCTGATCGGACGTTCTGGCCAGAATCAGGTCGGCGGGCAGTAGCCGTTTCACTTGTTCCATTCGTTCGTCGACCAGCTTGCCGAACACTCCGATCTGCTCGCCTTTGCGCATCTGAACGGAGAGAGTGATGGCGCGCGTCGACACCCAGCCTCTTCCTTCAGACCGCCGCGTGTAGTGGTTCAAATACTGAGCCGGACTCTCGTATTCGCGTTGTATTTCGGCGACGTCCCGGATATAGATCGGAGCGCCACCGGGCGCCGTTCCGACGGCAACACTGCCGATTTCGTCAACGGAGCGAAACTCCCCCGCGGGTATAATCGCGATGTTCCTTCCTCCGGCGTTAACCTCCCCGCCCGCGGCCGTGACGTTTCGCTGTCTTAGCGCCTGTAGGAAGGCGACGGGGGAAAGTCCATAGGCGGCGAGCCGGTTCTGGGAATAGGTGAGATACACGCGCTCATCCAGTACGCCCACGCGTTCTACCTTGCTTACCAAAGGGATGAGTTTCAACTGCCGCTCGATGACGTCGGTGAAATTGTCCATCTCCCGGTAGCTGTATTTGTCGCCGGCCACGGAAGCCAGCAGCCGCGGCGTATCCGCGGGATCGCGCACAATGAAGGGGACCCATAGGTCGGGATGGACCTGGTCGCTGCGTATGTTCTCCTCCGCAAAATGCAGCAGTTCGTTGCGCAGATCTTCTTCCGAACGGGTAGTGGCGAGATCCAGCGCGATAAAGCCCGAACCCTGAAGAATCTGTATTCGTTCCCCGACCTTGCGACCCACCCAGGACAGGCGCAGCACCTCCGCGGGTCCTCGGAGCAACTCGGGATCCATGCCCGCCGGATGGGGCAGCACAACTGCCGTTCGACCACCCGGCAACCCGCGCCGGACATCCTCAATCGCTTTGCGAATCTCAGCCGCACGCCACGCGATCTCGTCTACACCAACTCGCGGCGACGCCACCGTCAGCATGAGCGCCGCAGTATCGCCGAAATCCTTGATGAAGTAGATCGGGCCGGAGCCGTCCGGCAAGTCCCGAATGCCATCCAGCTTGCCCTTCAGGTCATCGAACTCCTTCATCACGTCGAAGTGGCCCTTCTCCTGTACCTCTCCGAACACAACAGAAAGGCCATTCCGTGAAATCGACTTGATCTCATCGATGCGCGCATTCAGCCCAACTTGGCGTTCGATTTTTCTGGTGATCAACTGCTCGACGCGCGCAGCCTCGATTCCCGGCCACGGGGTCACGATCATGCATTGGCGAACCTGAATGTCGGGGTCCTTCCGCTGTGGCATCTTCATGTAGCCGAATACACCCCAGGCAAGAACCGCCGCCAAGCCGACAAAGGCGACTTGCGGATGGTTAATGACGTAGCGCGCGCTCGACCGGCTGCGGGCAATCAATTCCTGATCCGTTATGTGTGCCATCGTTGTCCTCTCACTCCACGATCCGGATGGCCGCGCCATCCACGAGGTTCTGCTTCCCGCCTGTCACGACTCGCTCCCCTTTCTTCAGACCGGCGAGCACAGTGACGCGAGAACCGGCGAACTCCCCGAGGCGGACGGTTCGAAGCCGCGCCAGAGTCTTTTCCGATCCGCCATCGCTCACGAAAACAGAGGCGGCATTCGGATCCGAAGGTGACCGCAGCAGTGCGGTAGCCGGGACTGCGGGAAGCAGGACGGCCGACTGAGTTCCCGGAACCGAGACCTTACCCATCATGCCGGCTTTCAGTTGTTGCTTTACGTTTGGAATCGCCACCTCAACTCGATACAGGCGCGTCGCAGGATCCGCTGCTGCGGCGATCTCCCGGATCCGGCCCCGAAACGAGTTGTCCGGGAACGCGTCAACGTGGACCGCGAGTACAGCGCCGAGCGCCATCCTGGTTACGAACGTGTCCGGAACGCCGAATGCCATACGGACCGTCCCGACATCGCCCAGCCGAAACACGGGCGTGCCACGCCCGGCGAGAGTGCCTGGCTCCACCCGCTTCTCCAGCACTACAGCCGACAAGGGCGCTATCAGCGCCGTGTCCTCGAACGTGATGGTGGACGATCGCTCCTGTGCTTTGGCGCTCTCCAGCAGATTGCGCTGCACCTCCACGTTCTTCCGGGCTGCCTCCACCTGGGCGCGGGTGGAATCCAGTTGTGCCCGTGCGGCGTCGTAGTCCGGTTTGGTGAGAGCTTTCTCCTGGTAGAGAGCCGTTGCCCGCTCAGCGTCGAGCGAAGCCTTTTTGTGGATCGCCTCCACTTGCGACAACTGCCACATGGCAACCTGGAGCCCTTCAGCGGCCTGTAGCGCCTGTGCGCGCGATGCATCGAGGCCGGCCCGGTAGTCGCTCTGGCGGACGCGGGCAAGCACGGCTCCTTTCGCAACAAAGTCGCCTGCCTGCACATCGCGGCCGCCAACCTTGAGGAGCGACTCGACATAGCCATCGACTTTGAACGCCATCTCGACGCTGGTGTCCGGTTCAATCGTCGCCGAGTAGTGAGTGGTCGTGTCCACCGCTATTTCTTCGACCACGGCCGCCTGCACAGGTATGGCCGCGGCAGCTTGTACGTTTGATTCTCCGTCTCTGCACGCGCTAAGGACGAGCAGGCCGCCGGCTAGTAGCACGGCAAAAAAATGGGTGTGCGTTTTCATTGTTCCCCCAAAACTCGTTTCAATTCGGCCCTCGCGGACCAATAAGCGGCCAGCGCACGACGTTGTTCGTCATCCGCCCCCGCGAGATTCGTTTGCGATTGCAGAACGTCCTTCCACAGCACCGCCTCGCGGCGGAAGGCGCTCTGCTGCTCGCGCAGCCCCTCACGAGCGGCCTGCTGCGAGAGGGTGCTCACCTTGACCCGTTGCGCGGTCTCGGCGCATTGGCGAAGCGCTTGCGCAACTTCCACGCGGATCCGCCGATCGAGAGCTTCTTCGGCGACCCGCGCTTGCGAGGCCGTGCGCCGCTTCGCGTTCATCTCCTGCTTCTTGCGGCCCCAGTCGAACACCTCCCAGTCGAGCAACAAGCCGGCACTGGCGACATTCTGCGGCAGAGCGTTTTGGAAGTTGACAGCGGAGCCGTAAGTCAGCGCCAGGCTGACGTCGGGAATGTACTCGGATCGTTTAGCCCGGACGTCGAGATCGGCCTGCTGAACTCGTAGGCTCGCCTGGCGCACCTCCGGCCGCTGGATCAGAGCTTTTGGGATAGCCCCTTCGACATCCAGTCTTTCTTCAACGATTTGCTCGACGCCGACCGTCCGAAAAAGCGTATTTACCGGCCGGCCCATGAGCTCATTGAGCGCTTCAATCTGTGTAGCGATCGGGTTGCGCAGCTTGAGCGCCTCGAGTTCCACCTTGGCGACTTCGGCCTCGGCTTTCAGCCGCTGGCTTGCCAAAACCGTCTCCAGTCGAAGACCGACCTTGACGAGCCGCACCGTCTCCCGGTACAGCGGAAGCGACTGCTCCACGCTCTCGAGTGCGCTCTGTGTCTCAAGCAACCGGTAGTAGGCTTTTCGTACCTGCTCCGCGGCGGCGGCGCGGCGCTCGGCCAGCTTAGCCTCCTCGATCTGCCTTTCCAGTTCGTGTGACCTGACCCCGAGGCCGAGCCGGTATTGCTGGCTGAGCGGCTGCAGAATCTGGCCAAATACAAACGCTGTGGGCTTGCGAGGTATGTTTACTTTGGCTTCTTCGCCCGGTATGGGGCCAACACCTGGATAGGCGCCAAAGACTCCGCGCTCAAACGTGACCGTTGGTTTACTGAGCAGTTGCCCGCCCAGCACACTCCACTTAATAGAGGGAAGCCGGCGAGTGCGAAATGCCGACAGGCTGTCCCCGGCTTTCTCAACCTCGAGTTCCGCCGTACGCAGCGCAGGGTTCTTCTGAAGAGCGTAACCGACCGCCTGGTCCACGGTGAGTGTCTCCGGTGCAGGCGTCGACTCCTGTGCTGGGGCGGCCGTCCCGAGCGCTCCCAGCGTCAAGGCGCACCGGATTACTAGACTGTATCGTTGCAGCATTCTATTCATTGGTGTTCCCTTCATGGCTCGTTACTACGAGATGCACCTGGCCCGCCGTTTGACGGGCCAAACGGAATCAAAGACTTGCGGCGGCAGGGGCATGAAACAGCCTCGGCACATTCGGCTCCTGCCGATCCAAGGTGCCGAAACGCCGAAACGTCACTTTGACCGGACGCACCGGAATCGGCGCTCTTGACTGTTGGCGCCCCCAATCTTCGTGTAGCGGCCAGCAACCCCCGGAGCAAAGCGCGGGAGCGAACTCGGCCCACTAAGACGGGGTACAGGCGCCATGCTTCCGAGACGAATCGGCGCCTGCCACAGCTTCTGCCGAGGCTCGGCGTGACGAGAGGCTGTAAGCGCTTGATAACAGTCTGTCAGCGTTGGACGGGCACGTGCATCGCTTCGAACTGAGAGGATCTGCAATGATTCGGATTTTGCAAGCAGACGAGCCGAACGCCATTACGATCACTGTGGACGGCCAACTCGTGGACGACTGCATTGAAGCGGTCGAGACGTGTAGCTATCAGGCGATGGGCCGGGGGAGACCGGTCCATCTCTTCTTGCGCGACGTTTCTTATATTGATGATCGCGGCCGCTCCCTCCTGTCTCGCCTGGCCGGGAAAGGCGTTCAGTTGAGGGCCGCCGGAGTCTACAGCTCTTATATCGTTGCGGAGATCGGCAGGGGACAACCCCAAAGTTCCGATGGGCGAAGCCGCGTCACTGCGCGCGCAAGGAAGTACTCCTGAAAAGGCGCAAGCCCGGGAGCGCTGTCCTCCGCCTGGAAACGCTGTCCCGGCCGCGGAAAGCTGCAGCGAGAGAGAGGCAGAAGAGTGCCGCTGGACCGCGAGATGCGCTCAGAACCGCTCGAAGTTGGAGGACATCTGAATGTCGGTAGGGTTTCTTCTTGGGCTGGTCGAGTTTTGCCTGCTCTGTCGATGCTCGAAAAGCCCGGCACGACAGGATACGGCGGGTGGAGAAGGTCCTAATCGTACGCTTCGCATTTACCTTATTACTCATCTCGTGGGTGGCCTTGGCTGGATCGAAACCGGAGCCCGCATCGCAGAGTGCCGGCGAATCGCTATTCAGGGCATGCCAATTCAAGGCGGCAGCCCGCAAATTCGAGGAGGCGCTGCTCGCTTCGCACGCGCACGTACGATCTGCCAGCCCGGGAGTGAAGGCTTGCGCTGTTCTGGAATGGCTCGGCGAAGGGCTGGATCGCGCCACAGTCCTTTTTGGAGCGAATCGGACCGGACGACGGCGGTCCGGGAACACCGAGCGGGCGCCTCGCCGATGCGCGAAACGAGCTCAAGGGCGCTGGATGGGTATTGAAAGAGGAGTTCTACGGCTCGGAGCCGTCATCGGCCGGCTGCTCCCGCCGAAGTGATTGAAGCCTATCCTAGCCGAACGAGCTTACACCAGACTTGGAAATACGCGTGCCGGTCTGCCGTGTCTGTGTCGGCACTTCGTTTCGGCACTCGCCGAAGTGCCGAAACATCGATTCTGCAACTCCTTGAATCCAAATGGCGCCGGCATGGGCATTGTGTTGCCATGATCATGCAAGATCGAAGAAACGGAGCAAGACATGACAGAGTCATTCTGGTCGGTTCCGCGGGCCCGCCGTGAGGGCGTGTCTGCCGGGCCAAGCGGCATGCAGGCAGGGCTCCACAGTGCCATAGTGCGAGTCAACGGTTTCGTCGTGCCCCAGGTAGCATATGCCGGCCCCAGGAGACGAACTTCGTTATGATCGGGGCTGTGCGTGCATCCTCCAGCGATATCTATGAGGCTGTTCTGGCTCTCTCCCGGTCGATTGCCGGCAGGACTGACGTCGCCGCCCTGCTCGCGGGCGTATCCGAATCTCTTGGCCGAGTTGTCAGCTTTGATCATGTCGGGCTGACTCTTTACGATCCCAACGGAAACAGCATGCAGGGGCACATTTTGAATGCGCCTGGAAATCCCGTCATCACGAGCCTTCGGCTGCCTGTCGACGAGGATCCGGCCGGTTGGGTGTGGCTGAACCAGGAGCCGCTGATCATCTCACGGCTCGATTCGGAAACTCGATGGCCCCACTTCGTGGGCCGTGCTCGTCGCGAGTTTGGGATCAGCACCCTCATTCTCGTTCCCCTCACCGCCGGCCAGAGCCGTCTCGGCGCGTTCGGGTTCAGCTCCGTGGCGCCATTCGACCCCAATCCGGACGAGATAGCGTTCCTGGAGCGCGTCGCAAGCGAGTTTGCGGTGGCCGTCGAGGCCTTCCTCGCCAAGCAGCACGTGGTCAGGGAGCGCGACCGTCTGCGTACGCTGTTCGATATTACCAATGCCCTTGTGTCGAATCTGGGGCGAGACGAGTTATTTTCCGCGATATCGGACCAGCTCTCGAAGGTTATCCGGCACGATTACGCGATGCTGACGCTCTGCAACGACAGCGGCAGCCTCGACCCGTACGCGCTGCATTCTACGGGTCCGCGGCTCTTCGAGGAACTTAAGGAATCGTTCGACCCTGCGGGCATGCCGGCCGCCGAAGTGCTCGCCACCGGAAAGCCCGTAGTGGCTTACGATACGGATGCTGGGCGCTATCCGGCGGCGCGGCGGTTTCTGGCGCTAGGACTTAAGTCCATTTGCTCGGTTCCGTTGATCACACGCGATAGGGCCTTCGGAACGCTTGCACTTTCCCGGCTGACCGATGATGTCTGGACTCCAGACGATGTCGAGTTCCTGATGCAGATCGCGAGCCAAATTGCCATCGCGGTGGAAAACTCACTCACGTACCAGGAATTGTCCGAGATGAAGGAGCGGCTCGCTACTGAGAAGCTTTACCTTGAAGATGAGATCCGCCTCGACCACAACATTGGGAACATGGTCGGGGAAGGACCGGCATTTCAATCTATCGTAAAGAGCGCTCAGATCGTCGCGCCCACCGATTCAACCGTCCTCGTACTGGGGGAAACCGGAACGGGAAAGGAGCTCGTCGCCCGAGCAATCCATGAGTTGAGCGCCCGTAAGAAGGGTAGCTTCATTAAAGTGAACTGCGCCGCGATTCCCGCCAGCCTCCTCGAAAGTGAGTTGTTCGGCCATGAGAAGGGCTCGTTCACGGGCGCCTTCGCGCAAAGAATTGGACGA
Source organism: Candidatus Sulfopaludibacter sp. SbA3 (assembly GCA_945893365.1). Classification (GTDB taxonomy): domain Bacteria; phylum Acidobacteriota; class Terriglobia; order Bryobacterales; family Bryobacteraceae; genus SYKU01. The sequence goes on along the minus strand of CAMDED010000041.1, from coordinate 35,398 downwards.
TTCGAGCTGGCCCACCAAGGTACGCTCTTTCTCGATGAAATCGGGGAAATGCCGCTCGAGCTCCAGCCGAAGCTGCTCCGCGCAATTCAGGACCAGGAATTCGAGAGGGTTGGCGGCAATCGTACGATCCGAACGGACGTTCGGTTCGTGGCCGCAACCAACCGTGATCTCAAGGCGATGGTTGACGAGAATCGGTTCCGCGCAGACCTGTATTACCGGCTGCACGTTTTCCCTTTGCATGTGTCCCCGCTACGGGAGCGCCGCGACGACATTCCTTTGCTGACGCGTTATTTCGTTCAGAAACACGCACAACGGATGGGCCGCAATATCGACACTATTCCTAAGTCTGCATTGGACGCGCTGACGCGGTACGACTGGCCGGGCAATATCCGCGAATTACAGAACCTGATCGAGCGATCAGTCATCTTGACTACCGGGAGCACGCTCCATGTCGCAATGCCCGAGTTCACGGAGAGGTCTGCTCCAGCTTCGCTGCATAGCCGGAATTCAAACACGTCTCAGGCCGGGGAGCGAGAGCGGATCATAAAAGTGCTCGAGGAAGCAAAAGGCCAGGTCGGCGGTCCGAGTGGCGCGGCCGCGCGTCTAGGCCTGAAGCGAACGACCCTTCAATCGCGCATTCGGAAATACAACATCGCACGCCAGTATCGTTGAGGAACGGCTGTCGCGCCTTTCCTGCCACGCCGCCTACGCCGCCATCGGCAAGCTGGTCTCTGCCGCGGACGGCGCCTCGGTTGAGAACCTCCTGAAGCTCTCCATCGCCGCTCGGACGTGTTCAGAGCGAGCCGTGCCTTGAGATTGGCCGGACAACATCCGCGAGCTGCAGGGTCGTTGATTTTGAGCAACGGTCTGAGTTCCACTTCGCTGTGCCGGACTTTGGTGGCAAGTCCGCACCCGTGCCACTGCACGGCCGCGCTTCAAGCCTTTCTGACGCCGCCGAGCGCACTCGAATACCTGCAGGCATTGACGGAGGCAAAGGGTGCGCACGACCTTGCAGTCACGCATGCGGAGATACGATATAGCCCGCTTAGCCCGCTTATATCGTCAGATCGGGTGCTCGATGCCTGGGGTGCCGGGAAGTTGGCATCTGCCTCGGCACAAGACGGATGCCGGCCGTCACGAACGGGGCCAGAGCAGCCAAATCATAACAAACCACGGACCTAAGGTCATCACAAGAAAGCCCACGTCCGATAGCCATTGCCTCCGACGTTTCTGGTCGCCTAATTTGACAAGCATTATCACGTCGGGAATCTTGCATTTCGATAGCCGTAGCCCGGCATGGACCTGTCTGATTCGCCGTGCATCTAACGCCACTCGGGCGCCTCACCGCCTGCTCGGAGTCTCAGACAGCCGAGACCCTGCCCATGCAGTGGCCGTTGCTAAGTCAAATGCCGATGGCTGGCAGCACGCAATGCGCAGGTCGGGCGAACTCCAGTGATTACCAGGATTTTCAGAGCTGAAGAGAACGGGCCCACGATTGCAAACCAGAGATTGAGAACGATGCACGAAATAACGCCGTCAGGTTTGGTTCTTACGCATGGCAGGAGGTACACTTCCCTCGATGCCCTGGCACAACCGGGTCAAGGGGGAGGAGCGTTCGTGATGCCTACGAGCACGGGATCGACAGCCCCGACGCCACGGGATGGAAGTGGCCGTACCAGCCTCGAGTGCAATAGAGCTGTGAAGCGGTGAGGATATGAACGTTTTCGTCATCAACGCCGGAAGCTCGAGCCTCAAATGGCAGGTCATCGCGACCGATTCGGGCGGCGCGCAAGGCCAGGGTGATGTCCGGCTGTGTCGTGGCGCGGTTGAGCGCATAGGAGGCGAGGCGATCGTTTCCACGCAAGACCTGCGCGGCGCCAGGCAGAAGTTCACAGCTCCCGCCCGCGACACCAGGGCGGCCCTTGACTACGTGCTTCGCTGGCTCCTGTCGGATGCTTCCGGAGTGCGTGAAATCAGGGGTTGGGGAGACATCCACGCGGTGGGACATCGCGTGGTGCACGGCGGAGAACTGTTCCACGAGTCTGCCCTCATCACGCGCGACGTTCTGAAGGGAATCGAGGACTGCATCGACCTGGCGCCCCTTCACAATCCCAATAACCTGAGAGGCATTCTGGCAGTGCGCGAGATCTGCGGCGAGGCCATGCCGCAAGTCGCGGTCTTCGATACCGCCTTTCACGCCTCCATTCCCGAACACGCTTATCTGTATGCGGTACCGTATCATCTGTATCGTCGGCACCGCATCCGCCGGTACGGCTTTCACGGGACGTCCCACCGCTACGTCGCGTACCGCTACCAAACGCTGCTGCAACTGAAGCCGGAACAGACGCATATCGTCACGCTTCACCTCGGCAATGGCTGTTCCGCGACGGCGATTCGCGGCGGACGCTCTGTCGACACCTCGATGGGCATGACACCGCTCGAAGGACTCGTCATGGGGACGCGGTCAGGCGACCTCGACCCGGCGGTGGTGAACCTGATGGCGGCCAAGGAAGGCCTGTCGCCCCACGAGGTCGAGGCTCTCCTCAATACGCAATCCGGACTGCTCGGTGTTTCCGGCCTGACGAACGACATGAAGGTCCTGTTGGAGGAACTGGAAGAGCACGAGGACCGGCGTGTGCGCCTGGCCGTTGAGATCTTCTGCCACCGTGCGCGGAAGTATGTCGGCGCGCTCCTGGCTTCGATGGGCGGGGCGGATGCCGTCGTCTTCACCGGAGGAATCGGAGAGAACTCTGCCGAGATCCGCGCGCGGATTTGCGATGGGCTCCAATGGGCCGGTTTGACGCTGAACGAAAATCAGAACCAGCAGACGACCGGCCGGGAGGGCCGGATCAGTTCGGATGAGTCCAGGCTGGCGGCGTATGTGCTCCCCACCGATGAGGAATTGCTGATCGCCCGCGATACCGCGCGTTGCGTGCTGGGTACGGAGGGCGCGTGAAGCGGCCGGTCACCTCAAAGGAGTCCGGTTCAGTTGCAGCAACAGCGACTCGTGAGCGGCAAGCAGTTCACTAAGCGGGTCGCGCCCGGCCTCCGGCGCCGGGACCGGCGGCTTGGTCTCGATCATCCCCCACAGGCCGTCCCGGACCTGGGCCGGCAGCACGCTGTCCAGGTACTCGAGCGCCAGACCTCGCAGCGCCATGTCGTCGGCGTGGAGGGCGCGAAACGCAATCTTGACCGGCCCGCGCGGCAACACCGCCGCGAACAATGAAAAAATATGCTCCAGCGTCTGGTCGGCGCGTTCGCGGAGTATCTCGTCCAGGAACGTGTTCGGGTCGGAGCCGTCGCGCGGATCGAGAAGCCGCCGGGAATCCCGAATCGGCCGCGCCACCTGCAACTCACGCTCGACGGCGGCAAAGATCGCACTGGCCGGGGCATCGAGGTCCGGCCTGCGCTGAACCAGTGAGTCAAGCGCGCGTGCGCATTGAAACCGGACTTCGAAGCGAATGTCCGACAAGCCGGCGAGAAGGCCCTGGACGGCAATCTGCGAGTCGCACTGCGCAAGAATCCGCGGAATCCGGCGGCGAATGCCGAACAGGACCTCGTCCTGGTTCACGAGATGATCGGTAAGGAGCCCGGCTATGGGGCGAGGGTCCTGAAGGAGTACCTGCCGGACCGCGTCGCCGACCTCGTCCCAGGCCAGCAGCGACACGAGTTGCGCGGCGATTACGGACTTCAACCGGCCGATGTCTTTGAGCGCGGCGAGGACGCGTGCTGCGTCTTCGGATCGAAGCTCCTTGAGCGTGTCGAGGCTCGCATCCGGCAGGCGTGCCACCCGCGAGTCTGGCGCCCTTACAGTGCGGCTATCAGCCGGTGTGCGCAACACCGCGCTGCGAGTCGTGGAATCCCGAATGTCATCCAAATCTAGTTCCACGGCGCGATCGATAAGCCGCTGCTGCACCAGTTCGGAGTAAGCGGCATCGAGCCGCGACGCGGTCCAGAGACCCGCCGCTGCCAGGGCGAGCATCGCGCCCAACAGCCCGGAGGGGATGAACGCTGCCCCGAACCAGAGCATGATCTGCACGATTCCGCTGCCCACCGCATCGCCGGCACGATCGCAGCCGACGTCGATCAGGGTCTTCGCCGCGCGCTTCTCCGCAGCGGGAATCGGCGTGTACAGCAGTTCATAGCCGGCGCGATACAACGAGCCGCGCAAGCCCGACTCCACTGCGCGAAAAACGGCGAACACCGGAAAGATCGGGGCCAGCATCGTGCCCAGCACACCGGCTCCCACACCAAACGGCAGCGCCCGGATTGCGCCCCCGATGCCGAAGCGTTCGAGCGAGCGCGGGGCAAGGAACGTCTGGCCGAGAAATGTCAGGACCTGGATCGACGTGTAGAAGATCGCGAAGAAGCGCAGCAGCGGTGCGCCTTTGCCGAACGCGGCCCCGGCCCCGGCTTTGAAGAGATAGTCCAGGATCGCCGCCGACGAGGCGCCCGCCAGTACCAGCACGGCCATGAAGCCCAGGTATGGGGCGCCGCGAAACAACTCCACGGGGGAGATCGTTTCACTCGACTCGGTCTGGCGAGACCCAACCCCCGTGGAGCGTAGCGATGCCAGCACACCGGAACAGGCCAGGTGGAGCGTCGCCAGCAACAGGAGCACGCTGCCGGCGGACAACACAGCCGCCATGCGCTCAGCCATCAGGCCACCCGCTATCCCGCCCAGTGTCCCCGCGCCCGCAATGCGTCCGAAAACCTGCTTGGCCGAGCGCGGGTCGAAGGACTCCGCCATTATCGACCAGAAACCGGACAATAGAATCGCGCCCAGCGTAAAAATATGGAGGTAGATCAGCACGGAGCACAGCGCCGGATTGGCCTGCATGATGCCGTATTCGGCAACGTGAAGCGCCGAACTGAGGAGAAAACCGGCGGGGACCAATCGATGCGGGCCGAAGCGACCCATCGCCCGCGCAAAGAGGAGGACCAGGACAACCGTCAAGGCCGCCGAGAGCATGACCATTTTGGGCAGGTCCGTTGCCGGGTGGTTGGAAAGGAAAAACGAGTCCCGCACCGCCTTGCCGGCCACCTGGTGGGCCAGCATCAGGGCGGCTCCCGCCATGGCGGTAGCTATGGCGCGGCTATTTCGTAACCCGGCAAGCTTCACTTTGCGTATGATTCCCGGAGGTATCGGCCGTTTCTGCGCGCGGCTGGCGCGCCGTGCGGTAGGAAGATGACACCGGCAAATAGGTCTGCCACCACTCGGAGGCGTTTTCCTGCGTCCATTCGGGCACGCCGGTGACGGACGCGAGCAGCCGGTCCAGTTCCCGTGCGGACTCAGGCCGTTCTTCAGGCCGCTTGGCAAGGCAGCGCAATACAATGCTCTCCAGTCGCGGCGGGACGGACGCCTCGCTCCGTTGCGAAGGCGGCACGGGAACCTTCTGCACGTGAGCCAAGGCTGCGGCGGTCGCCGTCTTCTCGTCGAATACCAGCGATCCCGTCAGCAGGAAGTACGCGACGCAACCCAGACCGTAGATATCCACCCGGCCGTCAACGTCTTCCTCACCCATGGCGACTTCCGGAGCCATATAGGCTGGCGTGCCCGCCGTCACGCCCGTCGCCGTCAAGTGCAGGTTCTCCTTGTGCGAGACGTTCTTCACCAGCCCGAAGTCGAGCACCTTCATGAAGTCGTACTCGAGCCCGACCATGCAGGCAAAGATGTTGTTCGGCTTGATGTCACGATGGACCAGGCCTCGCCGGTGCGCCTCCTCGAGAGATCCACAGACCTGGCGCAGCATGTGAATGACGCGCGAGGCCGGCTGCGGACCGAACTTTTCCACCAGCATCTGGAGACTGATCCCATCCAGCAGTTCCATAACATAGTAGAAAGACCCATCTTCGGAAACCCCGAAATCGAAAAGCAAGACCGTGTGAGGCGACTGGAGGGAGGCTATGGCCTGAGCTTCACGGGAAAAACGCTTGCGCGTAATGTCCGACGCGTAGCCCGGTTGCAGCAACATCAGGTCCGCCCGAATGACCTTGATGGCCGCATCGCGCGCGAGCATGCGGTGGCGCGCCCGCCAGACCTCTCCCATGCCGCCCGTACCGATGGGCGAGACCAAGTTGTAGGAACCGAGATCGCGCGCTTTCTGGACGGCCGTCTCCATGTTGTACATCCGCCTGGAGATTCCGTAATTCACGAAGGCCATCACGTATGGCAAGTGGATCCAGATCACCAGCCGATTCCACGGGAGCGGATCGTACCCATACAGATGGAGGCTCAAAGCATACGCAAGGGGCCATGTGGATGCGCAGGAGAGTGCGGTTACGAATTTGATCCACGGCTTGTTTGGGATCAGCAAACCGACCACTCCAATCCACAGTGCGACCTTCGACGCGCCGAGGACCGGGCCATCGGAGTATCTGGGCATTGCGGTTTCTGAAAAGCTGATAGCTGCGGCAACTACGATTTCGAAGGCAAGGCCAAGGTTGAGGATCGCCAGCGGGGAGAGCAAACGATAGCGCGCCACCGCGTTGATGCCGAGTGCAGCCAGCAATACGAACAGCAAGACTAGCGCGAGTTTGGGGTCTTTCAGGAGTTCGCCGACTTCCGGCTGTAGCCGTCCTTCCAAATAAACCGCGAGCCCGGTTATCGCCGCGCAGATCAAGCTGATCCAACGGAGGCGCAAGACCGCAGCCTCCACCATTTGGGGCGCGAGAGTGTGCTTTTCCGCTGAGTCCGTCTGGACCGCCCCCGGCGTGCTTGCTCGGACGACCTGTCTCAAGTGAACCTCCTGCCAATGCATGAGTGGAGCACGGCACGCGCCAGGGCAACTGCTTTGCTTTCATCGCGTCTTGGACAGACTTCGTCTTTTGATGTCGGCACATGCCGATGAACTTCGGATAGCTCCCCCAGAATCGGGAGGCGGTGACAGCCGCTATCAAGACGGAGCAGCGCCCGGATTCGGCGCGTCTTGCGGTTGCTGAGGCGCGGTGAGGCTGAGCATCTTTACGCGCGGCCGTCACGTCTCTCCCGACCAGGCTCGGCAGTTGCCGAGAGGTGGCCGGCTTGTGCCGTCATCGGCGCCCGTGCATGAGCGAAAGGGGACTGCAACGTTGCACCATTTCGACGCGCAAGCCCCGGCTCGTTTGTAAAGCGCTTCAAGCGCAGGCACCAGGAGTAGGGCGGAAACAGCCTGCTCCGGTGCTATTGCTCGAGGCTGACTCGGCAATCACCGTGGTTTCCATAATGGCCTCCTGGCTATTCGCTGAACGCCCTTTGGGCCGGGCATCGCGGAGGTCGCGACCTCCGCGACCGTAGGGACTTTTGTAGGGACACTCCTTCAAGAGCGGTAGCAAGAAAAGGGGTCGCGCTGCATTTGGCTGGTCTAGTGGTTATCGAAAAGGTGCTACTGTTATCGAAAAAGCGCTACTGATGCGAGTGGCCCGACCCGGGTCGGGGATGAATCCGCTCTCGGGTGACGACCAAGTGACGACGCCAGCCACCCGTGGGGCGTTCTGCCCGGTCGGCGCGGTCCCAACCCGACGTAGAATGCACGAGTTAGACCCAACTGGACCGAGCTGAACCGGCGGTTAGCACGTTCGATTCCCGTTAGCGCTACCATGTCTTCTCTTTTAGGACGAAATTTTTCGGCATTCTCCACAGGTCACACACATCGTTCGCAGGTATCCGCGTCAGAATTTCCCGCTGCATCGTGCCGAGGGCTTTGTTCATACAAGGATCTGTATGTCACGATGCCGAGGGCCGGAGGGCTTGCACATCCCGAATGGTCTCACTCGCGACGAGGACAATGAGCGGCTCGACACGCTCGCCGAATTTTCCAAACGATACTTGGAGCGATATCGCGGCACATCTCAGATCGAGGACTGCGTTGCCGTCGCCCGCCGCCGCTTTGACATGATGAGCCCCAAGTTTCAAAGCGCGTTTGCCGTAAAGGACGAGCCGGCGGCCTGCGCGAATCGCACGGAGCGGAGTTCGGCCGGCGACTTCTGCCGGCGCGCCGTCCGGTGGAAAATGGAATCCGCTTTGTGGAATGCTCCTTACAAGCAGTGGACTTGTGGGCAACCAGCAATCCGTTTCGCGCCGGACACAGCATTCGCGTCATTGTTAAGGGCAGTTGCTCTCCCCGCTTCTACGTGAACCCCGGAACGGGTGAATCGATCCTTCAGGCATCGAGCGCAGTTACCGCCGTGAATCGTCCGTTCTTCGATGCGGCGCGACCATCATGCATCCATCCGCCCGTGATGGAAACCCGATTTTCTCGCTGCGACCACGCGGAACGCCTCGGCTCTCATTTGATATGATTAACACCCGGACGGAGTCTTTCCTTGATTGTAGACGCGGTCAATCTGGTAAGAATTCAGGAGACGGAGCGCTCGATCGATCTCCTACGGCTCTCCCTCAACGAATGGCTCGACCGCCGGAAAAAGAAGGACAGCCTCAACCAGTACAAGACGCTCCTCGCGACGCTCCGCCTGCAATTGAACGCGCTCATCGACAGCGTCCGTGCCGCGTTCCACGAGATCCACCCCTCGGCCGGCCGCGGCGCCGTCTACGCCGCATGCCGCCTTCAGGAGAAGCGGCTGCTGTGGATCGAACGGCTGTGGACCTACTTCCGCGACAAGTTCGACCAGCGCGATAACCCCAGCTACCGCGACGTTCTCGCCGCCGCCGACGAAGTCGTCTGGAGTTGCTACGCGGAGCCGTTCCGCGTAGCCGCCGCCTCGCATGGCGCCGCCCCGTTACCCTGGATCGCCGCGGAGTATTCGCCGAAAGCCATCGCGCGCAAGAACGTTCCTCAGGACCTGCGATCCGAAGTCGACGGAGGTTTCCTGAAGGAGATGCTCCGCGAGCTCCCGGCGCCCACTGTCAGCCTTCCCCCGCAATGCGCGCGCGAGCCCTGGTGGCTCATCTACCTGGCTCACGAGATCGGCCATCACGTCCAATTCGACCTTCTACCCGATGAGCGGCTGGTGGACGATTTCCGAGAGCTCCTCAAGTCCTCTATTGCCAACCAAGACGCCGCCGATATCTGGCAGTATCGCGGCGAAGAAGTTTTCGCCGATGCCTTCTCCCTCTACATGGCCGGCCCGTGGGCGCTCTGGGCTTTGACGGAGCTGGAGTGGACCACCGAAGCGGCTATGCTCGACGACGGTAACGTGCAGTATCCCGCTCCCGCCGCGCGCCTCCTGCTCATGAACGAGGTCCTTCACCGCATGAATTTCACGGGCGACGAACCCCTGCGAGGCCTCCCCGACGCAGCCGTCGGCAGCGATGCTGAACAGGCCGCGATCCTGACCGCGGTAGCGGACGCGATCACCTGCAAACCGGTGGCCGGCGCACATACACTGGGGTCCCTTTGTGCCTGGAATCCGGACGATTACCAAGGCATTTCTCCCGCGGTGACCGAATGGAAGGAGACGTTCTTGCGAAACGGCGGCCGGGCGCCCGATGAAAGCCTGCGCTCGGCGCGAATTGCGCTCGCCGGCGGCGTCGCCGCGTGGGCCGAGGCCAGCCTCGAAACCGACCGCGGAAAACGCACCGTCATCAAAGAGGAGCTGGCGTCAAGACTGTTGAAGGCTCTGCGGGAGAGCCATGAACCGGTGGAACGCGGCGCGGACGCGGAACCCCGCGCGGCGTCCACCGAATCCCCCGGCCTGCGTTCTCTGTTATTCGATTCCAACCCCGCGCGATTAGGCGCCTGGTAGAACCATGCGCACGCTGCTCTCCATCGACGCCGGCTGGACGGTGACCTCCAAGCTCCCCGGCCTGCCTCCGCGGCAACTGACGAAGGCCGCCACGGCGGCCAGCGCCGTAGTCCCTATGCTCGATGCCGCGCGGCATGAAGCGGAGCCGCCTACCGGTCTCATGGCGGCGGGCGCGTCCGATATCAACGCCACCTACGACCGGCTGATGTCGCGCTCGCTCAGGCCCGGCGATCCCGAAGCCTTCGGCCGCTATCTCTTCGAGTGTCTCGTGGGCCCCAACTGGAGCGTGCTCTGCAACGCCGTAGCCGCGAGCGGCGATTGGTTCCACGAAGTGGCCCTGAGCTGGGATCCCGTCGACATGGCGCTTTCGCGCCTGCCTTGGGAACTCATGCGCGGACCGGACGATTACGTCTCGAACGGCTACCTGCGGGACGGGCGGCGCGTGGGCGCCGCCGTCACACGCGTCGTCCCCCAGGCAACGGCGGTTCCCCGGCAGATCGAAGGGCTGCCGCGTGTGCTGTTCGCCGTCGGCACTTCGCTAGTCGACGCCTCCGTCCGGCCCGCGGCCGAGATTCTCTGTATGCTGAAGGGCACGCGCGAACAGTCCCGCCGAATGCATCCCCGCATGCTGGAGCGGGCCTCACCTTCCCGCCTGGATGCGGCGGTGCGCAGCTTCAAACCGGACGTGGTCCACCTGATCTGCCACGGCGGCATCGCCGGCGGCGTGCCCTTTATCCGGCTGCAATCGGAAACCGGCGCCGGCGAGGATCAGTTTACCGCTGAGCAGATCGCCACCTCGCTGCAGGCCGGAGGGAGCCCGCCGCCCATTGTGCTGCTCAGCGCCTGCCAATCGGGAACCACGATGCTCGGTCCCAAGGAGGTTGCTCCCTTCGCGGCGGAACTGGTCCGTCTCGGAATCCCCATCGTCATCGGCATGTCCGGCAAGGTCTCCGATATTGCGTGCCGCCTCTTCAGCCGGCGGTTCGCCGAATCTCTCATGGGCGCCGGCCTCTTGATCGAAGCCACCGCCGAGGGCCGCCGTGCCGCCTTCGCCGAGGGCAAAGCGCCGGAAAAATCCATCGATTGGGCCTTCCCCGCGGTCTTCCTCTCCACCGGTGTGCAGCCGGATTACCAGCCCGCCGACAAGACGGCCCCGCAGGACCCCAGTGAGGCGCGCATCCGCGCCTACACACCCCGCGTCGATCCCAACTTCTGCGGACGGCAGAATTTCTTTCAGGAATTCGAAGCTCTCTTCAGCGGAAGCGGACCGTCCGTGCTGGCCGCCTACACGCCCGAGGCCACGCCAGGCTACGGCCGCAAGCGCCTGCTCGAAGAGTTGGCGGTGCAGGCCGTTCTCGAGCGCAACGTGCCGTTGCTCGTCACGTCGCGGACCTGGAAGGACCCGCAGCAGCCACCCAACACGCCGCTACGGCTCGCGCTCGAAATCGACCGCTCCGTGGCTACCGCCTGCAGCGCTTTCGGCGTCAAGCTCGCCCCGATGAGTCCCGCGAAAAAGCTCCAGGCGCTCATGGACAACAAGTTCGACCCCGCTCTCCTTGCCTCCTTCGACGAGGACATGCAGGCGGCGCTCATCGGCAGCTCCGGCGAAGTGCCGCCGGAGGCCGCCATGCTCGCCATCGAACAGCGCCTCACGGATCTCATCACCAAGATCCGCGCACAGTACGGGCTGCGCATGAAGGACGCGATGAGCGCCGCGCAGGGGCTCCCCGAGGACGATCCGCTCCACCGCGTCGCGCGCCATGCGTCCACGGAGTATCACGCCATCGCGCGCGGCCGCGTCGTGGTGATGCTCGATTCCATCCAGTTGTACGACGCGGCTCTGAAGGCCCTGCTCTCGCATCCCAGCCTGGGCGCTACCGGCCTTGGCAACCAAGCCAATCCGGCGCCCGTGGTGGTCACGTTTTCGCTGAAACACACCGCGGATACCATTCTGGACCCCATGGTTCAGAACCAGTCCGCGCATCCCGGCTGGCGCTTCGTGCCCTTGAACGCTTTCGAGCGGAACGGGGAGAACCTGCTGGCGTACGCGCGCATTCTGCTCAGCCCCTTCGACGGAAGTATCGTGCAGAATTTCTCCGACCGGGCCTGGGTGATGGACGATTCCGTGGATCCGAGTATCCAGAAGAAGCATGTGGGAAATTTCAATACGCTGTTGAAGGGGCTGCCCGCGGAGTTCTCGCAGATCATATTCTTCGCGGTCGCGACATTCGCCAGCCAGGAGGAGTTCCTCAAGCCCGCCAAGGACGACGAATACATCGCGCAGTTGGAGAGGGAGCGGAGTCGCCTGGCGGGAGGGCAGCCGTGACCGCCGCCGGCCCCACCCAACTTCCGCCTGAGATCGCCGAGGCACTCGCCGGTATCGAGCAAGCGCGCTTTGCCGCTTTCCCGCACGAAAGCCTGGCTTGGCTGGCGCTGCCGCCAGCCTGGACCGAACAACTGGCGCATGCCTGCCGCTTCCCCCAGCGGCCCGAATTGGAGGCCTTCCTGGATGCCGCCGTGAAGGCCAAGCTCTGCAGCCGCGATCCGGAATCGGCCGCCGGCGAGCCCGCCGCCGAAACCGCTCGCACCCTCGCCGCCCTGTGGCGCCACCTCCAGTCGAAACATCGCGACGAGTTTCGCGATAGGCTCGTCGAGTGCGCTCTCGGCATGCCGGATCGCGAGGAGGGCCTCACGCTCCTCCTCGGCGCCTGGGTTCTAGACGACAAACCCGAAATCGATCCGGAACGGTTGCGATTCCACATCGAGAATCTTGCGGACCAGGACGCTCGCTCGCGCGTCCTGATTCAGGCTGCGCTTCACTTCCCCGCACTTGGCTACCTGGAGGAGGCGTGGCAGGCCACCGCCACCGCGTCCTCCCCGCGCAAACGTGCCGCGGCGCGCGTGCGGTTGCTCGAGATTGCCGCGCGTAACGGCATCAAATTGCACGCCGATGTACTGGAGGAAGTGCGCTCCCTTCCCGACCCGGCCGTGCGCGCCGCTCTCATGATCAAGCTGTACGAAATCGGGATGGGCGGCGATTCGCTTCTCTCCGAAGCCGCCGCCGCGGCCGGGCGGATCGAAGACCCTCCGGCGCGGGCGCTCTATCTCTCGCTGCTGGCCAGGGCGTCCCACGATAACGACTACGCGGCTCAGGCGCTCGCAGTCGCCGCTTCGCTCCCGGACACGGCGGCGCGCTCCCGCATCGTTTCCACCATCGCCGTGAATTGTGGCGGGCGGGTCTGCGCCGAGGCGTTGAACCTGGCCTGGACCTGCGCGGTCAACGTACTGGATTCCAGCGAGCGTTCCGCACTGCTCGCCCTTGCCGCATCCCAGTTGGCGCTGGTGCAACCGGACGCCGCGCTCGCGCGCGCCCAGGAACTTCACCCCGTTGAAATCCGCGCTGAAGCGATGCTGGCGTGCCTGTCCTCTCCCGCGAACCACAACCCGGCGGCAGCCGATGCCATTGCCTGCGTCATCGATGAGATTCCGCTCGAAAGTATGCGCATCCGGCTGCTGCTCCGGCTGGCGGCATTCGCGGTACCGTCTTCCCTGCGAGCGCTGGACTTGGCCAACCGCCTCCAGGACGATGTGGAACGACGTGCCGCCCTGATCTCGCTGTTCCCCTCACTCAACGTCAGGGAGCGCTTCTCGGCGGCCGGCGAAATATTGAACGACTTGCGCTGCGTCGGCGATCCTGTCGCGGTGCGCACAGCCCTGGTGCAACTGGCGCCGCACCTGGATGAGCGGCAGCTCGGGATCGCGCTCTCCATCGCCGCCGCTTCCACACCGGACCGCGGCTTTCGTGCCGACGAACCCGCCCGCGGCGAGATCCTCGAACACCTGCGGAAGAGCGTGGGCGCTTTGTTCCTCTCCGATACGGCGTACGCCATCGGTCAGGCGATTCAGAATGCGAAGTCGACAGCCGTTCCCACCGCCACCGCTCGTTGGGCGAAGCTGGCGTCGCAGTTTCGCGATCCCAATGTCACTGTCATCCAAAGGCTGGCAGCCGGCGCGGGCATTGCGGAGCTACCGCCCGCTTCGAGTGCAAGCTCATACCTCGCGCGCCGGGTGCGCGAGCTCGTCGATGCCGGCGATACCGGCTCCGCGCTGAGCTGGCTTCGAAGCGGCCAGTCGCTCATCCCGGTGGCCGGCGGCGATCTCGAAGCCGCGGTGCTCACCGGCAGGCATCGCGTCGAGCTCTCCTATCGCCGCTCGATGGATGAGCGTCACCTGCGCCGGTACCTGGAGCGCGCGGAGCAAACCGCTGCCTTTCAGAACCTGCTCACCGGGCCGGACTCGCATTGGGCGCTGCACTACCTGGGGGTGGGAGGCGTGGGCAAAACCATGCTGCTGCGCCACATCACCGCGCGCCTGGCCGTGAAAGACGGCCTGCGCCTCGCCACCAGCAGGGTGGATTTCGACCACATCAGTCCCGAGTTTCCCGTGCGTAAGCCAGGCCAACTCCTGTCGGAGCTCGCCGACGAGCTGCGCATCTACGGCGGCAGCACCAGCATCGAGGGCAAGTTCGGCGAGTTTCAGGATCGCCTCCTGTCCCTGCACGCGGAGCTGAGCGTGCAGCCTCCTCCGGAGGATCCGCTGAAGAACGTCAAATCCGAGGCGTTTCAGGAGGTCGTTGCGAGCTTTGCCGATCTGCTCCGTCACCTGCCTCCGCCGGTGATCCTGATTCTGGATACCTGCGAGGAGCTCTCCAAGCTGGAACCCGTGGGCGCGACCCTGCCAAGCGTGGAAGCCACGTTCCTCATCCTGGACAAACTGCACGAGCGGATTCCCTCGGTGCGCGTCCTGTTGGCCGGCCGCAGGCTGCTGGCGCAATCCGGCGATTCAACCGCCGGCCGCCCCCCACGCTGGCGCGCGGATAAGTGCGAGCCCGGCGAGCTCAACTGCTTCCTCCCGCGGCACAAGCCCTACCTGCGCCTGCACGCGATCCGCGGGTTCACCCGCGAAGAGAGCGCGCGTTTTCTGGACGAAGTCGCGGACGTCCATCCCGGCGAAGCGCAGCGGGACGCCATCCTCGACCGCAGCGCCGAAGTCTCCGAACCGCTCCCGATCCTCTGGAGCGAGCCGCCCGCCGAACACTCCGGCCCGCGATTCAACCCCTTCGACCTGGCGCTGTATGCCGAGTGGCTTCGCGAATCGCCAAACGTAACCGAGGCGACCATTCGCTCCGGCAAGACTGAGCCTTACGTGGAAATGCGCATCGTGCGGCGCATGGAAAACGACCTCAGCCGCAAAGCCCTGCCCGCGGCCGTGCTCTTGCGCCGCTTCGACAGCGAAATGCTGCGCGCCATCATTCCCGATGCAAGCGAGCGCGCCGAGGCCTTCCGCGATTTGCAGGGGCACGAATGGACCGATTCGCAACGGGATGAAGACTCCGGCGTCTGGTTCCTGGAGGTGAATTCGAATCTCCGCAAACGCATCGAGAGCTACTTCTCCATGCCTCCGAGGGACCAGGACCTTGAAGGTGCGCGGCTTCTGCTCGGACTGGACCTCGACCGGCAGGCGCGCGCCCAACTCGAGCGCCCGCAATGGTTCAACGCACTCGATTTTTCCCACGTCGAGCCCGCCCTGCGCCTGCAGGCTCCGGAACCCGCGGCGCTCCTGTGGGACGCCATCGACCGTCAAATCACCGAGACCGCGGAATGGAATTGGGCCTTTCGCGTCTGCCAGCTTCTGCTCGGTGAAGGCAATGCCGCGGGATCCGCGGAGTCGCCCCTCCGCGCCGCCATCCGCGCCACCCTAAACTCGGCGCTGCTTCATCTTCAGAGCGAATTCCGAAGAGCGGCGCCGTGGCGGGAAGTGGCGCAAGGCGCTACACGGCATCCCATACCCGAAATCGGAGAGTGGCTCGCCTACCGGGCAGCCACCTTCGTCGCGCAGGACATCCAGGCTCTGCGCGCGCTCTCCCTCCAGCGCATGAAGTCTCCGGCGTGGAGCCGCTACCGCACCCAGCAAGCCGGCGCCGGCCTGCTGGCGCGAGTCTACGAAAGCGGCTGGCGTATCGAGGATCCGGAGAACTGGCCCGATCTTGGACCTTCGGCCGCCCCCGAGCTGCTCGCCCTGCAACAGCTCGCGCTCGGGAGAGCGCCCATCCATGAGCTTGACTTAACCCAGCCCCGGCAGCGTTGGGCGGACTGGCGGATCCCGGACTGCCTGACGGACCGCGTGCGTCTGGAGATCGTACTTGCCGTTTCTACCGGGGACGGCGCGCGCCCCTACGCGATCGAGTGGGCCGTGGCCGCCGCGGGCCGGCTCGATAACATCGATACGGAGCGCCTGCTCTCCGCGCTTCTCGCCGGCGGCCACCTCAGCGACGCGACATCGAGTCTGCTGGAGCGGATCTCCGATTCCACTTACTACGACCCCGCACGGACCGAAAGCTGCCGCGCACATTCCGCAACCTTGCCGCTGTATTACCGCCTAGCCTTGGAATGGAAGCGCCGCGGGGAGGCCGGGCGCGCCCGCCTCATGGTTAACGAGGTGCGTTCGGAAATGCTGGAGAACCGGCGGTCCGACGCCCTCCGTCAGGTAGACGAGCTGATTGGGCTCATCTCCGAGGAACCCGCAGAGCCGAGGCAAGCTCCCCCTGTCTTATCCAAGCCGCGCCTAGCTCGCTCTGCCCCGCCGAGGCAAGGTCTTCCCGCCACATCCCAGTCGTGGGAAACTGCTCCTACCTCCCGGCCGAGCCAAGCTCGTCCTGCCTCATCCCGCCGGAGCGTGGGTTGGATAGGTTATGTGTCTTTGGGGCTGCTGGTCCTCGGAATTACGATTTACGCTGCCTACCGCTTCCTCCCGGCGGAAACTCCCGGCCTACCTGAACCGCTTTTTCGAAGCCTCAACTGGGCATTCGCCAGCGAACGACACATGCAATTCACCGGAATCGCCGTGGCGATCGCCGCCTGCCTCATCCTGGCACCGCGCTGTCGCGATTTCGTCATGCGCGCCGTGGCGATGATATTGAAGCCCAGGCTGGTGGTGAGCGAAGCCGGCGACCGGGTGCGCATCGCCCGCGTGCATGCCGGGACCCCGCGTTTCCCGTTTAACTTTCTCAAATACGGCGCGCTGTACGAAGTCGAAGTCCGCCGCCCCGGATCGGACCCTTACCGCGAGGAAGCGCGAAAACTGGAGGAATTGGGCGCCCGGCTCAGACCGTTGCTCCGCTATCTGTACGGCGGCCGGGTTCCGTTCGAGCTGATTGTACCAGCCGCCACTTCATCGGCCGCCCGGGAGACTATGCCCGCTCCGCCCAACCTGCAATCCATGCCATGGGAGGCCCTGATCCACTCGGGGATCGCCGGCCCAACCGGCAAACTCCGCGAGTATCTGCAAATCGCCCGTACCGAACCGGGTGGAAACGTCGACACCGACTGGACGGCGGGTGAGCGTATCGTGCTGCTGGCCCGCTCCTCTCAAATGGCCGCGCTCGAGCGTGCCTGGTCCAACCGCGCCGGTAGCGGCGGGTACGAACGGATCGATGAACGGTCGGCCGGCCTGAGCGTCTCGGGCTCCGCGACCCGTGCCCTGCATCTGGTCGGACGCACGCGCCGGAGCGGCGCCGAGCGGACATTCCAGATCGATGCCGAACGGCACTTCACCGTCGGCCGGATTCTCGCCTTGGCCGCGCGCATCGTCATTGTGCAAAGCCAGCCGGTGGAGTCGCTCGAAAGGACCGATACCGACCGCGAGCAGATAGCCGCCCTGCGCGCCTTCGCGGCGGATCTGTTCCAGGGCGGCGTTCACACCGTGATCCTGCTCCCTCAATATCCGGCCGTAACGTCGGAGGCGGTCGCCGGAAAAATCGCCGCATTCTGCACGCGCGGACGCCGCCCCGGTTACTTTGCGCTCCTCAACCACATCACCGATATTCGCAACACCATTACGAAGTCCATTACTGCCGGCTCGGCTTCGCTCACGGAAGCCAGTCAAAAGTACACCTACGCGGAATCCGCCGCTCCCGCCCGCTCCGAAACCGTCGATCGGGCATCTTTGAATGCCGCCGCCGCCGAGATGTCCATGGACGTTACCGTATGGACGCGCCACGACTGAAAAGGAGAACTTATGGAAGACTACGTCGAAAAACTCTGGGCCACCGTAAAGAGCTGGGCCGCTAAAAACGCGCAGGGATTCGTTTGCGCCTACATACCCAAGGAGCGCACCGACCTTGCAGACTCGATCGACACCATCACGCCGCATCGCGACTACTTCCGCATCTGGATGAGCCAGATGTTTCTCGCCAAAGAGCGCGAGTGGTTCACCGAATGGTATCCCGCCGTCCACACCAGCGTGGAGTTGAAGTTCGCCAGCCGCACCGTCAAGGTCAGCCACGTCACGGGGCCGGACCAGGAGCATTCGCGCGGCGTCAAGCTCGACTACGCCGTCACGGACCTGTTGCCGTTCGCCGGCGGAAAAATAGCCATCGAATCGGGGCTGATCGCGCTCAAGGGCAAGAACCACATCAGCGCGTCTATCGGAATTTTGCAGTCTTTCTCCAGCCTGGTGGCCGCGCCTCTTTCCCAAGCTCTCGACATTGCCCAGAAAGTATCCAGCGGCATGGACAGACTAGTCGGCGCCAATGATGGCGAAGTCCGTCTCGCGTTCCATCGCGAGTTTGTGGCCAAGGGAGGCGGTGGCTCCGAACTCAAGCCCGGCTACATCGCTGTGATCGCCGCGAGTGCGGCGGAAGTAGCCGAAGAATCCCTCTCCGTGAAAAACAGCCAGTTGCTTAAGGGCAGCTCCGCGAAGCCGCTCGAGGGTTTCAACTACATGCTTTTCCGCATAGAAGGACGCTCCGAACGCGACGATTGGCGCTTCCCCATTATAGAAGAGGCGATAAACCTGGCCATCGAGTCCGCGCTCAAAGGCAAGACCAAGGACGCGGAGGACGCCACCACGGCCGCCCTCACCGCCGTCTGGCAATCCCCAGACCTCGCCCCGCAGGACCGCCTCCGTGTGGTCGAAGCAATCCGCGCGGAAATCGCCGAGGCCACCGGCCAGGGCCGCGGCGCCGTGCGGAAGGCCGGCCGCACGCTCGACAGCATTATGAAAGCCCGCGCCATGCCGCTGGAAGCCGCGCTGCGCCAGCCCCCGCTGACTCGCGAACAGGTGCTCGGCGCTGTACGATAGCCATCCCGTCCTTGCGAATCGAATGGCATTTGGTTGCAGGACGGGAAGGTTTCACTGGCGACCCAACCCGAATGCTCTGCCATTCGGTTTTGGGTTCACTTTGCTCCTGCCGTCAATGTCCGGAAATATCCAAGCAATAGCGCTTCCGCTTTCCGGACTTGGGCCTGGCGCGGCCGGGCTGAGTTGGACGGTGCGCTGCCGAACGGAAGGCGAAGTCGTCGCCACCGTAACCAATCCTCTCATTCAGGGCGAGGTACGCTGCCGCCGGTGTCTTCTCGGAAAGACCCGTCCGGCGAGCAATTCGGCAAATCCCGGCTCGTTGCGTCTAGAATTGAATTATCCGCATGGATCCCAAGAGTATCGACCTGAAGCAGACCGTGAACCTGCCGCGCACGGCCTTCCCCATGAAGGCCAACCTTCCGCAGACCGAGCCGAAAACGCTCGCCCGCTGGGAGGCGGAGGACCTTTACGGGCAGATTCGCAAGTCGCGAGCCGGACGCAAGAAGTACGTTCTCCACGACGGCCCGCCCTACGCAAACGGCAAAATCCACCTGGGCCACGCGTTCAACAAGATCCTGAAGGATTTCATCGCGAAGTCGAAAACCATGGCCGGTTTCGATTCGCCTTACGTTCCGGGATGGGACTGTCACGGTCTTCCCATCGAAATCAAAGTCGACCAGGAGCTCGGGTCGAAGAAAGCGAAAATGTCCGCGTCGGAGATCCGCGCCGAGTGCCGCAAGTACGCCGCGAAGTACGTCGAGATCCAGCGCGGCGAGTTCAAGCGCCTGGGCGTTTTCGCATTGTGGGATCAGCCCTATCTGACGATGAGCGCGCGCTACCAGTCGGCGATCGCCGGCGCTTTCGTCGATTTTCTCGACCAGGGTTACGTTTATAAGGGGTTGAAACCTGTCAACTGGTGCATCAGCTGCCGGACGGCGCTGGCCGAAGCCGAGGTGGAGTACGAGAACCATACGAGCTCCTCGATTTGGGTGCGTTTCAAACTCACGTCACCGCCCGAAGCTATCAACCCCGCCCTTGCCGGACGGAAGGTCTACGGCCTCATCTGGACCACCACGCCCTGGACGATTCCGGCGAACCTGGCGATCGCCTATCATCCGAAGTTCGAGTATTCGGCCGCGACCGTCGAGGGCGATCGCGACCGCGATGTCTACATCATCGCGTCCGATCTGCTGCAAGCGACCGCCGAATCCTGCGGCTGGGCGGGAACCGAAGTCCTAGCCCGTTTCGAAGGCGCGCGGATCGAAGGCGCAGTGTTCCGGCATCCCTTTATCGACCGCGATTCGCTTGGGATTCTCGGCGATCATGTGACTCTCGAACAAGGCACGGGCGCGGTCCACACGGCCCCCGGGCACGGGCACGACGATTACGTGGCGGCCCGTCGATACGGTATCGCGGCGTACTGCCCCGTCGACGCCGCGGGCCGCTTTTACCGCGCGGAAGGCGCCGGGGGCGAGCTGCCCGAAGAACTGATCGGCAAGACCGTGTGGGAAGCGAATCCGCTCGTGATCGAGATCCTGCGCGCCCACGGCGGGCTGCTCGGCCTCAAGAAGATCGAGCACAGTTATCCCCACTGCTGGCGTTGCCATAAACCCACTATCTTCCGCGCCACCGAGCAATGGTTCATCGGCATGGACCGGAACGATCTGCGCGCCCGGGCGCTCGAAGCCATCAAGAACGTCAAGTGGATGCCTTCCTGGGGCGAAGAGCGGATCTCGAACATGATCGCCACGCGGCCGGATTGGTGCATCTCGCGGCAACGCATCTGGGGCGTGCCGATCATCGTATTCTACTGCGAAAGCTGCCGGGAGCCGCTCACGGACCGGGCGATCCTCGACCCGATCGTGAAGCTGTTCGCCGAGCATTCGGCCGACGTCTGGTATGAACGCGAGGCGAGCGGGCTCATCCCCGCCGGCACGGCCTGCGCAAAATGCGGCTGCGCGTCGTTTACGAAGGAACGCGACATCCTCGACGTCTGGTTCGATTCCGGATCTAGCCATCTCGCAGTGCTGAATGGCGAGGGCGGTCTTGACTGGCCCGCCGATCTTTACCTCGAAGGCGGCGACCAATATCGCGGGTGGTTCCACAGCTCTCTGCTGGTGGGCGTCGGACTCCGGGGCGCCGCGCCTTATCGCGGCTGCGTCACCAACGGCTGGGCGCTCGATGGCGAGGGGCGCGCGATGTCGAAGTCGCTGGGCAACGTTGTGGACCCGGAGACGATCATCAAGCAATACGGCGCCGATGTGCTGCGCCTGTGGGTGGCGTCGGTCGAGTTCAACGAAGACGTGCGCATGTCGGATACGATTCTGACGCGCCTCTCGGAAGCCTACCGCAAGCTGCGCAACAGCTTTCGGTATACGCTCGGCAACCTCTCCGGCTTCAACCCCGAGACCGATGCGGTGCCCGCCGCGGAGCTGCTCGAAATCGATCGCTGGATCCTGCTGCGCGCCGCGGATCTGGTCTCGAAATGCCGGGCGTGGTATGACGAATTCGCGCTTCACAAGGTCTATCACGCCGTTTACGATTTCGCCACGGTGGACCTGAGCTCGGTTTACTTCGACGTTCTGAAGGATCGTCTCTACACGTCGGCCACCCGGTCGCAGGCTCGCCGCAGCGCGCAGACGGCCCTCTACCGCTTGACGTTCGCGATGACGCGGCTGCTTGCCCCCCTGCTTTCCTTCACCACGGAAGAGGTTTGGCTTAGTCTGGGGCTGCCGGGCAGCGTTCACACGGCGGAGTTTCCAATGCCGGAGGAGCTGGTGAGCGGCCTTTCGGAAGAACAGAGGTCCCGGCTCGCGAATTGGGACCGTCTGATGCCGGTGCGTCAGGAAGTGCTGAAGAAGCTCGAAGCCGCGCGTCAGGAGAAGGCGATCGGCGCTCCTCTTGAAGCGGCGGTGCGCATCGGCGCGGGCAACGCGATATATCCCTTGCTTTCGGAATACGCGGCGGACTTGCCCGGCTTGTTTATCGTTTCGCAAGTGCATCTTTCCAGGAGTGCGCGTCAAGGCGACGCGGTCGAGATCGTCGTCGAACCCGCGGCGGGCGTCAAGTGCGAGCGCTGCTGGAAATACACCCTGGATACGGGCTCGAACGCCGATTTCCCCACGATTTGCGCGCCGTGCGCCGAAGCCGTTGTCGAGATGACCGCGAATGTCTAGCCCGCCCTCGCGCACCGCGCTCGCGTCCATAAGCGCGATTATTTTCGCGCTCGACCGCCTCACGAAGCGGCAGATCCAGACCCGCTTTTCGGCGTTTGACACAGTCCCGGTGATCCCGGGCTTCTTTGACATTATCCACGCCGAGAACCGCGGCGCGGCGTTCAGCATGTTTGCGGACTCGAGCTCCCCGTTGCGCGCGGTATTCCTCATAGGCCTCGCACTGGTGGCGATGGGAGTGGTCGCCGCCATGCTCTGGCACGCGTCGAAACTCGACCGCGCAACCGCCTTCGGACTTTCGCTCATTTTCGGAGGCGCGCTGGGCAACGTTTTCGACCGTATCGTCTACGGATCCGTCACCGATTTCCTCGACTTCCATATCGGCAGCCTGCACTGGCCGGCCTTCAACGTCGCCGATAGCGCGATCGTCGTGGGAAGCGGTCTTCTCCTTTTGGACTTGGTCCGCCCTTGGCTGCGGGCGCGGACAACCTGATGTTTCCCGAAGTCTTTAGGATCGGCGAGTTTTTCCTCCCCACCTACGGGCTGCTGGTGGCGATCGCGTTTCTGAGCGCGGTCTCGGTGACGGGCGTTCTCGCAAAACGGTCCGGCCTCGCTGAAGACGCCGTTCTCAATCTGGCGATCTACTGCGCGCTTGCCGGAATCGCAGGTGCGAAGCTTCTGATGCTCATCGTCGACTTCCGCTATTACGCCGGTCGTCCGGGCGAGCTACTGTCGTTCTCAACTTTGCAAGCGGGCGGAATTTTCTACGGCGGGTTGATCGGAGCGCTGATGGTTGCCTGGGTTTACACGCGCAGGATGGGCCTCCCGCCACTTCAAACCGCTGATGCGTTCGCCCCCGGACTGGCGTTCGGCCACGCTATCGGACGCCTGGGATGCTTCTCCGCCGGCTGCTGCTGGGGGCTCGAATGCCAACGTCCCTGGGCGGTCGCGTTTACGAATCCGAAGGCGATCACGGGCGTGCCGCTCAACACCCCGCTGCATCCCACGCAGCTTTACGAGGCGGTCTCAGAGGCCTTGATCTTCGTTGTGTTGTACAGGTTTTTCGGGCGTCCGCACAAGCCTGGGGCGGTCATCGGACTGTACGTGTTTTTGTACGGCGGCGTACGCTTCATAGTGGAGTTTTTCCGCTATCACGACCCGGGCGCGCCTCCGGGCGGACTGTACACGGCGCAGTGGATTTCGCTCGCGCTGATCGCCTGCGCGGTCGCGGGGCACTTCCGGAGCAGGCGTACACTGAAGGTGGAAACGCCGGCCGCATGACCACGCGCCGTGAGTTTCTGGCCGCCGGTCTGAGCGGGTTACCCGGATTCGGGCCTCCGCCGGCGATTCCGTTTCAGACGATTAGAAACGGGCGGTCGAAGCGGCGATACGTCTGGATTCACGGCAACGAGCGGACGGCCCGCGCCGTGCTACTCGATCACATCAAGCGTCACGAAGGCACGGCGAACCTGGTCAGGAGCACGGCGCGAAACATCAAGCTGCTGGATGGCGTGATCGACCCGAACCGTTTGTTTTCGCGAGAGGGCGCCGAAGCCAACCTGCGTAAGCTAAATCCGCAGTGGACACCCGGGAAGATCGCCGAGGCGCTCGACCGGCTGGACCGCGTCCGGGAGGCGACTGTTCGCGCCCTGCTTCCTCCCAAAGACGGGCTGTTGATTGCGCTGCACAACAATTCCGAAGCGTATTCGGTGAGAGATGAAGTTGCGATCGCCGACCGTGTCTCGCTTCGCGACGAGCGCCACCCGCACGAGTTCTTCCTCTGCACCGGGGAATCCGATTTCGAGACTCTCAAGACCGCGCCGTACAACGCGGTTCTTCAGAATCGCGTCCCGAAAGAGGATGACGGGTCGCTCTCGCGTTTGGCTGCGCTGCGCGGCGTGCGCTACGTGAATCTCGAAGTCGCGCTCGGCAATGCCCAAAAACAGCGCGAAATGCTGGATTGGGCGGAGCTGCGCCTGCCTTGAATTGAGATTCGAGCGGAACAGGGCGGTGATCTCAACGGTTCGGCTTGGGAGATCCTGAGATGGACGCGCCGATCTCCGCGGCGTCGAGCATCGCGATCGCCGCGGCGCAGCCGGTGAAGGGCTACAACTGGGTTATACTAGGACGCTGATTTCCGGAGGTGCGCCAATGATCTGGTGGGCTCCCATACTTTTATTTCAGATTTCCCAAGCCCTTGATTTGCCAGCGGTCGAGAAGAACCCTTTTACGAGTCCGGCCGACGTTTCGGCCGGCAAGCGCCTTTACGCCGGGCGCTGTGGGGGATGCCATGGCCCAACCGGCGACGGAGGCAAGGGTGCGAACCTTGGCGTCCCCGTACTGCCCCGCGCGGCGGATGACCGGACGCTCTATCGCGTCATCCGGTACGGCCTCACTGAAACGGAGATGCCCGGCACATACCTGACACAGCGCGAGCTCTGGCAGGTGGTGGCTTTCGTGCGAACGCTCGGACAGGTTGAGCGCGGGCCCGTCACCGGCGATGCCGCTCGCGGCGAGGAACTCCTCCGCGGAAAGGGCGGCTGTCTGCAGTGTCACTCGATTGGAATGGAGGGCTCCCAGATGGCGCCGCCGCTGACCGAAATCGGCAGCCGCCGCGGCCCGGGCCATCTCCGCGGCAAACTCCTCGACCCCGCAAGCGACATGCCCGATCAGTATCGCATGGTCGAACTCGCCACGAAAGACGGTAAGAAGTTTAACGGTATCCGCCTCAATGAAGACACGTGGTCCATTCAGGCGCGCGACTTCTCCGGCAAGCCGCACACCTTTGAGAAGCAGGACCTGACGGAGCTTAGAGTTGTGCGCCGGACGCCGATGCCCTCCTACCGCGAGCGCTTGGACGGACGCGAAATCGACGACGTGGTAGCCTATCTTTCCGGACTGCGGAGCAACCCATGAAAATATCCATCTTCCTCGCCCTTGCGATCGGCGCACTGCCGCTGCCGTCGCAGGTCGCCCACGAAAGCATCCTGAAGGGCGCAACCGAATCGGGCGACTGGCTCACGTACTCCGGCAATTATTCCGCCCACCGTCACTCCCCCCTCAAACAGATCGACGAGAGCAACGCCCCGCGCCTCAAGCCCGCCTGGGCGTATCAGACGAACTCGATGCAGCGTTTCGAGACGACTCCGCTTGTATCGGGCGGCGTGATGTACATCTCCGAACCGCCCAGTCACGTCACCGCGCTCGACGCGCGCACGGGCCGCCCGCTTTGGAAGTACCGGCGCGTGATTCCCGACGATATCCGTGTATGCTGCGGGGCGGTAAACCGCGGCGTCGCGCTGCTCGGCGATCTCATATTCATTGGAACGGTGGATGCCCATCTGGTGGCCCTCAGCGCGAAGACGGGCGTCGTGCAGTGGGATGTCTCCGTGGCGAATTACAAAGGCGGATATTCGATTACCGGAGCTCCGCTCGCCGTGAAAGATAAGATCGTGGTCGGAGTGTCCGGCGGAGAATACGGCGTGCGCGGCCTCCTTGACGCCTACGACGCGAAGACGGGCAAGCGCGCATGGCGCTTTTGGACCATACCCGGCCCCGGCGAGAAGGGCAACGAAACGTGGAAGGGGGATAGCTGGAAATCCGGCTCCGCGGCGACGTGGGTCACCGGCGCCTACGATCCCGATACAAACCTCCTCTATTGGGGCACCGGGAATCCGGGTCCGGATTGGAACGGCGACGTGCGCGAAGGCGACAACCTGTACTCCGATTGCCTCCTCGCTCTCGACGCCGACACTGGAACGCTCAAGTGGTATTTCCAGTTCACGCCGCACGATGTCCACGATTGGGACGCGACGGAAGTGCCGGTGCTGGTCGAAGGCGAGGTCCGCGGGCGGAAACGGAAGCTGGTGGTTTTCCCCAATAGAAATGCCTTCTACTACGTGCTTGACCGCACGACGGGCGAGTTCATTCTCGGTAAGCCGTACGCCAAGCAAACCTGGGCGAAAGGGCTTGACGACAAGGGCCGCCCGATTCGTCTTCCCGGCACGTTCCCCACGGTGGAAGGAACAAAGGTGTGGCCGGCCGTCGCGGGAGCGAACAACTGGTACAGCCCAAGTTACAGTCCGAGCACTGGATTGCTGTACGTTTCCGTTCGTGAGGCGGGGTCGGTGTACTTTATCGGCGAAGCGGAATTCAAGGAAGGCGAGCGTTTCGACGGCGGCGGATTCCGCAGCGTTCCAGGAGAAGACGAATCGGGTGCGGTGCGCGCTTTCAATCCCGTGAACGGGCAGTTGGCATGGGAGTATCGTCTTTTCTCGCCGCCCTGGGCGGGCTTGCTTTCAACGGCGGGAGGGCTTGTCTTCGGCGGGACGAACGAGGGGCAGTTCTTCGCGCTCGGCGCAAAAACCGGTAAGCTGCTCTGGCGCTTCCAGGCCGGCGGCGCGGCGCGCTCGAACCCGATGAGCTACCTGAGCGGAGGCAAGCAGTACATCGCGATGACCATGGGCAGCTCGCTCTACGCATTCGGCGTGGAGTGAACGGAGAGCTGGTTTTTGCGGACGGCGCGCCGCCGCTCCGGGCCTGTGAATCTCGCTCGAGATCCACGTCCGCGGCCGCAATTCAGCCTTCCCCGCCGACTGCCCTCCGGAGTCGTCTTTCCCCTATCGCATTCGGCAAAGAATCGTCCCGCGGAGTGGACCGCTGAAACATGCCCTGGCGTGAAACCGCAATTGGTCCCACCGGCAACGCGCTGTTCGGCTCGAAGACCGCGCCCTTCGTCCCTCGACAGATGCTATCTAATGTAGAGCGCGAGCCTGCGCACGAGCGCGTACCCCAAGATCGGCCACACCGGCGGAAGGTCCTTGTCGACTGCCGCGCGTGACGTGGACGGCTCCCGCATGCAACAGTCCCGATAGCCTTCCCTCTCGACGTCCACCGCCCACCAAGGCGACCGCCTGCTTGTGGAAATCCCGAACCGCGGGCGCGTCGCCCACCGTCAAGTCCGTCCACGCAATCGATCCCTCGGGAGAAGCCTCCCAGCCGGGAGTATCCGTATCGCTCATTCGCTTTGCGCCCCGGCCCGGAAGCCGCGTTAGCGAAACCGGCGGCGGCGAAGATTCCGGGAAACTTTCTCTTGACATCTTTCCAGTGTTCCAGTAATATCGAAGTATGGGAGCAAGGAAATCGAGAATATCGGCGGAAGATGTGGCGCGCTTCGCGGACATGTTCGCGGCGATCGGCACCGGCGCGCGGCTGGAGATTATGCGGCTGCTGCTCGCCGCACACCCGGGTGGAATGATCGCGGGTGAAATTCAGGATGAGCTCGACATGCCCGCATCCACGCTGTCCCATCATCTGGACAAGCTGAAAAACGAGGGTCTGGCCGTGGTTAAGCGCGAAAGCACGTGCCTGCGCTACACGGCGAACGCCGAATCGCTGCGCGAGCTTCTGCGGTTTTTGTACGCCGAGTGCTGCACCCGCAGCTCGGCCGTCGACCCGGGGCGGATTGTTCACATCGGGAAATGACGGAATGACAAGACGACGCTTGCGGTCGAAGCCATGCGCGCAGTGGGCATCGGGCATCTTCGCGCACCCGCCGAAGCACGTGTCGCGCCATGAGAGCGAGGCCTCGCCGTTTTCCG
Source organism: Candidatus Sulfopaludibacter sp. SbA3 (assembly GCA_945893365.1). Taxonomy (GTDB): domain Bacteria; phylum Acidobacteriota; class Terriglobia; order Bryobacterales; family Bryobacteraceae; genus SYKU01. Next base: position 7,800 of record CAMDED010000041.1, on the reverse strand, counting down.
GCGTGCGCGCGGCGAAATCGGATCGAAACCAGGAGCCTATTTATGAACATCAAAGAAGCGGTAAAGGAAAAATACGGTCAGGCCGCCTTGCGCGTCAATACCGGAGGCAGTTCGTGCTGCGGATCCTCGCCATCCAGTTGTTGCGGCGCGGACCCGATCACGTCGAATCTTTACGACGAATCGCAGGCGGGGCAGATCCCGGTCGAAGCGATGCTCGCCTCGCTCGGCTGCGGCAATCCAACCGCGCTTGCGGACCTCAATCCGGGCGAGACCGTACTCGATCTGGGCTCGGGAGGCGGCATCGACGTGCTGCTATCCGCCAAACGCGTCGGCCCGTCGGGTAAAGCGTACGGACTCGATATGACCGACGAGATGCTTTCGCTCGCCCGCGCGAACCGGGAGAAATCCGGTATCGCGAACGTTGAGTTTCTCAAGGGAGAAATCGAGAACATCCCACTGCCCGACAATTCGGTTGACGTCGTGATCTCGAATTGCGTCATCAACCTCTCGGTCGACAAGGGCCGTGTCCTGAGAGAGGCTTTCCGCGTGCTCAAGCCCGGTGGAAGGTTCGCGGTTTCCGATGTGGTCGTCAGGGGAGAGATGCCCCCGGAGGTGCGCCGCAGCGTCCTCCTGTGGGTTGGCTGCGTCGCCGGGGCTCTCGAGGAATCCGAGTATCGGACGAAGCTGGCCGCCGCGGGTTTCGAATCGATCAGCCTTGAACCGACGCGAATCTATAAATTGGACGACGCGCGCGATTTCCTCGCCGGCGAAGGAATCGACGTTGAGGCAATCGCTCCTCAGGTGGACGGGAAGTTCATGAGCGCCTTCGTGCGCGCCAAAAAGCCCGCTTAGTGTCGGGGCAAAATTACTGTGTTCGAGACGCAGTGAAGAAATCGGGCGCGGGTCTGGTTTGAGAACGGTCGGATACTCCTTCCGGTCCGGATAGGCAGTCGCAGCCAAGCCGGTTTGGGTGCTGGTGGCGCGAATGAATTTGAGCGCTTTTCCGTAGCCGTCCAGTGGCTCGGCAGCCCGGTTCCCAGTAACTGCAACTGTTAATTCGCCTGCATTACCGAGCCGATTGAATCCACTGGCCGTATCGGCGGCCACGGAGACGTACTGACGTACTGACGGGCAGCGGCTACGTTGTATGGAATGCGCGTCGATCGAGAATGATGAATAGTTAATCTCGACGCGTTTGAGGGTGCTAGTCTAGACGTGCGCCCAAGGCCGACGCGGCGACTACTGCGAACCCGATCACAACTGGGGTCACTGGCGACTCATGACTTAGGCTGCCCTCATTGCGCGACGGCAGTCCCCGCCATGCCGGGGTCATCGTGCGCCCGCTCGTGCGTCTGATGCCGGGAATGCGCCGTGTCCCATTTCACGATCTTCAGATCCAACACGCAGATCGCGTAGAAGACCGGCACCAGCAGCAGCGTGACAAACGTGGCCGCCGTGAGACCGCCGATCTGCGCGTAGCACAACGGCTCCCAGAGCGGTCCGCCGTGCGCGGCCAGCGGGACCAACCCGAATACGGTCGCGCCCACCGTGATCATCACCGGCCGCAAGCGCATGATTCCGGCGTCGAGAACGGCCTGTTCGAATGGCTCGCCTTCGGCATGCTTCTCTTCAATAAAGTCGAACAGGACGATGATGTGGCTGACAATGACGCCGATCAGGCTGATGACTCCCAGGAAGCCCATGAAGCCGAACGGTGCGCCCATCGCCCACATCGCCACCAACGCGCCGATTGCGCCGAACGGCACGGCCGCGAACACGATGAACGGCTTGACGGCGTTGCGGAACTGGAATGTCAGCGCAAGGAAGATCGCCGCCACCGAGGTTAACAATACGACCGAAAGGTCTTCGAAGCCGTCCTTCTGCTGTTCCTCTTCGCCGCCGATCTCGAGCTTGTAGCCGGGCGGCAGCGAGCGGCTCAATGAATCGAGCGCCGGACGAGCGGCAGCCACGACCTCGGAGGGCAGCACTCCTTCCCGCGGCGCGGCGGATATCGTAATGGTGCGGAGTTGATTCAGACGCCAGATGACCTCGGCACGGAAGCGGTAGTCCAGGCGCGCGACCTGGCGGAGCGGCACTTTCTGCTTGCCGGACCCGGAGTATACATACAGGTTGCTGAGATCGTGCAGGCCGGCAATCTGCTCCGTGCGAAGCTGCGTCGTTATAGGGATCTGCTTGTCGCCTTCGCGGAGAGCGGAGACGTTGGATCCGCTGATCGCCGTCGAGGAAGACCCGGCGACGTCGAGGTTGGTCAATCCGGCGAGGTTTGCCCGGTCGGCATTGACGTTCAGCTCGACATGGAAACGGTCTTCGCCCCAATCGTCCCGGGCGCGCGCGGTGGACGGGATGTTCTGGAGAATCTTCTTCACCCGGCCGGCGTTCACGCGGAGCGTATCTTTGTCTTCCCCGGAGATGCGGATCGCGACCGGCAATCCGACCGGGCTTCCGGTATCCAATTGGCGCACGTCGATACGGGCGCTCGCGATCTCACGCGAAATGCGCTTTTGGAGGTGCGGCAGCAGTTCGTGAGTCTGGTGTTTGTCCTCGAACACCAGGACCAGCTGGGCGTAGCTCGAATGCGCGGGCTCCGGAGAGAGGGTGTACCAGAAGCGCGGAGCGCCGCCGCCGACATAGCTCGATATCGAGGACACAACCACCTTCCGCTCGGCCGACACCTGTTGCGCGATCTTCTCCACACGCTCCACGATTTCGCTGGTCGAAGAGAAGGAGGCGTCCTCGGGCAGGAATACATCAATGTAGGCAAGCTGCGACAGGTCCTTCGGAAGAAACTGTTGCTTGATCGCCCGGCCCACCAGGCCGCCGCCGGCAAATATGACCGCCGCACCGGCCACCACCGCCCAGCGGTGACGGATCGCCCACTGGCCCGCCCGATAGTACTTCGCCGCGAAGCCTTTGGTTCTCCGTTCCTCGATAGTGGGTTCTTGCCGGGCGCGCAAAATATACGAGCCGAGCAGTGGGATGAAGCTCATCGATACGATACGCGAAGCCACCAGCGAGCATGTCATCACGATTGGCAGAGCGTACATGAATTGTCCCATCGTGCCGGTCAACATGAGGGACGGCAGGTAGGCGACGATGTTGGTGACAGTCGCGTAGAGGATCGCCGTAGCCAGTTTCTTCGGACCGAGCCACGCCGCGACGCTGCGCGGTTGTCCCGCGGCGAGTTCGTGCTTGATGGCGTCGCCGGCTACCACCGGGTCGTCCACCAGCAAACCGAGCGCGATGATCAGCGCGGCGATCGACACCTGCTGCAGATCGAGCCCCAGAAGCATCATCATTCCAAAGGTCATCAGGAGCGTGAGGGGAATCGACAGCGCCATCAGGAGCGCGGAGCGCCATTCCCAGAAGCCGATCAACGACACGAAGACCACTAACGCCACGGCCTCGTAAGAGGCTCATCATGAACAGGTCGATGTTCTCTTCCACCTGCCGTGGCTGGTCGCTCGTTCGCTCGATAATCAGGTCGCGGGGAAGCCTCTTGCGGAGATCGTCCAACGTCGCGTTCACCTGGCGCGCGAAGTTGTCGATCTGCTGGCCCGCGCCCATCTGCACGGAGAGGGTGACCGCGCGCGAACGCTGCCATTGGCCCTGAGCATCACGCCAGGAATAGAAATTCAGGTAGCGCGGCGGACTGTCGTAGCTGCGGACGATGTCGGCGACGTCCCGCAAGTAGAGGGGCGTTCCATACGCGGTTGAGCCCACCGTCACGGCGCCGATCTCCCGCTCGCTCTGGAACTCGCCCGTCGGGGTTATCAGGACGCTCTTGCCGCCGGCGTCGAACTCTCCGCCTCCCGCGGTAAGGTTGCGGCCCCGCAGGATTCTCTGCAGCGATCCCGATTGAATACCATAGGAAGCCAGCCGCTCCTGCGAATAGAGCAGGTACACCTTCTCCGGCAGGATTCCGGAGCGCGTTACCTTCGCCACGAGCGGAGCGTACGCCAGTCTGCGCCCCGTCGCCATAAGGGCCTTTTCCATGACGTCGGTGAACTGGTCCAACTCGCGATAGCTGTACCTCTCGCCGGCGGAAGCGGCCAGTTTGGCGCGAACGTCCGCCACATCCCGAACGACGAAAGGAGCCCACACGTCCGGTTCGCGCTTCGTCTTTGGATAGCGGTTACGCACGAAGCTGTCAAGTATGCTGAAGAGTTCCTCATCGCTTCGCGTGGCGCGCATGTCGGCGCCGACGCAGCCTTCGGCGTCGAACAGCCTCGGATCGAGCGCGGGGTCCTCGGCCCTCGCGTAGTTGAGGAAGTGCGTGGCCCCGAGGCGAGTTAAACGGAAATCCTCGCGCGGAGGAAAGCAGATGACAAGCGTCGCCCGCCCATCGTCACGCCTATCCGAGCCCTTGCCCGACTCCCGGAGGGATTGGATCGCCGCGCCGATCTTCCTGGCGCGCACGTCGATCTCCGCCCCGTCCGTCTTCGGACTCGCCACGGTCAACAGCAGAGTCGCCGTATCGCCGAAGTCGCGCTGGTAGTTGATTGGACCCGCGCCTTCGGGCAGGTTTCGTACGCCGGCGAGCCGGCCTCCAATATCGTCCAGGATCTGGCCCGCGTCTTTCAACTCGTCGGAGATCGAAAGGATGATCACCGAGACGTTGCTGCGCGAGATGGATTCAATTTTCGCTACCTTGGAGTTTGAGGCGATGACCTTCTCGAGCCTCGGACGCCATCGGGAGAGCGAAACGTTCCGCGGCCGCAGTTTGCGCGCGGCCGAGCGCGTCGCCGCGACCCTGGTAGACGAACCCGCTCTCCAGGCGTCCTTTCTCCGGCGGGTGACAGGCGCTCTCGCGTTCAAAGCGTCAGCGTGATCGAACGGGCAACGGCTCGAAGCTCATCACGGCGAACAGTTGCAACCCGGCGAAAATCCAATCGATGAAACCTATACCCGCCTGCGGCGCGGCCCCGATTGCCTCAGGGGACCGCGGGCGAGGAAGATGCCGGGCACGTCCATGCACACCAGGCCTCCGATCGCGGCGATCCCACGGTAGAGCGCGTCTCAGCGCAGAACTCGATGTCGACCTCCGGAAGTCATTGGCGCCTATTCCTTGAGCCAAGCGGAGATTGCGGAAATCCCGTGGTGTTTCGAACCTGCTTGGCTTGCCAGAAGTGCCGCCGGTCATGGACGGCAAGAAACAAAAACGTTCCTCCCAAGCTGTGGATTGGCGGATGGATCGGCTCGTTAACGGCAATGTTCGCAAGATCCAGGCCGTATGCCCGCCGGACGGTATCGGCATAGCGATCGCGAGTGGCATGGAACTGTTCCACCAGCGAGTCCGGATCGACCCATGCGGCGGGCGCGATAGTAGGCAATTCGGGAATGAGGACAACCGGTGGCGGCTCCAGCATCCTGAGGGTGTCGCTCTCAGCCCGATCGAGCCTGCGGACTTCCTGAAGCGTCTTGGCTTCACGCCTGCTCCGTTCGATGGCTTCATCGAGCTTTGGAAGGTAATGCGCGAGGGTAAACGTTGAGATGGTCCAGGCACTCGGCGATCGACCAGCGGCCCACGTGCGGCCGCCATCTCAACTGGTCTAGCGAGAGCGGCAGGATCCGGCGGGCAAACCAATCCTTGCTGGCCTTCACCTGGACTAGACAGCCATCGAGGTCCACCGGCATATCGTCCCGCTTTGCGGTGGCGATTGTGTTCTTCATGGACTTGTCCAGAATACCGGCGAGGGCCGGTCCGAGTCGTGATGTGGCGGTGCCGAAACGGTGACGATGCGGTAACCGGGCGACTTGCCAGGTGGAATCAGTCACCCGTGGAGAGGCGGTGTGCGCTTATGCCAATCCGTTGCCATCTGGTATGCGTGGCCGACCCGGAAGAGCGTCGCTTCGTTGAAAGGTTTGGCGCAGAACTGGATACCGAGGGGCAGGGTCGGAGGGCCGGCGGTGAAACCGCAGGGCAGCACGATGGCGGGAATCCCGGTCACGTTGGCGATGTTGTAGGTGTCCGGGCGCGGCGCCGGCGGCGGATCGGGAGGAACATCGGTCTTGACGGTTTCGGTGTCGAGTTTAGGAGCGGCGTTACCGGATGGAAGCATCAGGACGTCGCAGGTGAGGAACACGCGCCGCATTTCCTCCATAAGGACCGTGCGGAGGCGCAGCGCCTTGATGTAGTCGATGGCGGAATGGAAAGTCGCGGCTTCGAGACGTTCTCGAACGAGCGGATCGAGGAGATCTCCGTGCTCTTTAAGCCGCTTCTCGTGGAATGCGGCGGCCTCGGAGCTGAGAATGACCGACGATGCGGCGCCGCAAAGAGCGGCGTTGCGTACTTTGACATCCACCATCACCGCCCCGAGTTGCTTCAGCAGGGAGTTGGCGCGGCGAAGAGCGGCGCCGGTCTCGGGGTGGACATTTTCGAAAAAGTACTCGGACGGCACGCCGACACGCAAACCTTTGACGTCGCCGGTGAGAGCCTTGGTGTAATCGGGAACGGGCGCAGTGGCCGCATTGCGGTCTCGCGGATCCGGACCGGCGATCACTTGGAGCATGCGCGCGACGTCGGCGACGGTTCTCGCCATGGGCCCCACGTGGTCGAGTGTCCAACTGAGCGTGGTCACGCCGAACAGGCTGACCCGTCCATAGGTCGGCTTCAAACCGACGATGCCGCAACTCTTGGCGGGATTCCTAATCGAGCCCCCGGTGTCGCTTCCAATTGTCAGAGGAACCATGCCCGCCGCGATCGCCGTGCCGGAACCGCTCGAGGAGCCTGAGGGAGAATAGGCGAGATCCCACGGGTTGCGGGCGGGCCCCACCAATCCCTTCTGCCCACTGCCCATCGCGAATTCGAGGAGGTTGAGCTTGCCGATGAGGATGGCGCCAGCCTGGTTGAGACGCGCCGTGACCGTGGATTCGTAGTCCGGGATCCAGTCGGAGTTCACCCGCGAGCCGTTCGTGGTGCGGATGCCCTTGGTGGCCACCAGATCCTTGGGTGCATAAGGCACCCCGTGCAGCGGTCCGCGATAACGGCCGGCGGCAATCTCCTTTTCCGCTTTCCGCGCCTGTTCGAGCGCCTGCTCACCCGTGACCGTGATGAAGGCATTCACCTTCGGATTGACGGCTTCGATCCGATCCAGGCAGGCGCGCACTACCTCAACCGGTGAAAGCTTGCGCGATTTGAGCAATGTCGCGAGCTCGGCAGCGGACTTGAAGAGAATTTCAGAAGCGGGCATTGATCACTTGTTCAGGATCACTTGTCCAGGATTCCCTGGGTTGGCGCGACGCTGTCGTCGAATTCGAAATCACGGAGGGCCCGCAGTTGAGGGAGGCGCCGTTCGGCAATCGCCTTAACGGCGCGCAGCCGATCGTCGCTCAAATTGGTTCCGTGAACCGCGGACGCACTGCGAAGAACCTCGATCGTGATCGCGGGCTCCGCGCCCTCAGCCGCCGTGCCGTACCCACCCGCGAGCGCAAGAGACTGCAACAATCGCCGTCGGCTGGAGTTCATCACACTCACGTTAGTCAATTCGGATCCGGCTGTCAACGCGCTTTTCTCATCCTGTAGATGCTCCATAATAATGTCACCCCTTAACTGCAACGAAACTCTGTCACCCCATTTCAAAATGGAAGGGTGATCGAATTGACAGCAAACGAACTGAAACGAGTAAAGGTGGTGGAAAACGCGGTGACGGGAAAAATCACAGTGAGGGAGGCAGCGGGACTCCTGAACCTGAGCACGCGGCAGGTGAAGAGGCTGAAGAAGCGCTTCGGAGCGGAATGCGTGGAATGGGTGAAGCACGGCAACAAGGGGCAGCCGAAACC
>CAMDED010000040.1 GCA_945893365.1 Candidatus Sulfopaludibacter sp. SbA3 | reverse complement strand
TGTGTGACCGGTATACACTCGATCACCTTCTTCACAAACCCGATCTTATTCAGAAACTCTAGAAACACCACCATGCCGCCGAAGGGCGTCAGCGCTCTGTCCGTCTCCTTCAACAACACCTTCTGCCCACCGAATATCCGTGTGCCTTCCATCCGCCCAGTCTACCCTGACCTTGCCTTCAACTTCGGAATTCAGGTTTACAATCGCGCGCAGCAGGATGGCGCATTCCGCAAGGCGCTGCTGACGGAGGCGGTGAATGCCTATCTTGGTGGCGATGAGGCGACGCGGAAAACCGTCTTACGCGACGTCATCAACGCGACCATCGGCTTCGAGCAGTTGGCCGTCGACCTTCAGAAACCCAGCAAGAGCCTGCATCGCATGCTGGGTCCGAATGGCAACCCGAACACGGTCAACTTCTTCGCGATTCTTCAGGTGTTGCAAAAGAGAGTCGGCGTGAAGCTGACCGTGAAGGCTGCGTAGAATCAGCTCGCGCCGGTCTGGCGGGAGTGCTGGTCCAGGACGCCGTGTACAGGCGCGGGTTCGCGAGCAGTGCCCCCTGGTAGGCGGCGGCATAGGCGATGCGATCTTCGCGTTCCATCTGGCGCGCCAGGCGGTCCAGTTCAGCTTCGGCATTCCCGCTGGACGCGGAAGCAGGGCGGCCTCGCGTGAGGAACGCGGCTGAAGGAAAATGGCCCGAGCTGTAAGAGACGCGACGCCTGCTTCACCGGTTCAGGGAACTCATCTCCGCCACGCGCCTCAGAATCTCACCCCTGTCCATGTGCCGGTACTCTTCGGGAAGGAGGCTCTTCGAGGTGCACTCCAGCACCGCCACCAGTTTCTGTAGTTCGATCTCGGTGGGGTAGGAGGGCGGGATGAAATCGGAGAACGCAGCCATCAGGTCTTCCGCATCGACGGCGGCATCGCCTTCGATCGCGCTCTTCATGCGGGCCCTCACCAGCACCGCCTCGGTGTCGGCGCCGGAGAGGCTGGCGGAGTGGGCGAGGAAAAATTTCTCCGCCTCTTCCGACGCCACGCGGGTATTGGTCTTCTTCTGCATCGCCCGCAGCATCGCCAGCCGTTCCTCGTCGGTGTCCGGATAGAAGAGAGCGAGGTGCTCCTCGGCGCGGCCCTGACGCTTCAGGTCCACCGGCAGCAGGTCCGGGCGGCAGGTCAGCAGGAACCAGATCACCTTGCCCCGCAGCTCGGTGTTCCCCATGAACTGCGCGATTTGGGCGAAGACGCGGTTACTCACGCCGCTGTCGCCGAAGCTAGACCGGTTCCCCAATTGCGCGTCCGCCTCGTCTACAACCACGGCGATCGGGCTCATCGCCTTCAGCAGCGTCAGCACCCGCTCCAGGTTCGATTCCGTTACGCCCTGCCACATGCTGCGAAAATTCTTCAGCATGACGGCTGGGATGCCCACCTCGCCGGCGAAACACGTCGTGAGGAAAGTCTTGCCGGTGCCGACAGGCCCGCAGATGACGTAGCCCATCGGCACGACGTCGAAACGTCCCGCGCGTAGCGCGGAGGCAGCCTCCCGCAGTTTCCGCTTGACGGCTTCATGGCCGGCCACCATGGACAGGTCGAACCGGCTGTGCACGAACTCCAGCAATCCTCCGGACTCAGCCTCAATCAGCTCCTTCTTGAGCTTCGCGACAACCGGAATCGTCAGCGGCTGGCGGTTCTCGCAGGCGTAGGCGATGAGGTTCTGCAACTGCACTCGCTTGAGTCCTCCGCCCAACTTCGCCAGCGTCTCCGCGGTCACCTCCGAACCAGCCGGCAGCTCCTTCTTCTCCAACTGCCAGCGAACAAATTCCAGCCGTTCCTCCTCGTCGGGCAACGGGATTTCAAGGGCCGCCACGCCGGGATTCTGGATCAGCCCGGCATTGAGACCGGAAAGGCTCTCCGTCACCAGGCATAGCGTAACATCGGCGCTCAGGAAGCTCTGGTTCTGCGCCCAACGCTTTAAGATCACCAGGCAGTTCCGGTCCTCCGAACTCATGCCCGCCGAGTCGCCGGCCGGGGACAGCATGTCAGCATACAGCAGCGTGATGGCGATCTTCTTCGCGTCGGCGACCCGCACCCGCATGAAGCTCTCTATCAGCGCGAGTACCGCATCGGGATTCCGCGGCAGCCCCTGCGTGTATTTCGTGCCGTGGAACGCATCGTAGCCGGACAGGGCGCGCTGAAAATCGTCCTGCATCGCGGCGTTGGCAAAGGCCAGGCCGCCGCCGCGGTCGTAGGAGAGCACCAGGTCGCGCCGGCCGAAGAGGGCGCCGTTGAGGAATGCCGGCAGCGGAACAAAGTCGGTGTGGCCGCCTCGTTTCCAGGCCACCAGATCGTGCACATTGCCATGCAGCACGAACATCGCCAGCGTGCGGGAATAGTATTTTTCCGAAAGCCGCCTCGCCCAATCCGGCAGGCCGTCCATCGTTGTTGGTGTCTCGGGAATCATGGATTAGTTCGGCACTCGATTTCGAGGTTCCGGCCGCTCCTCCGTCTCCGCCAGCCGCATCTCCCCTCCATTCTCGGGCGAAGTCAGCGCGAAAATCTCCTCCATCTCGCGAACGCTCTGCTCGGTCTGCTCGACGTCTTCCACCAAATGGTCCAGTTGGGCGCTCACTTCCTGCGGATCGCGCATGGTGACGGACTGATCGCGGATCAGTTGGAGGACATCTTCAATGGCCGCGCATTGCGCGTCGATCACTTGGCTGTTCTCTCGAATTTTGTCGAATTTACCGAGCCGCTTCTTAAGAATCTCGATGCGCTTCTGGTTGATCTCGCGCACCTTCGGCGGCTCGTTCTCGAGCGACTTGGCCAGATATTCCGACTCGCCGCGAACCTGTTCCGGGTTGAGAGTTCTCAGGTATTCGCCGTGCGTGTGCGCCGCGTTCAGCAACCGGATGTAGCCCTCCAGCAGCCCGGCGAGCTTGCTGTCCATCTGCTTGGCGAACACCTGCGAGCCGAAGGAGAGCTGTGAATAATTCGCGCGAATGGCTTGGGCGACTTGCTGGAGATAGGCGCTGCGGCTGCGCATCTCGGGAGGTAGATTTCGGAACATCCGATCCAGCCGTTCCCGATGCGCGCGCTCCTCTTCCGCGTATTTCCAGGAGCGCACCAGCCTGCGGAAGCGGCTGCTCTGGGGCGCCAGCGCCACGTACATCAGCTCGAGCCCCGCGGCCAGCACGAGCGGCAGGCCCGTCCCGGAGATGGCGGCGAACGCAGCCACACCCGCGAGCCCGATCCAGTTGTACTGCCACTTAAGCGCAGCCCTGATATAGTCGCCCTGGGAGAGTCCGGCCTCGTCCGCCTTACCCTCAATGCCGCCCTTCAACCCGGATCCGAAACTGGGACTATTCCCGGACATGGAACTCTTCTGCCACAACTAGATTGTATAGGTCCGCCTGGGTGGGGCGCTATGAACCGGGTCAAACACTCATCCGAACCTGTCCGGATCCTCCCGTGCGCCGCAATCGCGCCAGGGCGAGGGCCTCCAACTCCTGAAACGCCGGCAGCTCCTTCAGATCCTGATCGCGAGGACGTCCGAAGGGCACCGGGATTTCCTCGACGATCGTGCCCGGTCTGGGGCTAACGATGTACAACCGGTCAGCCAGAAAGACCGCCTCCGCAACGTCGTGAGTGACGAACAGGATGGTGGCGGCCGTTTCGTCCCAGATCTTCAACAGCAGGGTCTGCATGCCGTTGCGCGTCTGAGCGTCGAGAGCGCCGAACGGTTCGTCCATCAGCAACACCTGGGGCCGCACGGCTAACGAACGTGCAATCGCAAGACGCTGCTGCATGCCGCCGGACAGCGTATGCGGATACGCCGTTTCGAATCCCCGGAGGCCGACCGCGTCAATCAGGTGGTCCACAATCTCGCGCCGTTCCCCCGGCGGCGTGCCTTTAAGCCGCAGCCCGTATTCCACGTTGGCTGCCACCGTCAGCCAGGCGAAGGACGTGTACTTCTGGAAGACCATGCCGCGATCCGACCCTGGCCCTTCGACGCGCCTTCCGTTCACCAGAACTTCTCCCGCCGTGGGGAAGTCGAGCCCAGCAATGAGCCGCAGGATTGTCGACTTGCCGCAGCCTGATGGCCCCAGCAGCACGCGGCACTCCCCGATGTCGCGGCCGTCGGGCGCGAAATCGTCGGACACTTCCAGGTTGACATCGCGCAGGGCTTCCACCCGCTCGCCCGAGGCGCTCGTGAAAACGCGCGACACGCCGCGAAGCGTGATCTTAGCTTTTTGATCCATGATTGGCGATTGCGAAGACCGGTTCGGCGTGCTGCCGGGCGGGACGCCGCCACGGGAACAGGCGGTCTTCCAGGATGGTGAGCAGCCAGCGGAACAGAAACGCGGCCACTCCAATGGCAATGATTCCCGCGTACACGCGCTCGAAATCGAGCACCTTTCGCGCCGCCTCCACCATGTAGCCCACGCCCTTGCGGGAGTTTACCATCTCCGCCAGGATTACGTACGTCCAGCCGATATCGTAGAGGATTCGAAACGACCCGAAAATCGACGGAAAAGACGCCCGGAACAGCAGCCACAGGACCTGAGGCACGTTCGCGCCAAGCGTGTAGGCCGTTTCGAGCAAACCTTGCTCCACCTTGTTCACTTCTTCCACCACCAGCGCAAGCAGGTAGAAGAACATACCGAAGAACAGGAACCCGACCTTCATCGCTTCATCCATTCCGAACAGAGCGATGAATGCCGGTAGGAATGCCGTTATCGGCATTGACCGCATGGGAGCGGCGATGGGATTCACCAGGTGGAAGACCCATGGGAAGCTGGCCATCAGTAGCCCGAGGGGAATCGCCACCGCGGCGGACCAGACGAACGCCTGCGCGATCCGCCACCAGCTCTTGAACACATTTCCCAACAGGTCGTACTCCACCCAGAGGCGGCCGATGGCCACCACTACTCCCACTGGGTCGGGCAGCGCCAGCGGCGGCAGGATATCGCTTCTTGTGACGGCGAACCAGGCGGTCACCACAAGCGCCCAGGCGCCGAATCCTAAAATCAGCCTCCTCTGCCGCGGAATCGGCTTTCGGATACTCATGAGATCGGACTTCATTGGCCCGGGTTCGGATACACCTTGATGTCGGTGCGCCGGTTCTTGTCCCGTCCTTCCGGTGTGTCATTGCTGTCGATCGGCTTATCCGGACCGTTGCCCACCGCGCGCATGCGCACCGAAGGGTACCCGTACTTGGTCATGAGGTATTTCTTCACCGTCTCCGCGCGCTGCTCGGAAAGACTCATGTTGAGCTCTCGCGCACCGGTGGAGTCGGAGTTGCCTTCGATATCCACCACGGTGTTCTCATAGGCCCGCATGAAGGCGCCGATCTCATCCACAACGACCCGCGAATCGGGGCTCATCACCGCCGAATTGGTTTCGAAGTAGATCGAGCGCCGCTGCGTGGCAATGGGAGTAGCGCCCTTGGGCGGCGCCTTATACTCGATGGGCGGCTCGGTGGACGTGGAGGAGAACTTGCCCTCCATGCCGGCGACGTAGCGCCGGTCGACACTGGCCTCAATGTCGGCGGTGCGCTTGATCAGCCGAAGCTCCCGGTACATCTCCTGCGCCATGGTGAGGATGTTGTTGTAATCCGATCCCGCGCCCGCGCCGAAGAATGCCTTGTTGTCGGCGTAATCGGTGAGCCGCACGCCCTCCAGCATGCTCTTCGCGAGATCGGCCGGAATGTTGAAATCCTTGACGGTCCCGATGAGCGTGTGCGCCCGCACCGGTTCCTGCCGGATAAACTCGACGCCTTCGAGCCAGCCCTCCAGGAATTTGCGCATTGTCTGGGGCGACTCGGAAGAGAACCGGTCGCTAACCACGAGAATATCCGCGATCAGACGGTTGGCAACCTTGGTATCGTAGATCTTCTTCGCGCCTTTTCGTTTTGCCACGGCATCGCTCATGTCCGGATCCCAGGCCACCGCGGCGTCCACTTTCTGCTGCGCAAACAACGTAGCCGGCTCGATGCCGTCCTTCGTGTGAACGGCCTTGTCGAAGATCTCATTGCGCTGTTCCGTCGTCAGCCCGGAGCTCTTCAGCCCGTTCCACAACAGGAAGTGCGAGGGGGTGTAAGGCGCGAATGCGACACTCTTGCCGGCCAGACCTTCAATTGAGTTGATGCCCTGCTTTCCGATCACCCCGTCGGCGCCGCGCGACCAGTCCACCATGTAGACCGCGCGCGCCTTGAACCCCTTATCGAGAAGCTGCCCATAGTCCTTTGCCCAAACGTCGGCCGTGGTCAACATCACATCGACGTTGTTCGAAGCGAGCGCGACGCTTCCCTCGGTCCAATCGTCGATGATCTTGAAGGAAACCTTCAACCCCTTGCGGTCGTAGATGGAGCCGGGCGTGGTGTCGAGCCCGCCGTTCGCCACCAGTCCACCGACGCAGCCGACCCAGATGTTCACGCGGACCCGGACGTTATTGCTCTCCGACCCTCCGGTGGCCGGCAAAGGTCTCGAGGTGTCCACTGCGCTCGTGCTCGCCGCCTTCTTCCCGAGCATCCCGGACAGGTTGACGAAGCCATACCTATCCAGGCTGTAGCCGACCAGACCCAGTCCAACGAGAAAGATGAAAATCCAACCGCCCTTTTCAATTCGCACAGCCATAATTGTCTCCGACCGCTACGCAGTCCTCTCCGTATCGCGGCCCCCGATAGTCTTCTCGGGCGTCGCTGCCGGCGCCGCTCCCGGCGTAATGAGCCCCATTTCGGCCTTGAACTGCTTGACGAGCTCATTCGCGCGCAGCTGCTCCGCCTCTTCCTCGATCTTAAAGCGCTGCTGATCGACGTTACCCAAGGCCATCTCCATGCGGGCTTCGTTCACCGCGGTAGTCTCTTCGATCTTGCGGACCATCTCGTCATGGGTCTGGCTGATGCCCGCAACTTCGAACTGCTCCATCGCATCGGCCACTTTCTTCTGCCACTGCGAGCGCCGGTAGTCGCGGATGGCGTTCATTGCCTCATGAGTCTTCCGCTCCTTTTCGCGCAGAAAGGCGGCCTTCACGTTCATTGCCTTTTCGAGGGCCGACCGCGCCGTTTCCAACTGGCCCTGCGTGCGCGCCAGGGCTCCCCGCAGCTGCTCGTGCTGCACGGCGAAGTGTCCGGCCAAGTCGTCGCGGCCCGCCTGGATGCTCGCCTTAATCTTCATGGCCAGATCGTTGACTTCAGCCTTGTATTTGCTTTCCTCTTTTGCGAGCAGCGTCACGTTGGCTTTCACCATCGCGATGCTCTCGTTCATTCGCGGAACCTGGTCGTTCATGTCGCGGATGTTCTGTTCCAAAATCAATTCCGGATCTTCGGCGATCGAGATGAAGAATCCGAAGAACGAACGGAATATTCGTGAGAGCCTATTCAACATAAGATTGCTCCTTCTTCCGGTTAGCGCCCGGATGGTTCGACAGACTTTGCCGGCACGGTGGCGTGGCCCGTGGTGATCGGATTTTCCGTCGCGAACGGCGACACTGCGTCCGCAATGCGCCCCTCTTCCCGTTGTTTCTGAAGGCGCCACGTCTGCATTCGCTCCCGTTCGCGCGCGACCTCGTCATTGTTGGCTTGCACCTGCACTCGCAGCTCGTTCAGAACCCGGTCGGCCTCGGCCTGCAGCTTGCCGTTCTCCTCCGTTTTGCGCGCCTCCAGTTGGTCGAGCGCGCGCTGCTGAACGAGTTCGAAGGTGTCGAGCGCCCGGTCCCGCCTCACGGCGTCTTCAATCACTTCCTGCAGCTTCACTCCCGCTGCGTCCAGCGCGAGCAACACGGAGCTGCGCTTGATCTCCACGGGAAGAGTGCGGATATGCTCACTCTTCAGCATGTCGGCAATTTTGAAGATGGTGAACCCGTGCGGCGGAGTGCGTACGTCGGCTGCCTGGTAGATCTGCTCAAAGGACGTGGGATCCGCAACGGTCTGGGTGAACGACGGCGTATTTACGGCGGCGGCGATATCGGCAACCGTTTGGGCCGCGCTCGGGACGCCTGTCGGCGCATTCTGTCCGGCATCGCCGGTTCCGGCTTCCTGGCTCCCTTCGGCTACTGATACGAAGTAGTTGTACCACTTCTTGCTCATCGGGTCTTTTCCTCACATTTCCATGCGTAAGTGTATGTCTATCAAGGCCTAAAGTCAAATGCGAAGCAGGTGGATTCACATCAAAGAATACGGCGGCGGGCTGGCGGAAGTTCCCGAGACCGGTCGCGAGGCCCACCGCGCGACTCTCGCCCACTCTCCATCGGGAGATGTCAACGCGCCACCGCCAGTTGCGGCGCGTCTTTGGTTATGCCGATCCGCTACACGAAATCGATCTGGAAAATCCAGCCCGCGGTGGGACTATCGTTGTTCGGCCAGCCCGGATGGATGCCGGCGTCGCAACCGATCAGCTTTCCATCGTGCATGACCAGTCCGTGAGGGTCGCAGGAGCCGGGCACGAAGTCCACCGTCTCCAGCACCTTTCCGGTGGCGGCATCGTGCCGGACCAGACCCGGCTTACCCTCTTTATAACTCTTGCTGTCGTTGCCGACCACCTGCCAGATCGTCCCGTTGTCCCAGGCAATACCGTGGTAACGAACGCGGTCCGGAAAGGCCTGATAGAACGGGATCATGAATTCCGGCTGCCAGGTCTTGGGGTCGACACGAAGATTCCCGCGCAGGCGCAGCGACGAGATCCAGAGTTTCCCGTCGTGCCACAGGGCGCCGTGGGAGCCGCCGCCGTCGTTGGCCGGACCGAGTGGGATCTGGCGGTGGCTGATCAGGTTGGAGTTCATGTCCACTTGAAAAACGCCTTGCGGAGGCGCGTTGGCAACCATCCAGACATACCCGCCGCCCACCGCCATCCCGCTCGTGTTTCGGGACGGAGTCTTCACCGTCTTCAGCAGCTTGCCATTCCAATCGACAAGCCATGCCGCCTCATCCAGCGACTTCGGTTCGGGCAGGTGGTAGGAAGCGGCCTGCGGGCCCGAGAGCTTTTGCTCGCCAATCCACAAGCCCTCCGGCGTGGCGGCAAGCCCGTTGGGAAACCCTGGCGGACTCTTGAACAGCTTCGTCGTTTTCGCCATCCGGGACGGAATTCGCCGATTCCCTCCCGCTTGCCCACCGTCTTTCCGCGTGGCGGCGGGCGCTTGCTGTGCAAAGGCGGCACTCCCTTTCCCCAAGGCGAAGCCCGAACCGATGCTCGCGGAAAGGAATTCTCGTTTGGTCATAAGTTCTCCATCAAGCTGTCTTGCCGGACCGGCGTATCGCTTTTGCCCAGCCGGATTGATTGACTTCGCGGATTATATAACATTTGGAACCCGGTATGCCTGTGCGCCGCAAGCGCCCGGCATGCCGCATCGCCTTCGCCACACGGCGGCATGCCGATCATCGGGAGCCATCCCGCGCCGCGAGCCTACTCCGCCCAAACCTTGATCAACACATAAGCGAGCGGCAGGCTCGTCGGGTTCATGTGATGGGCCACGTTGCGCGGGATCGCGACCAGATCCCCGGCCCCCACAGTGCTTTCCCGAGATCCCGTCATCCCCGTGCCGCGGGGCTCACCTGAACTTTCTTCCTTTGCGTCCTCGATCGATCCACCCAGCTGAATCGCTCCTGCGCCCGTCTGCACCAAATAGATATCGGTGCATCCCGCGTGTGACTCCCACGGTCCCGCCCGCCCCTTGAACAGGACGTAGTTGACGGTGAAGTTGTTCTGCGAATGGAGGGGAGCGTTAGCCTGGCTACGCGCGATCGTCGCGTCGATCTCGGCCTTCTTGACGACATCGCCCATCTCACCGCGAGCGGGACGAATACCGGCCGGCGCGGCGCGGCCCGCTGCGAGCCCCTTGACCCGCACGGCGACGAACTCGAGCTTTCCGCTCACAGGCTCGATCGCATACGGCGTGCCACGGGGAAGTCGAACCAGATCGCCCACCGCCACCTCGGATCGCCGCGCCGGAGAGCCCAGCGACAAGCGGCCCGCTCCCCGCCGGATCCACAGAATCCGATCGGCCGATTCTCCCGAAGCGCTTCGCTGCTCCCTCTCAAGGGTCTTCAACTGAATCGAGTAGCCCTTGCCGGAGTGCAGCGTCAACGTCCCCTTCGCCTTAGCCGCCCGCGCCCCAATCTCCGCGCTCTTCCAGACGGTGGGCGTTTCGCAGAGCGCCAAATGCGCAGCCGTCAGAAAGGCAATCGAGAGCCGCATCCTTAGCCGGTCCATTCGCGGTGTCATTATTCTTTCAATGCTACACCTTTCAAGTCTTTTCAGTCTTCGTTTTCGAATCACCCCGACCCGAATAGCCGGAACCCGCGATGAAAGCCGGTACCATCGTGTCGAAGAGGACGATGGACCAATCTCCACCAGCCCGCGGATCGAGCGGGGCCGCGGGGAGACCGGCAGGGACTGCCACCGCGGAGCGGCGAGCCATGGTCCAAGCATGGCGATGGCGAGGCCGAGGTAACCGATTTCGGGCAAACCAACGCAATGCGAGCGAAACCAAGCCCAGGCGGTCCAACAGCGCCCGGTTCCGGTTCAGTAACAGCAGCCGCAAATATTCGTCATAGCGCGTGCGCCCGGCATTCTCGCTGCACTTTCCCGCCCGCGGATCCTTGGCGATATCACGAGCCCATCGGTCGGGTTGGGCCGAACCTTCGACATCGTGGAGCGGAGCAACTTCCCACGCGTGTTCCGAGCGTGCCGGAAGTCGAAGCAATGGCGGCAGCGTTTCGCCGTGCCGCCACCGTACCCAGCAGTGCGCCTTTCCCCAAAGCGGTTATGCACACCGATCGGCTTGGCACGGGCTTTGGTATCCGTAACGAATCCGTAGTACACTACGTCTAGTAGATGTACAAGAGTGCCGCGACGCTCCCTGGCGTGGATATTTTCCTCCCAGGTCTGGGCAACTAGCGGACGAACCGGTGGGGGCAACCTCCGAGCTCCTACCGGTTTTTTTCGTTTCCGGAGGTATATTTCGGACGCGTCAGGTTTAGCAGGACCGGTCCCGGTATTAACGGGCCAAGCCAATCCGCTACCCCGGTCCGTAGCGCGGCTCGAAAGACTGCGGCAGCCCGATACGCTCCCCGTAGTGCGGTACGGCACTCCCCGAGATATTCCTCCGGCGAAACTCCCCGTGCGGCGGCCCTGCCGGCCATCTGCCCGGTGATAAGCGCGCCCAACATGCCCGAGCCCGTGAACGGATCGATGAAGCCTAACGCGTCGCCCACCGGGTATTCGCCCGCGGCGCCCGAATCGAAACGCTGGCCAAAAACGAGCGGCCCGGTGATCATCCAGTCCAAAACTCGCGAAAGAGGACGGATTCGGGCGAAAAGGGGCTCATTTCTCACCAAAATGGGGTCGATTTCGAAGCTATTCGGACGCAAGACGCTCTCCGGCGCAAGACCGCAGACGTTCGTCCTGCCTCCTTCCACGGAACTCACTCCAACGTAGCAGCTTTTGAAAAAATAAAGCGAGACGGCATCGTCGGCGGGACCCTCGAAGTGAGCCTTGAATCCGAACAGACGGGCCCCCCGCGCCGACTCGCGCCGCCCGTGCGCGACGATTGTGGCTCCGGCGGGTTCCCCGTGGCCGTGAATCACTTCGGCTCCACGCTCGCGGGCTTGGTTGAGCAGCAGGTTGTCAAATTGGAAGCGGCTCATTCCGAAGCCTGGCTCGCTCAGCCGCCACTGCTTGTGCCGCGCCCCGAAAGCTAATGCTACCCGTGAGATGCGTGGCGGACCGCACTCTTCGAAGGCGTTCCAAACGCCCAAATCTTCCAGCACCTCGCGAGCGCCGGGCGAAATGAACTCACCACAAACCTTGTGCCTGGGGAAGGTCGACTTTTCGAAGAGGCGCACCGCCGCGCCCTGGGATCGGGCCGATAAGGCGGCCGCCGAACCAGCCGGACCGCCGCCGATGATCGTGATTGGGCTCAAGACCCGGCGTTAACCGGCTTGCCTCCGCGCTTCAGCGTTTCCGCCAGACCGGTCCGCGCGCGCCGGCTCTCGGGATACTGATCGAGTGCGCCGCGGAAGGCCGTTTCAGCCGTTTGCAGCTTTCCGGCCGCGAGCGCCGCCGCGCCCAGCACCTCAAGCACCGGGCGAGGATACGCGGTCGGCTCGGTGTACCGCAGTGCAAGTTCTTTTGTTGCAGCCATTTGGAGTGTCCGGAGGCCCTTCTCCGTCTTCTTCCGGGCCAGAGTCGTCTGGCCGGCGAGCTCCAGGCGCGCCACGACGAGCGGGGGCGCAATGTCGCCCTTTGTCTTTTTCTTGTAGTCTTGAAGCGCAACGTCCATCTCCCGCGCCTCTCTCGCCGCGCCATCCGCGTCGCCCTTCGCGTTGAACGCCAGCGCGCGCGCCCAGTGCCGCCATGCCTGCTCCCGCGGTTTGTCGTACGTCGGCAGCTTGGTCCCGGTGAGGATTTCGTCCCACTTCTCGTTCTGCACGAGAATTCGCATCATGGCAAACCAGCCCTGACGGTAGGTGCTGTAGACGTTGTCGATCGATGCCGCGTCGCGCGGATTCTCCTTGAACCCCAGCAGCCCCTCCGCCGATTCGACCGCTTTGTCGTATTCGCCGTTGAAACTAAGGCTCATCGTCAGGAAATGCACATTGTGGCCGTGATGTCCGGTGGAATAGAGCTTATCCGCCTTGATGTATCCCAGTTCGTTATTCGAGGCGTCGCCGAAGGACTTCACGGCTTCATCCCACTTTCCGGTCTGCGCCCAGATGTGCCCGGGCATATGCAAGGCGTGCGGAATGTTGTCAACCAGCTCCGGGTACCGGCGGCAGGCCGGCCAAGCGTCCTTAGCGAAGGTGGAGCCTTCAAATCCGTGAATGATGTAGTGATGCACGCCCGCGTGCTCCGGAAACTTCACTACGAGATCCTTGAGAATCTCGACGGCTTCCATGGAACCGGGCCGCGGCTGCTTATCCGGCGTGGTGAAGCCTCGCATCAGGTGGAGCGCGAGATAGGTCTTGGCCTCCACTTCATTCGGATGAGCGGCGGCGATCGCGCGCAAGCCCTTGATATAGCCAGCGTCGGCGTCTTCACCCTTGCCGCTGCGCCGCGCGGCAATCGAGGCGATATACAACTTTTCGAGCTCAGTCGCCTTGCCCGGCACTTCCGCCAGCGCGACCGCCTTCTTCGCCGCCTCGATGGCTCGCTTCGGTCCGCCAACGGGTTCCAAACGCACCGGGGCGGCCTTCTTCTTACTCGGCGTGTCACGATCGAGCTGGAAGCGCGGGCGGTAGTCGCCGGCGGCGACCATAGCGATTCCCCAATGCGGCATGGGAGCGGAGGGATCGAGCGCGGCGGCTTGCAGGAAAGACCGCTCCGCCTCTGTCGCCCAGAACGAATGCATCTGGTTGACACCTTGGTCGAAGAACTCCTGCGCCTTGGGGTTTGAAGTCGTAATGGCAAAATGCAACTTCCCCTGGCCCGTCATCAGCTTTGCAGGCAGAGCCGGAGCCGCTCCACCAGGCGGCGGCGCGCACAGATCCTTCGGTTTCGATTGTTGTCCGAACGCGCAGGCTGCGAGAAAAAGCGCCGCGGCAAGAAATGACGTGGTACGAAGCATTAATTTCCCTCCAACTCGGAGGCAATCAGATCGCCGATCTGAGCCGCCGTGAAACTCGAACCCGAAACCAGCGCGGCGAGATCTCCACCGCGTCCAATCACGCCTGTTTCAGACGTGTGCGCCACCAGCCCTTCCTCGGGCCAATACACCATGCCGAACGCCCGCGCGACCCGGCCGATCTCCTCTTCGGAACCCGTCAGGAATCGCCAGCCGCGATATTCCGCTTTCCAGATTTTAGCGTACGCGGCGAGAGTTGCGGTAGTGTCATACTGAGGGTCGAGCGTAAGGGAGAGGAGCACAACGTCCTTCCCCATGCGCTCGCCGAACCTGCGCTGCACTCGCGCGAAGTTGGCCGAAAGCCGCGGACAAACCTCCGGCAGCGGACAGCGAGTGTAGATGAAGTTGACGGCGACGACCTTGCCCTTGAAGTCGCTCAGCCGCGCATCTTCGCCAGCCTGATCGGTCAGATGGAAGTCCGGAACAGGCGCGCCGATGGCCAGTTTTTCGCGCGGCTCCGGTAGCTTGACCTTCTCGCCGTCATCTTCGATCGCGTCCTTGCCCATGGTCCCGATTCGCTCGATGCGCGACGATTTCCCACTCACCACAAGATCGAACTTCACCTGTTCGCCGGGCTTGAGACCTGCAATCTCCCGCGCGTCGGCGGCCTGGAACTGCATCGCCATCGCGTCCATGTAGCCTGGAATGGCGCGGTGAGAAATCATGACGGTCTTCGCCGCCGGATCGACGCGCAGCACCACGCCTTCCCCGTGAAACCGTTTGGCGTGGCACAGGGCGGCGAACGCAAACAGGGAGAGCGCGGCTTTCGACCAGGTCATGGATCGGCACGCAAGGTCGGACCTTCCGGACCGCCTGCCGACGGGCGCGGTCCGGCTGGGAGTGCCGCTGGAACGGTGGTAACGGTGGGGCAGGCCATCGTTGTTTGTGGCCTGCCGAATGCGCGGTAGAAGGCAGGCGGCAGAAGACGATCGCCTGCCCCACCGGCGGCTGCCGATTGCAACAGTTGTTTCATTCCACGCCCTAGCGCAAGGCCGCCGACGGCGCCGGGGCGTTGAGCGGATTCTTAAGGTTGTGCGAGGCGTGGTAGCCCGGGCGAACCCGTTCGACGATCTGCGCGGTGGGCCGCTCCAGAATTTCGAGGAACGGCTTCGGATAGAGGCCGATCCAGAACGAGGCCGCCAGCAGCGGCGCGAAGACGGCGATCTCGCGCGGCGAGAGGTCGAGCAGCTTTTCATTGCTCTTGCCCAATTCGCCCAACATCGTGCGTTGGAATAGCCACAGCAAATAGGCCGCGCCCAACGCGATTCCCACGGCGCACCAAAAGGCCCAGTTGAACGACGCTTGATACGCGCCTTGGATAATGGTGATTTCCCCGATAAACCCGTTCAGCGGCGGCATGCCCATCGAACTGAGGGCCGCGATCAGAAACACCATCGTGAAAATCGGCATGACCTTCAGCAGACCGCCGTATTCCTTGATTTCGCGCGTGTGACGGCGTTCATACACGACACCGACAATCAGAAAGAGCATTCCCGTTGAGATGCCGTGGTTGATCTGCTGCAGCACGGAGCCTGCGATCCCCAGGGGGTTCAGCGCGAAAATGCCAAGCGTGCAGAAGCCCAGGTGGCTCACCGAGGAGTAGGCGACAAGTTTCTTCCAATCCTTCTGCATAAGCGATGCGAGCGCTCCGTAGACGATCGCAATGATCGAGAGCAGCGCCATGGCGTTGATCACGCGCGGATCTTTCGCCGTTTCCGGAAGCAGCGGAAGCGAGAAGCGCAGAAAGCCGTACGTTCCCATCTTCAGCAGCACGCTCGCCAGCACGACGGAGCCCGCCGTCGGAGCCTCCACGTGCGCGTCGGGAAGCCAAGTGTGGAACGGCCACATCGGAACCTTGACGGCGAAGCCCACGAAGAACGCCCAGAACACCCACCAGCCCATCGCAGGCGCCAGATTGAGCTTCATCAGGTCGGCGATCCCGAAGGACCATGTCTGGAACTGCACATAGTGCTGGTAGTAGAGAGTAAGAATGCCGAGCAGCATCAGCACCGAGCCGATCAGCGTGTAAATCATGAACTTGATCGAAGCGTAGCCCCGCCGCGGTCCGCCCCAGATGGCGATGATGAAGTACATCGGCACCAGAACCAGTTCCCAGAACACGAAAAACAGCAGGAAATCGAGCGTCATGAAGACGCCGAGCATGCCGGTCTGCAAGAGCAGAAAAAAGGCGTAATATTCCTTGAGCCGCTTCTCAACGTTCCAACTCGAGAGGATGGCGATGAATCCGATGGCCGTCGTGAGGATGACGAGCATCAGGCCGATGCCGTCGATGCCCAGGTGATACGTTGCGCCGATGGTCGGAATCCAGTTGGCCTTTTCGACGAATTGAAAATCCTTCGCGCGGTCGAACGATGTGACCAGAGGGACCGAAACCAGGAAGCCGGCGAGAGCCGCAATATTGGCCCACAGCCTTATGGCCTTTTGGTTCGAGTTCGGAATGAACAATAGGACAAGCAGGCCGGCGAGCGGCGCGAAGAGAACGATCGAGAGAATGTGGTCCATAAGAAGCCGGTTGCGGACAGCACACTATCTTACAATACACGGCACGCGGTTTGCGGAAATCGAGGGCCGGACGATATCATCACCTTTACAGAGGAGACCTTCGAGCTTGCGACGTTCAATCTTCACGGCATCTCTAGCGATTTTCACGGCGTGGCTCCAGGCCGCCGCCGACCCAGGCCAGTGGCCGAAGTGGCGCGGGCCCGACGACAACGGCATCGCGCGAGGCGATGCGCCCCTTCGCTGGAGCGACGGCGAGAACATCAAGTGGAAAGCGCCGATCGCCGGACGCGGCCACTCGTCGCCCGTCATCTGGGGCGATAAAATCTTCCTCACCACTGCCGTTCCAACGGGTCCCGCGGCGGCTCCGGCCGCGCCCGAAACCCAACGCCGGGGCGGCCCTCCAGGCAATTCGGGTCCCCAAGCCGAGCATCGCTTCGAAGTCGTCTCTCTCGACCGGAAGACCGGCAAAGTCCTCTGGCAAAGAACCGCGAAGACCGCCACCCCCCATGAAGGTTTTCACCGCATGTACGGCAGTTTCGCGTCGAATTCGCCGGTCACCGACGGCAAGCGCGTATATGCTTTCTTCGGCTCCCGGGGCATCTATTGTTACGATCTCGACGGCAAGCTGATCTGGGAAAAGGATTTGGACGTGGCGATGAAAATGCGCCTCCAGTTCGGAGAGGGAACCGCGCCAGCGCTCGACGGCGACTCGCTCATTCTGAACTTCGACCAGCAGAGCGGATCGTTCATAGTGGTGCTCGATAAGAACAACGGCAAGGAGATCTGGCGCGCCAACCGCGACGAAATCAGCGCCTGGGCCATGCCGCTCGTGATCGAACACGCCGGCCGGAGACAGGTGATTGTCAGCGCGACGAATAAGGTCCGCAGCTACGACCTGAAGACCGGCAAAGTGATCTGGGAGTGCGGCGGCCTTGGACAGAATGTCATTCCCGCGCCCGTGAAGATGGGTGATACGGTAATCGTGATGAGCGGCTTCCGCGACCCGAACATGCTCTCGATCCGCTTGGGGCGAGACGGCGATCTGACGGGAACGGACGCCGTCCTGTGGACCAACACGCGCGGCAACTCGTATACGCCCTCGCCGGTTCTGTTCGACGGAAAGCTTTTCTTCCTGACCGACAACGGGACCGTCAGTTGCCTCAACGCCAAGACCGGGGAGCCCTACTACCAGCAGCAGCGGCTGCCGAAGCCCTACAGCTTCAAATCCTCGCCCGTGCTCGCGGGCGGCAAGCTGTACATGGCGTCCGAGGACGGCGACGTGGTGGTTCTGAAGGCCTCCGAGAAATACGAAGTGCTCGCGACCAACACGCTCAACGATGAGTTCTTCATCGCGACGCCGGCGATCGCGGACGGCGAAATCTATCTGCGCGGCCGGAATACGCTATTCTGCATCTCCGGCAAACGGTGATTCTCTCCATGAAGAGCTTTTGCGCACTCGTACCTTTTCTTATCGCCATGCCCACCTATTCGCAGGACCGCACGCAGGCGCGGTCCATGGTGATTTCGAGCCATGGAATCGTCGCCACAAGTCAGACACTCGCCTCGCAGGCCGGTGCGCAGGCGCTCGCGCGAGGCGGTTCCGCCATGGACGCCGCCATTGCCGCGAACGCCGCGCTCAACGTTCTGGAGCCGATGAGCAATGGAATCGGCGGCGATCTGTTCGCCATCTACTGGGAGGCGAAAACCGGCAAGCTCACGGGGATGAACGCCAGCGGCTGGGCTCCGAAAGGCTTGTCCATCGAGCTGCTGAAACAAAAAGGGCACTATGGCATGCCGCAGGACGGTATCCAGTCCGTGACGGTGCCCGGCTGCGTGGACGGTTGGGAGAAGCTGCACCGTAAGTTCGGGAAGTTGCCTTGGGCCGAACTGCTGCGGCCGGCGATCTACTATGCGGCGAACGGCTTCCCGGTGACGGAAATCATTCAAGACCATTGGAAGAACGCAGTCTCGAAGCTGGGCGCCGATGAGAACGGCCGGCGCGTGTTCCTTCGCGATGGCATGCCGCCTGCCGTGGGCGAAGTGTTCCGCAATCCGGAATTCGCGAAGGCGCTCGAAGCGATTGCCGCGGGTGGGGCGAACGCCTTCTACCGCGGTTCGGTCGCCAAGGCGATTCTGGCCACGTCGAAGCGTCTGGATGGAACGCTATCGGCGGCGGATCTGAGCGACTTCCAATCCGAATGGACCGATCCGATCAAGACGGAGTATCGCGGCTGGAAGGTCTACGAGCTGCCGCCGAACGGCCAAGGCATGGCGGCGCTTGAAATGCTCAACATCATGGAGCGCTTTCCGCTGGGCGATTACGGCCAGCGCAGCGCGGAGGCTCTGCATATCAAGATCGAGGCGCAGAAACTGGCCTACATGGATTTGCAGCGCTACCTCGCCGACCCCCGTTTCAGCAAAGTTCCGCTCGCCGGGATCCTGTCCAAGAAGTACGCCGCGGAACGTGCGGGCTTGATTGACGCGGAGAAGGCGCGGTGCGACGTCAGGCACGGCAGTCCACTCGATGGCGCGGGCGATACGATTTATCTTTCCGCCGTGGACCGCGACGGCAACATTGCTTCGCTCATTCAGAGCCTCTACTTGAGTTTCGGATCGGGCGTCGTCGTGGACGGCATGGGCTTTCATCTGCAGAACCGCGGCGGTCTTTTCGATCTCGACGCGGCGCATCCGAACGCGCTCGCGCCGCGCAAGCGTCCGTTCCATACGATCATTCCGGCCTTCATGGAGAAGGACGGCGTACACATCGGGTTTGGAATCATGGGCGGGTTGAATCAATCGCAGGCGCACGCTCAGTTCGTCTCGAACCTGGTGGATCACAAGATGAACATCCAGGCGGCGCTGGAAGCGCCCCGGTTTACGAAATTGAACTTTGGCGGGTGCGACGTGATGATTGAATCGCGCGTTCCGGCGGACGTGAGGGAGGCGTTGACGGCGAAAGGGCACCGCTTGGACGTGTTGGGGGAATTCTCCGGGTGGGTCGGCGGAGGACAGGCGGTGATCCACGATTCGAAGGCGCGCATCAACTATGGCGCTTCGTCACCGAGGAAGGACGGCGCGGCGATACCGGAACCGCACGCGTATTTTGGGCGTTAAGAATGTATCGGATCATCCGATCCGGATAAAAGATCCAATTGTCCCGGCCACACTTCTGCGCGAGCACGGTGGACGAACGGATCGCCCAACAGGGTAACGGCCCTATCGGCGATCCCAAGATCCTGTGAGGAGATTTCCGGCTGGAGGACGCGCCATCGAGAAATTCCCGGTTGCTAACCACGAATGGCGCGGCACAACAGCGCTGGCGCGCCGCTTGAATACCGTATTGTCCTAATCCGTTCAAAAGGTCTCACGGGCGCTATTACGCTTCGTCGCAGCGCGCCTCGTCCATCATTCCGATCGCGATTCCCAGTACGCCGGCAACGACTCCACGAGTCTACTCAACGCCGGTCGAGCGGGCGGCTGCGTGACTGCATACGACGCAACAACCCGTGCGAGGAAAACGACGCGAGCGTAAATGGTTTGAAACGGCATGGTCGAGAGACTCCTTCAGTCTCACCACGCGTTTCACTGCATATCGAACGCGCCATCGGCGGCCGGGCGCTATGGTGGCGACCGGACGCCTCATGAAGAGCGCGCCACCAGCCCCGCGAACGGCTGCAATTAGGCCCTAGAACGCGAAAGGCACGACGACCGGACGCTCCAGCCGTTCGAAGTCCCGCAGCCGAATGTGGATCGCGTCGCGATGAGTGCCGGCGGAGAATGCAATCATGTCTTCGTTGCACAGGCTGCTGTCAAGATAGACCGGCAGGCCGAAGAGATTGCCGAACGGCGGCATCGCGCCCAATTCGCTTTCGGGGAAAAGGCGGGCCAGCTCCGCTTCCGTGGCGAGGCGCACATGGGTGAGGCCGAGAAGGACGCGCAGCTCCTGAAGGTCCACCAAGGCACTGGCGGGTAATACCGCAATGCCGTAACCGTTGTCGCCGTGAAACACAACAGTCTTGGCCACCTTGTGTTCGGAAATGTGCTCGTTGTGGGCCACATCCCGTGCCGTCAATGCGTTCCGATGCACGGTGTGGACGTAACTCATGTGGTGATCGCCGAGGTAGTTTTCTATTCTTCGGAGCATCGTCATGGGAGAACCTCCTGCGCGAATATCCAAGCACGCGTTGTGCCACGTGTAAATGCCGCCGATTCGGCGATTTTGTGTCTGCGGAGTGCGCGAAAACGCCCAGCAACCGTTGGCTAACGCCGGGATGCGCATGGCCAACCACACGGCCGGCTACTTGCAGCGGTAGCATGATGAATACATGGAGCGTTCCAAGGCCGATAGCTTTACCGCCTTCCTCTTGGAGAAACAGAGGCTGAAAGCGATGGACGAGGCGAGTCAGCAGAGCGGCGCCACTCCCCTGACCCTTCTGAGCACGCTTGCCGCGGTCTGGAGCCGCGATTCATTGAATCGGAAAACGTCGACCCGCACCACGAAGAATCAATAACTTGGCGACGTTTTCCGGCGAGCGTCCTGGCCGAAGCTCCGGAACGGCAAATGCCGGTCCGGGATCTCCAGGCGGCGAGCGGCATGTCCTTCACTGCTTTGCCGAAACTCTGAAGGAGCGGGTGATCGCATAGTCTGTCGAAGGCAGGCTGATGGGCGTTGCAGGAATCGCGGTATCTGGCCTTAAGCGGTCCTCCAGGCGAAGAGTCGGCGGTCCTGACTCCGCTCGGCATTGATGTGGCCGGACTCGCCCGGCCGAGGTAGATCAGGTGGATGCGTCGGCGAATTCTCCCACCGCTGGTTCAGCCACTCCGCTCGAAGCGGCCGCGGCGTGAAACGCACAGGGCTGCGCGGATGACGCTTTTCACCTGCTACTGAGACGAACCGATCCGTACCCGCGGACGTGTTCCCTCCGATTCAAGGTCCTTTTCGTACTGGCGCCTTAGCCGCTCGGCCACCTCCGCCGCTTCCCGGGTGCGCCCCATCTTTCGCAGCGCGGTGGAGAGATGGCTGAGCGCGGTCCGGTTTTGAGAGTCGAGCTCCAGAGCCTTGCCGAGCTCCTTTGCCGCTGCCTCCGCATTACCCTCGCGCAGCCGTAGTTTTCCCAAGGCGGCGTGGGCGCGTGCAAATCCCGGACGTCCGCCGATGGCGCGCAACAGGGCTTGGCGAGCCTCCTCAAACTCCGGTTGGCCGGGCTGAGCGCCGTCCCGCATCAAGGCGTCGGCGAGAAGACAGTTTAGATTCGGGTCGTTCCGCGACCGTGCCAGCTTCCGGCGCAGAAGTCTCGCTGCGCCCTCCGCCCGGCCGGTTTCGGTGAATAGGACGCTGAGACCTGCCGCCGCGTATGCCTGTTCCGGTTCGAGCAAAGCGGCGTGCTCAAGGTCCTCTTCCGCCTTCTCCATCTCGCCCAATTGGGAGCGCACAACGCCGCGGGCCGCGTAAAGACGGCCCGAGTCCGGCAAGCGCCTTAGTCCCGCATCGAGAAACTCGACCGCCAAAGTCAGCGCCCCATCGCGTTGGCACAAGATCGCAAGGTCGAGGTAGTTTCGCTCCTCTTGAGGGTTCCGTTGAGCGGCCGTCCGCAGCGTCCGAACGGCCTCCGCCGTCCGCCCGTCGGCGGCCTGAGCGGTGGCAAGGAGGCTGAGCGAGCCGGCGTCGAGCGCATCCGCGCGCGCGCTCAGCGTGGAGATAGCCTCCGCGGGCTGCCCGTCCTGCAGTTGCGCGACGGCCAGATTGTAACGGACGGCCGCGTCGGCCGGGGCGAGTGCGACCAGATCCGCAAACAGCCGGGAGGCTTCCTTCGGCCGGCCGAGTTGCAGCAAACAGTGGCCGAACTGAGAAGAAGCGATCCGATTGCCGCGAACCTGGCTCGAACTCCGCTCGAAGTGGGCGGCGGCGCTCTTGCAATTGCCGGACTCGAAATCGAGCACCGCAGCCATGGCGTGCGCCGGTTCACTTGCAGGTTCTTCTCTCAGCAGTCTTTCCAGGTAGGAGCCCGCGCGGGAGTCGCGTGCCCGGTAGGCCGCCTCCGAGGCGACCTTCAGCGCGGGAACGAACGAGGGCTGAATCCCCAACGCGCGATCGAAACTGGACCAGCTTTCCTTGTGCCGGCCGAGGCCGTCGAGCGCGATTCCCCGAGCGGTCCAGAGGCGGACATCGCCCGGATGCGCCTTCAGCATGGAGTCTACCAGGACAAGGGCTGCGTCGAAACGGCGGTTCGCGAGCGCATCGGTTAGGGAATCGGCAGCCTTCAACACCAAGCCCGAGATCAGGAGCAGAGTC
The DNA here is from genome assembly GCA_945893365.1 of Candidatus Sulfopaludibacter sp. SbA3. Lineage (GTDB taxonomy): Bacteria > Acidobacteriota > Terriglobia > Bryobacterales > Bryobacteraceae > SYKU01. The sequence continues at coordinate 28,818 of CAMDED010000040.1, read as the reverse complement.
GTGAGCGGGTGTCCCATCCGGCACCGATCATAACACCGTACCGGTGTACGGGGCTCCCGGTTCCGGCAAACTGGTTGAACGCATGGCGCCTTTAGCCGGGCCGCGCTTTTCCTTTCCGCGCCCAGAGCCGTGAGCGCCGGGCCGCCGGGGACACATTGGTTACACTCGACATCGGCCTTCCCGCGGCGTCATGGCGGAACCGGCAGACGCACCACGCTCAGAATCCGGCGGCTCTCAATGAACGTGAAGGGTTCGGCTCCCCTCTTCCACCACCAGGACGAACCGGAGTCGGGGTTTGAGGCTAGCCGTTCGAGGGTTGGTTTCGCCGTCCTTTCCCAGTGTCCTTCAGTGCTGCGCCATGTTCATCGAACGGCGATTGTCATGCCGGTCTGTGTCGTGATTCCGCCGGTTTCAATGAAGACCACCTGGTCTCCGGATAAGTTCAACGGTACTCGGATATTAAATTGATACAACCCAGGCCCCACCATGCCGCCGAAGTCGCTCGAAGCTGCAACGTCTCCGATCCGGGCGATGAACGACGCTAACGGCGCCATTTCGACGAGCCGGCCGGATTCGCGCGGCGGGTCGGTTAATCCGAACCCTGTCCCATAAAGCGAGATCGTTTCATCGCCGCGCGCGGGCGTGGCTCGCGGCATTTGGCCGGGCCAGCCCACCGGCGTGCCATCCGCGTGTATCGCCACAAGCACATCCCGGTTGCCGATTCGCGTCGTGAAAAGCGCCGGAGCAATGGACTGCACCACGGCTTCGGACTCAGACGAGCCAGTGGGCCCCGCAACTCTTATCGACACGCGTCCAACCGGGACCGCATCGGGAATCTGTATATTGATTTGCCCAGGTCCGACGAATGAAATGGCCGCGGGTTTGCCGGCCACATGCACGGTTACCCCTTCGAGTGAAGTGGGCAGTGCCCCGTCAACGATCTCTTCGGCAAGCCAACCGCGGCCGGGCGGTGCGATGGCGGCAAGGTTCTGGCCAAATATTGTCGCCCAGCTACCCGGCGAGACGATTGGGACGAAACTCGCTGCATTCACCACCCCGTTGCTGCCGAGGGCGGGTGCGTCGGCCGCCAATACCCCCGGTTCTTGCGCCAGGCGCAGAAACAGCATCGCGAACGCCGACCCGGTCACGTCTCCCGCGCCCCCGAGTGCGCTCGAAAACGGGGCGCTCAGACCGTCGCTATTGGCTAGCAGAAGAAGCGTGAGTTGCCGATCGGGGATCTTCAGGATGAGTGCGGAGAACGTATCCCAATAGCCGTAATGCCAAAGCACCCTCTGTCCGCCATAGCGCTGAACAAACCAGCCGAGTGCGTACGGCAGAACTTGACCGCGGCTGTTGATGGGATTGGTCCAGGCCGCTTCCTGCGTTTCCGCTCGCAGCAGAAGGCTCCGGTCAATCGCCGCGTCGTACCGTGCCAGGTCGCGGACGGTAGAGATGATCCCCGCCGAAGCATTCACGTCGTTCTGCGGGTAGTTGGATAGGACCGCCTGGCCCCGGCTGTCGATCACATACGGCTTTGCGAGCCGCTGCAAGGTTCGTGAATACCGGGCCAAAGCCTCAGGCGAAAAATTTGCCGCCAATGCCGCGGAGGGGGTACCCGCGTCTTTTCCGGGCATGGTATCCAACAGGTTCAATTCGTCGAGGATCGACTTCGCCAATGCCAGTCGAAAGGGAGTCCCGTGACAGCTATCCACGACGGCCCCGAGCGCGCCGAACCGGTTTCCGTTGTAGCGATACGCCTCCCCGGGAGGTCTGCTCTCCGACGTATGCGTAAAGACATGGCGTACCGTCACGCCAGGTTCAGGGATGGCCGATGTGTAATTGCGAATGGGGTCGTTCAGGTTCAGAGAGCCCTGCTCCACGCAGCGCATCAGTAGCATTGATGTAAACGTCTTCGTCAATGAGGCGATCAGATAGGGCGTATCCGGCTGGGCCGTAATGCCATTAGCGACGTCGGCATAGCCGTAGCCCTTCTCCCAGATAATCTGCCGGTTCTTGACGATCGCCGCCGATAAACCTGGGATTCGATACTGTCTCCGCACAGAATCGAGCGAGTCCTGAAACTGGCGGAGACGCTCTTCGTCGGCCGCGAGCAGGCTCTTGGAAAGGCTTATGCAGCAGACGGTCAGTAGCGCGCAACGTCCCCAACGCTTGGCCGAACTCAAGTAGAGCATGGCATACGGAAGGCACGCTGGTGGCCAGTTGCAAGTTATTGAAGCTAAATACCGAATTGGCTTTCGATCTCTGGTAGTGGCCGAAAGCGGCCGGCGGGTGGGTCCATAAGGACCGCTCAGGGCTCACTGCCGAGAAGTCCTGCCGGCAGCCTGAAAACCCGCTTTCCCCACTTTTCCATGCCCTTTGCTTTCACGACATCTCGCCGCAGCCGTGCGTCCCGCAGTCTCAATCTACGTAGGCGATACAGTCGATTTGCAGAAGTTGCCCCGGGCGGCGGAATCCGGTCGAGCCGAAGTACGAACGCACCGGCTTGTTCTTCGTGAAAAACGTGTTGTAGGCTTCGTCCATCGGTTCCCAATTCTTCTCGGGATCGACCAGCGCCACCTGGACTTTCAGAACATTTTCCATGCTCGATCCCGCCTTTTCGAGCGCCGCTTTCATGATCGTTAAAGCGTCTCCAGTCTGCTGCTTTGCGTCTCCCGGCTTGGGCCGCCGCTCGGGATACCAGCCGCCGATTCCGCTCAGGAACAGGAGGTGCCCTGAACGAATAGGCCCACCTGCCGACGCCTTTTTCGGCGCCCACGCCTCCACGTTCTGGGCCTGCGCCATGCCGCCCAAGCCTAATGCCATCGCCGCCGACCGGAGCGCCCGGCGCCTCGAACTCGATTGCCCGTTTTCTGTCATATAGTCCCTCCCGAGGAAGCATACCACCGCGGCGGCATCCTTCGCCCGCTTGCGAAATACTTCGAAACAAAATGAGACCAGGATGTAATATTTGTGATCAAATTCCCGAAATCCGCTTTATAATCAAGGATGACGGATAGTTGTTAATGCTGGGAAAGGAATTAACATTGAAGATGCGGTTTGCCCCTTCCGGGGATCGTGCGTCCGGACGTGGACTGGACTTGGCGCGGGTTCTGCTGGTGGACGACGATGTCGCCTCTCGTCTTACGTTGCAGACCGTGCTTGAGGCCGGCGGTTACGCCGTTGACGTCGCCGCCTCCGCCGCCGAAGCCGTCGGTAAGCTGGATGAAGGCCGGTACGAGCTTGTTTTGAGTGACTTAGGGATGGAATCTCCCGAGGCCGGAATGAAAGTTCTGGCGCATGCGCGCCTCAAGGATTACAAGCCCGCTATCGCGCTTGTAACCTCGTACCACAACGCGCTTGAGCCGATGGAAGAGCTCCAGCAGCAACTGTTCATCGAAACCGAGGATGTTCCGAGTCTTCTCGGGAAGGTCGCGGATCTGATCGGTCTCCGGGTACTGCGCCGGATCGAGCGGACACGACGCCTTGCCGCCTTTGCCGCAGGTACGAATTAGGCAGGCCGATCCCTACCGGCCCTCGCCCAGGCCCCCCTCTCCCAAACTAAAAGTGAAAACGTCCGTCGCCGCGGCTATCGTCACGTATTGCTTTCCATTCACACTGTAGGTGATGGGAGAAGCCGACAGCGTCTGCCCCATATAGAAGTGCCACAAGTACTTACCCGTTTTCGCATCCACCGCCACAAGCTGCCCGTCATCGTCTCCAAAGAACACCAAGCCGCCAGCCGTCGACACCGTCCCGGACCACATGGTTGTCGGGCCCGTCATCGGATATTCCCAGACACGCTTGCCGGTTTTCGGGTCGAAGGCCCGCAGGAAGAACTGGCCGGGCTCGGTTGGAATTTTCTCCCCACCGGTGCCCGCAAACCCTTGCATCGGCGCGGGCTCCTTCGCCGAACCCGTGTAGATGTCGCATTGCTCTAGCGTAGGCACGTAGAGCAGACCGGTCTGAGGGTTGTAGGACGGCGACATCCAGTTCGCCGCTCCGCGCACCGAGGGGCAGACCCTTTTTCCGCTAGCCGTAGGGTCCATGTCCGGGACTTCGATCGGGCGGCCCTTGGCGTCGATTCCCGTCGCCCAGTTGAGCTTATCCACAAGCCTCGCGGACCTCAAGTACTCGCCCGTTGCCCGATCCAGCAAATAAAGGAATCCATTGCGGTTAGGATGCAGCAAGGCCTTGCGCATCTTACCCTGATACTCCGTGTCCACCAGCACCGGAAACGCCTGTGCGTCCCAATCATGGGTGTCGTGCGGAGTGAATTGAAAGTGCCATTTCAGCTTTCCCGTCCCGAGGTCGAGCGCCACCACGCTCGCCGAATAGAGGTTATCGCCCTTGCGGTCTCCACCGTAGAAATCGGGCCAGGGATTGCCGGTCGTCCAGTAGACGAGGTTCAACTCCGGATCATAGGTTCCGCTGAGCCAGGTGGCGGCCCCGGCCCACTGAAGGGGAAACTGCGCCCAGGAATCGGAGCCCGGCTCGCCTTTGGCCGGAACCGTGTAAAATCGCCACAATTCCTCGCCCGTCGACGCGGAAAGCGCCGCTACGAACCCGCGCATGCCACTGTCGCCGCCGCCGACTCCCACAAGCACGCGGTCTTTAATCGCAAGCGGCGCTAAAGTTGCGAAATACCCCTCCCTGGTGTCGGCGTACTTGTTGTGCCACAGCACGGCCCCCGATTTCCGGTGCAGGGCCACCAGATAGTTGTCGCCGGTGACGAAAAACACGCGGTCTCCGAGCAGGGCAGCGCCTCTATTGACACGCTGCACGGGCGACTGATCGTCGCGATAGGTCCAGATTCGCCGGCCGTTCCTCGCGTCGAGGGCGTAAATTTCGTTGCTGCTCGTCACGTACATCACGCCATCGGCAACCAGCGGTACCGCTTCGAGTTTCCGGGCGGTATCCACGTGATAGACCCAGGCCGGGGCGAGCGATTTCACGTTAGCGGCATTGATCTGGGTCAGCGGGCTGTGCCTTTGCGCCTGGTAGTCGCCCGCATAAGTCAGCCAACTCTCGTTCGGACTGCGCCGGATATCTTCGAAGCGCACCGGGGCCGCGCCGGCGTCCGGACTGACGAACGCGCCGGTTCCGTTTCGAACCGATTGCCTGCTCAGGAATCGAACGACATTTTGAATCTCCTCGCGGCTCAACCGCTTGGCGTAATCCGACGGCATCGGCGACTCGGTCCTCAGGGACAGGCTCTTCAGCGACGCCCGGTCGAGCAGGTGCAACTCGCCTTTCGCGTCAAGAGCCTGAATCGAATAGTTGTTCGAATTCTTGACCACGCCCTCGATCTTGCGGCCGTCCCCCGTCGTGATGGACGCCCCCTGAAAGCCCTCGACCAGCCTGCGATTCGGATTCACCATCGACTCGTGCAGCAGCGCCTCAGAGCGAATCTGACCTGCGTTCGTCAGATCCGGTCCCAGGAAGCCGCCTCTTCCTCGCACCATGTGGCAATTCGAGCAGCCGGCCTTCCCGAAAAAGAGCGCCGCTCCGGCTTCGGCGTCGCCGGCGACAGGGCTGTCGAACGCAGGTGAACTCAGGCTACGGACAAAGGCCGTGATCTGCCAGAGCTTTTCTTCGGAAAGGGCTGAGGGCGGCATGTCCGTGCCCGGAACGCCCTTCTGTATGGAAGTCATCAGTTCGCGGTCGTTGAGGCGGCGGATCGCCCGCCCGTCCACCAGATTCGGTCCCCGCCCGCCCTCGCCTGTGGGCCCGTGACAGCCGCCGCACGATTGGCCGAACAACTTTCCGCCGGTTACTACGGCGTTCGGGTCTCCCCGGAGGGGGTTTCGATCCTCCGGGCGATCCGGACGCTGCCGCTGCTGGCCAGGCAAAGCCGACGCGAAAATCAGCGCGAAGGTCACGAAGAATAGGGCGGTCTGTCGCATGAAGCATACAGAGTATCAAAATTCGGCAACGCCGGGCCTCGCTTTCTCGTCATGCTTTCAGGAGGACGCGCGCATGCGCAACTGGTCCATTCTGGTCCTGGTGTTCGCTGGGCCGCTGTACGCGGAGCCCCGTTTCGCGCGCATCGGCGAGATGGAAGGGGCCGTCGAAGTGCAGGCGAGCGCAAGGGATGCGTGGCGTCCGGCGCTTCGCAACATGCCGGTGACCGAGCGATTCTGGCTGCGCACGGCCGCGGGCGCCAAGGTCGAAATCGAACTCGATGAAGGCAGCGTATTCCGCCTCGGTCCCGATTCGCTCGCCGAATTCTCGGACTATACGCGGCTTTCGACGGGCCAGCGAATCACTCTCCTTTCGCTCGACCGCGGTCTCGCCTACTTCACGGGCGAGCCTTCGGATCGCGACGCGGCCATCCTCGCTATTCCCGGCGCGCAGCTGAGCGTCCGCCGCGGCACGCGCCTGCGCCTTGACGTTACCGAAGACTGGAGCCATGCGTCGGTTATCGAAGGCCGGGCCAGACTGATCTCCCCTGCCGCGGAGCTGGATCTAAAGGAAGGACAGATGGCTCGCCTCAGTGCGTCGAAGCGCGACAAGTTCTTCCTATACGGGGAGATTCCGGTGCTCGATACGGACCGATGGAGTGAATCGCGCGACAAGGTTCTTGCGGGAGTCAATGCGCGGCGGCTCCCGGATCTGCCCTATGGAATGGCGGACCTGGACGCGGCCGGCACGTGGATCGAGTCGGCGGAATACGGCACGGCCTGGAGGCCCCCGGCGCCGGCCTCGGGGAACTGGACCCCGTTTCGCGACGGGAAGTGGCTGTGGTATGAAGGTCTGGGTTACACCTGGATCGCCGCCGAACCCTGGGGCTGGCTCCCCTACCACCACGGCCGGTGGATGCACGGCGGAGAGGGGTTGGGCTGGCTGTGGAGCCCGTCGAAGGACCCATCCTTCCGCGCGGGCGAGGTGTACTGGATGCGAGCGCCCGGCATGGCGGGATGGGGGCCGCTCGCGCCCGGTGAGGAGTGGCGCCCCGGTGCGCGCCGCGAAGCGGGAAACGATGTCCTGCCACGCCTGTTCCTGAACGCGAACACGACGTTCGCGAAGTTCGCTCCGGAGGCTCGCGAGATTGATCCCGCCGGCTTTGGAGGGCGGCCGAAGGATCCACTCACCGGTGCGGCGTTCGCGCTGGCGTTGCCTTCGGTTACGGTGGTAGCGAATGCCGGCGTCGCGCGCCCCGCGCTTCGGGTGGGCAGCACGCGCGTCGTGCCCCTGGTGGCGGGCATGGCCTGTGAAACTCCAGCGACGGTCACGGCGAGCATACCCGAACCCGTGCCACCCGCGGTTGCGGATGTGCGTCCGCCAGAACCTCCGCCGGCCGCGCCGGAGCCGACGGTCTTCGTGGGCGTCCCTGTTCCCACACCGGCGAATGTGCCGCCGGTCGAAACCTACTATGTCGCGCCGATTTACACGGGCGTGGTCGTGCTGAATCCTCCTGAGCGCGGGCACAGGGAGCCGAAACGTCCGAAGGAAGCGAAAACTGCCGCGAAACCGCCGGAGCCTGCGACTCCTCCGGTACCCGCACCTGCCCCTGCACCCGCGGTGCAAAGGGTTCCGCGCAACGACGACCGGATGCAGCGCCACACGGCGTCCCCGGTCGTCCCAGCGCCGGCGCAGGCCGCAGCCCCCGCAGCCGCGCCCGAGTCGAAGACGTCAAGGCAGAGCGACGATATTCCACGATCTGAACGGAACTCGCGTAAAAGTCAATAGCCGCTGTCGAGCACACAGATTGCGGTAGACTTATGGCATATTATGCCCAATCCGACGTTTGACCGCATCACGGTTGAGCCAGGCAAGTGCGGCGGCAAACCTTGTATACGCGGGATGCGAATCACCGTACGCCGGGTCCTGGAGATTATGGCCACCCACCGTGAGCGAGACGAAATCTTCCGCGAGTATCCGTTTCTCGAAGAAGAAGACCTCGATCGGGCGCTCCGCTACGCTGCCGCCTTGGTCGATGAGGAGTTGGTCGACCTAAACCGCGTCGCGTGAAGCGGGTCCTGCTCGATCGTGGCCTCGCGCCACGCGTAGCCGTCCTGCTTCGATCGGAGGGATGGGACGCCCGCGATTGCGGCATCGCTCCGGACGTCGCCGCAAGTTGCGCTATCCTTCGATTATTGCCGGTCCTCGGGGCAAGATGAACGAAGCGTTAAGCCCATCCTACGAGCCTACGGGTGTTCAGCGCCTCCGAGAGCGACTGAACAACGTGCCGATTGTAGTTGGGTGCGCGATTTGGTTCGTACCAATGACGATGTTCTGGGGTCGCTTTTATCCGCCCCTGCGGCCGTTCAAGTTCGAGGCCCCAGCGCCATCTGTAACCACCTTTGCCGCCTGCCTGGCAGTGTGCCTTCTCCCGTACGCACTGCCCCGCGCATACTTCCGCCCGAGAGCCTTCGAGCGTGGACGCTTCTATACCCGTCTCGGCGTGAAGTATTTTCGTCTGCTCGCAACAGACGGCGACCTGATCAATCGGAGGCTCCGCGCGCTCGATCCGGCCTACCGCGCCGTCCGCACTCGCGCGTCACTACGGGCTCACATTCAAGGCGCCTATTCCACCGAGCGCGGACATCTCGCATTCTTCTTGGCGGGGTTGTTTACAGCGGGTTTCGCCCTGAACTTGAATGAGGTTGTGCGGGCAGCGATCCTGAGCGCGGGAAACGTCGCCTTCAACCTCTATCCCCTCATGCACCAACGCTACAAACGGGCGCGGCTGCGATCCCTCGGCAGCCTTGGAGGGACGGCGTGAGCCTGAACGGTTCCGGCTAAGCTCGAGTTGGCTTGGAACAAAGACGTGGGCGATGCGCCGGTTCGCGCCCTTTCCGCAGCGAGGCATGAGACAGGACTTCATTACTGTGCTAGTTTACTTCGAGGGGGAATCTCTAATGCGCAGACTTGGACCGGCGACGAGCTTCTTGGCGGGTTTGGTATTACTCGCCTCGCCGATCCGCGCCGAGTTGATCACCAACGGTACGTTTAGCGGCAGCGCCAGCGGCTGGACTCTGGCCGCGCTGTTGTGCCCGCTAGCCACCGCTTACGATCCGCTCGCCGGTAACCCAGCGGGGTCGGCACGGCTTAATACCTGTGGGGAATCCAACGGCGACTCCGTGGCGTCCCAGCTCGTCACCGGCCTGTCCGCGGGCTTGACATACACGCTTACATGGGATGTGCTGTTGCATTTCGCCGGCACGTTCGCCGGCAATGGCGAAAGTTTTGGCGTATTCCTCGATAACCAGCCAGGTAGTCCGATCTTCCTTGGTGAGTGGCTCGACGACAACTGGCACGCCGCGCAAGTCTCGTTCGTGGCGACGAATTCCAGCCACACCATATATCTAGCCTCCGAGCTCGATCTTCGCACCCCAGGCGTAGCCTTTAACACCGATGTTTCGTATTACATCGACAACGTTTCACTCACCCAAACGGGCTCTCCGATACCGGAACCCGCGATGGGCTACATGGTCGCGGTTGGCCTCGTGATCTTCCGCGTGTCTCGACAGCGGCTGGGACGACACTAAGCGGGTGAACGTTCGAATCGGCCCTTCCGGTCCGCCTGGCGGCGCGGCGTATTCGATGAAACTCGTCTTCGATCCGCCGGCCAACTTCGAAGCGACCCGGAATGGCGTCGCGATTCTCGGCCGGTAAGTTCGCCGCAAGCGATCGGCAGGTCGAGCTGAGATGTGGTCAACTGGAAATGTCCCCTTTCGCCCTGGACTTTGAGCCTTCATGGAAGCTGTAGCGCAGCCAACTCATCCGAACCGGCCGGGAAAAAAAGCCTACATTTACGTAGGCATTTTCGCCGTGGCTCTGGTCGTCCTGCCGTTTCAATTCTGGTATCAGACCTGGTTTGGGCGCGACCTGAAGGACGCCGAGATGGAGAGCTACCTTTCGAACGCCTCGAAACCGCGGCAGGCGCAACAGGCGTTGGTGAAGATCAGCGACCGGCTGACTCGCGGGGACACGTCGGTGCGGCGGTGGTATCCCCGGATTGCGGCGCTCACGGCGAGCCCGGCGGCGGAAGTTCGTCAGACGGCGGCTTGGGTGATGGGCCACGACAGGTCGCACGAAGCGTTCCGCGAGCCGCTCCGGAACCTTCTGCGGGACGAAAACCCGGTGGTCCGCCGCAACGCCGCGCTCGCGCTTGCGAACTTTCGCGACGCTTCCGCGCGGCCTGAACTGCGCGGGATGCTGCGGCCGCACACGCTACCGTCGCCGGCTGCGGGCGTTGTCCGCTACCGCTTGAAGCTCGGCGAGTATATGAACAACGGGACGCTAGTGGCGAGGGTAGGCGATGTGGAAGTGCGGTCGCCGCTCCCTGGCGAAGTGCGCGTGCTGTTGCGGGACGACGGCTCGACGGTCGCGGCTGGCGAGCCGCTGATCGAAGTCTCCCCGGACAAAGAGCACGCCTGGGAAGCGTTGCGTGCCTTGCTGATTGTGGGCGAGCCGGAAGATACGGAGGACGTGCAGCGCTTCGTGCGCGCCGCCCCCGGAATGCCGGAGCGTCTGCAGCGCCAGGCGATACTGACGCTGGAAGAGATCCGGACTAGGGCCGCCGGGAAGAAATAGCGGCCGGAAAACCCGAACCGGGCGCGTCAAATTACGCAGCCGTCCGCCTCCGGCCGAGCCGCGTAGAAGGACGCGTGAAAGTACTGGAATCCCCAAGGAACGTCCCTTTCGTTATTCTCGAACACTCGCCTGTTACGCCACTGCCCCGAGGCGAACCGCACGCTTTAACCGCTTGCTTAACGCGCGCGGCCCGGCGCGAGATGTCGAACGGCCGCAGTGTGTTACGGGGCCGGGCCGTTTCGCTCCGGCTGCGCTTGTCCGCGGGAGCCATGCGGCGCCGCGACGCGCGGAAGTAGAGGTTCCGCGTGAGTGGGCGTAGAATGGAAATCTAATTCCTATGTCTACATCCCCGGAACGGCATCCGGCCGCGAAGGTGGTGGTTGCCACCACGGTCGCCCTGTCGTTCATCTCCTTCTGGCGCGCCGCGTCGATCGTACTCAGCGATCTCGCGTCGTCCGCCTTCTATGCCGGCGGCATTGCCGAGCATGCGATCGGGAAGAGCGCGCCCTGGTTCATTCTCGGCGTGATGTTCTTCAGCTTCGCCGTGCGCTCCGTGTACATGGAGAGTTGCAGCATGTTCGTACGCGGCGGTGTGTACGTCGTGGTTCGAGACGCCATGGGCCATTTTGCGGCCCGCCTCTCCGTTTCCGCGCTGGTTTTCGACTACGTCCTCACCGGGCCGATCAGCATCGTCACAGCCGGCCAGTACCTGGGACACCTCATTAACGAGATCAGCGGACTGATGCGCTTGGAGTTCCGGCTCGCGCCCAGCGGCTTTTCCGCTTTCTTTGGAATCGCGATTACGATTTATTTCTGGTGGAGCAACACCAAAGGCATTCACGAATCGAGCGGCAAGGCGCTGCGCATTATGCAGATCACGACCGTGATGGTGGTCGCGTTTCTGATCTGGTGCCCCATTACGATGCTGATTCGGGGAAACGTCACTCTGCCGCCCGCTCCAATACCGTCGAACCTCGAATTCAGCGATGAGGGCCTCGGTTGGCTCAAAGGAACGTTTTGGCCGCAAATTTCCCTTGCCGCGATGTTGATCGCCTTCGGGCACTCCCTGCTCTCCATGAGCGGATTTGAAACGCTCGCCCAGGTGTATCGCGAAATCGGCTATCCGAAGATGAAGAACCTGAGGATCACGGCCAACATTGTTTGCTTCTACGCGGTCATGTCGACAGGAGTGATTACTCTCTTCGCCGGCATCGTGATTCCAGACTCGGCGCGGAAGACCTACGTGGACAACCTGTTGGGCGGTCTCGCGATGCACCTCGCCGGACCCGAGCTTCTGCGTATCGGCTTTCACATCTTTGTGGTGATCGTCGGCGTGCTGATACTTTCCGGGGCGGTAAACACGTCCATTATCGGAGCGAATGGCGTTCTGAACCGGCTTGCCGAGGACCGCGTGCTGGTCGCCTGGTTCCGGAAGCCTCACCGCCGCTTCGGAACCACTTCCCGTCTCATCAACATGATCGTGATCCTGCAGATTGGAACCATCGCTTTCAGCGGCGGCAACGTGATCTTCCTTGGTGAAGCGTACGCTTTCGGCGTAGTCTGGAGCTTCTTCATGAAGTCGCTTGGCGTGCTGGTGCTGCGGTTCAAACGGCACGACCAGGAATACAGAACGCCGTTGAACTTCACGATCGGCGGTGTGCAATTTCCCGCCGGACTCGCGCTCACGACATCCGTTTTGTTCCTTGTGGCGATCGCGAATCTGTTCACGAAGAAGGTCGCCACAGTGTACGGTGTCGGCTTTACCGCGTTTCTTTTTGTCGTCTTCACGATATCCGAACATATCAATAGTAAAAAGATTCAGCAGAAGTCCGGCCTTGAAGAATTCAATCTCGATCACCGTCCGGAAATAACGGGCGGCACCATCCACGCGCGGCCGGGCTGCGTTCTGGTAGCGGTCCGCGACTATCACCGGATGGCCCACTTCCACAACGTGCTGGAGAAGACGAATCTGCGGCGTCACGATATCGTGGTGATGACGGTGCGCCCCGTCTCAACCGGCGCCGGCGAGTACGAGCTTGGCGATAACCAGCTCTTTTCCGACTACGAGCGCGAGTTGTTCTCGGCGGTCGTCACCATGGCGGAAAAGGAGGGCAAGACCGTCGACCTGCTCGTGGTTCCGGGCATCGACCCGTTCGACGCCATGGTGCAAACGGCGGCGAAGGTGCAGGCGTCGCGTCTGGTCAGCGGGGTTTCTCCCAAGATGGCGTCCGAAGATCTGGCGCGAAAGATCGGCTTGGCATGGGAGCGCCTGCCTGAACCCCGGCATCCGTTTTCGCTTGAAGTGATCAGCCCCGGACGGCCCTCGGTGTATGTGAATCTCGGTCCGCATCCGCCGCGGCTCTGGCCGGAAGATCTGGACCGCCTGCACGACCTATGGCTGGGTTTGTCGGAAGGTCTCGGCTCCACTCTGCATCATCGCGACGTGGTGGGCGTCGCGCTGCGCCGGATGGAGGCGGAAATACAAGGGGAACGGCGGCAGGAAGTGCTTGAAGACTTGAATCGCGAAATCCGCAAGACTTGAGAGAAGCCCTGAGCGAAGACCCGACGGAAGCCTGAGGATGCCGAGATTCTGCGACGTCAGTCTCCCCGTTCCGCTCGATCAGCCGTTCACTTACTCCCTTCCGGATACCCTGCGCCATCGCGTAAGGGAGGGCTGCCGGGTCGTGGTCCCCTTCGGCACGCGAAAGATGACCGGCGTCGTTCTCCGCTGCCACGACGACACGCCGCCGCCCGAGATTGCGGCGCGCGAAGCATTGCGCCTCATCGACACCGTTCCCGTGCTGGGCGCGGATCTGCTTGCGCTCGGCAAGTGGATTGCCGGCTACTACTGCGCTCCTCTCGGCGAAGTGCTGCGTTCCATGCTGCCGCTGGCCGCCGAGATCCGCTCCGGGAAGACGTATTCGATTTCCGATGCGGGCCGCGATGCGGTGCGTCAGCTCTTGTTCGACGCCTCGCCCGAGGATCCCGTGGTGCAGGTGCTGCGTCTGATCGAGAGACGCCCGCTTTCGGCAGCCTATCTCGCGAAGAAACTCCCGCTCGCGGACAAGGCCCTGAAGTCTCTCGAGCGCCGCGGATTCGTGATCGCCGAGCAGATGCGGGAAGAACGCGACCCGCTAAAGGCGCCCGGCGACCGTCTGCAAATCGAGCTTTCGGAAAAGAGGCCGGCAGAAGTCAAACTGCCCAAGGCCGAGCGGGAATTGCTTGCCTTTCTCGATCTGCATCCCGGGTCGCACAACCTGAAGGACCTCGAAGGAACCATGCGCGGCTTCGGCGCTGCCGCCCGCTCGCTCGCACGAAAGGGGTTCGCGACCGCCGTGCGCACGATGGCCGGCACGAATGCCTCGGGACCGATCCGCACGCCTCACGCGCTCAATGCGGCGCAATCGGAAGCCTTCGAGAACATCGCCGCCGCCATCCGCTCGAGGCAATTCTCCGCGTTTCTTCTTCACGGCGTGACGGGTTCGGGTAAGACCGAAGTCTATCTGAATGCCATCGAAGTGGCTTTATCGATAGGCCGGGGCGCACTCCTGATGGTGCCCGAGATAGCGCTTACGCCCGCGGTTGCGGGTCAGTTCTTCGGCCGCTTCGGAGCCAAGGTGGCGATCCTGCATAGCGCGTTTACCGATACCGAGCGCGCCGAACAATGGAGGCGCATTCAGGCCGGCGCGGCGGGCGTCGTCGTGGGCACGCGGTCCGGAATTTTCGCCCCGATTCCCGATCTGGGCCTGATCGTGGTTGATGAAGAGCACGACCAGAGTTACAAGCAGGAGGAAACGCCGCGCTACAACGGACGGGATGTGGCGCTCGTACGCGCCCAAGCCGCGGGAGCCTGCGTGGTGCTCGGTTCGGCCACTCCGAGCCTCGAAACGCGCTACAACGCGGAGCGCGGGAAGTACGCGCTCATTGAACTGAACGAGCGCGTGGAGGCGCGGCCCATGCCGCAGGTGGAAATCATCGACATGCGGCAGGAGTTTCTCGAAACGCGCAAGCAGGCCACGTTCTCACGCCGTCTGATCGAAGCGATCGGATTCCGGCTCGAGAATGGCGAGCAAACCATGGTGCTTCTGAACCGGCGCGGCTTTTCGAGTTTCGTGGCGTGCCGCTCCTGCGGAGAACGAGTGCAGTGCGCCAACTGCGCGCTCACGCTCACCTATCACCGGCGCGACCGCCGAATGCTCTGCCATGTGTGCAACTACGCGGAGAAGGTTCCCGAACACTGTCCGAAATGCCAGAGCGAGCACATCTATTTTCTGGGCGTGGGGTCGGAAAAGGTGGAGGAGGAGCTGCATCGGGAATTTCCGAAAGCGCGAATCGCGCGGCTCGACCGCGACACGGCGTCCGGCAAGCGGCAGTACGAGACGATTCTCCAAGGCTTTCGCGAGCGCAGCTTCGACATTCTGGTAGGCACGCAGATGATCGCCAAGGGCCACGACATTCCGAACGTTACGCTCGTGGGAGTCGTCTCGGCGGACGTCGGCCTCGGCATGCCCGACTTTCGCGCGGCGGAGCGTACGTTTCAGTTGTTGACGCAAGTCGCCGGGCGCGCGGGGCGGGGAGATCTGCCGGGGATCGTGCTCATCCAGACGATCAATCCGGATCACTACGCCGTGCGGATGGCGGCCAAACACGACTATCAGACGTTCTACGAAAAGGAATTGAATTTCCGGCGGCTGATGCACTATCCGCCGTTCAGCGCGATGGCGAACATTCTGGTGCGCAGCGAGAAGCAGGAGCACGCGCTAAAGTTGACGTCGGAGTTGAACTGGTTCCTGCAGCCTGCGCCCGAGAAGCTGAGGATGATGGGTCCGGCGGAGGCTCCCGTGCCGAGGTTGAAGAATGAATACCGGTATCAGTTCCTGATCAAGGCCGCCAGCCGCGTAGCGCTCAAGGACTTCCTGCAGCGGGCCCGCGAGTTTGCGCTGAAGCAGAAGTGGAACGCGACGGCGCTGGTGATCGATGTCGATCCGTTCAGCCTGATGTGATGTGATTATCCGTAGTTGACGGATTCACACAGCCTGTTAAACTAAGAGTGGGCCTAACGCCATGAACCTTAAACGCACACATATCGTCATTCCCCAGCAACTGGCCGCCGCAATTGACACCTTGGTCGGCAAGCGCGGCCGCAGCGCCTTTCTTGTTCAAGCGGCTGAGAAAGAACTCATGCGCCTGCGGCAGCTTAAGGCGCTCGAAGCCGCGGCCGGCTCCTGGAAAGACAAAGACCACCCCGAATTGATGCAGGGCGCGGCCAAGTGGGTGGACGAAATGCGGCGGCAGGACGAGGAGCGCTTTCAGAAAGTAGCCTCCCGCTGACATGGCGACTTATCTTCTCGACACGAGCGTCATCATCGACACTATCAACGGCAAGCGGCATCGAGACCATCTTCTAAAAGAACTCCTGCATCAAGGCCATCTCTTGGCGTGTTGCGCCATCAATGTCACCGAAGTCCACGCCGGCCTGCGGCCGCATGAGGAAGCTCAAACCTTGGAGCTGTTGCAGAGCCTGCAATACTATTCAATCATTTGGCCGGTCGCCCGCCTGGCTGGTCTGCTCAAGCGAGACTACAGCAGCAAGGGAACCACTCTGGCCGCGACTGACGCGACGATTGCGGCCGTGGCGATTTATCACCAAATCACTCTCATCACAGATAACGTTAAGCACTACCCGATGAAGGAGCTCAATCTATACGCGCTTCCGAAAGTCTAATCCGGCCCGGCTCCGGCGCCGCTTTTGCCGCTATGGCAGCCCTCATCCCTTCCACACGTCTCCCCACGTCACCACTTTCCCGCTGTAAATCGCTTCCCGCGCCATGATCGCCGTAAGCGTGCTTTCGGCCGCCGTGAAACCCGCGTTCTCGATGTGTCCGTTGCGCGCTCCGTCCACAAATTCGTTGACGGCGTCCACCGTGATGTCGCCCGCCGTAACTACTTCGACCGGAGGCGCATTGCGATCCTTGCCGTTGTACAGTTTGTAGCCGCGCCGCGACGTCGTGATCGCACCGCGCTCGCAGATGAACGTCTCTGAAATGTCCTGGAATCCGCCCGTCGAAAACTGATTCGCGCTGTAACTGAACACCAGGCCGTTCTCGAACTGGAACGTCGCGGCCAGATTGTCCATGATGTTGCCGATGTCGGTACGCACCTGCCGCCCGCCGTAACCGGAAGCCTTTACCGGGTGCGTTCCCATGAACCAGTTCACCACGTCGAGATTATGGCAGTTCTGCTCGACGATGATGTCGCCCCCCAGCTCGCGGTAGAAAAGCCAGTTGCGGACTTTCTCCTCGCTCGCCTTATGCCCCGACCGCCGCGGCAGATCGCCTCCCAGCCACGCCGCGCGAATCATCTTGATCCCGCCCAGCTCGCCCGACTTCACGATGGCGTACGCTTTTTTGTAATCCTTGCCGTACCGCTGCTGGTAATCGACCGAAATTCGCTTGTTCTTGTCCGCTATCTTCGCGGCCTCGATCACTCGTTTGCACCCTGCCGGGTCGACGCCCGCGGGCTTTTCCATGAAGATGTGCTTCTTCGCTTTCACCGCCAGCTCGAAATGCTCCGGGTGCAGATAGGGCGGCGTCGCGATGTAGATTGCATCCACCTCGCTCGCCAGCGCGTCGTTGATACTCTTGAACCTGCGCGCCCCGGCGAATTTTTTCGAAGCGGCTTCCAGTTGATCGTCGTAAATGTCCGTGATCGAGACGATCTTCGCGAACTCGTTGCGCGCGAATATACCCGCGATCGCCGTCCCGCGCCGGCCGGCGCCCACCAATCCCACCGATAGCGCCGAGTTCGCCTGAGAGCCGCGAACCTGCTCCGGTTTGACGATGGTGAAACCTGCCGTAAAGCCCGCGGCAGCGCCAATTCCGCTATTCTTGAAGAAGTCCCGCCTGTTGGTATCGTTGCTCGTGTGTTGGCTCATTTGACACTCCGCACTCATTATACCCGCCGGGCTTTTGCCAGATGAAGCTTTCCATCCTGATGCCGGTTTACAACGAGCGCACGGTCGTCGAGCGTTGTATTTCCCATGTGCTTGCCGCCCCCTTACCCGAAGACATGACGCGGGAGATTGTCATGGTGGACGATTCTTCGACCGACGGCACCTTCGCCATTCTTCAGCGCCTGGCCGCGGCGCACCCGGAAATTCGCCTCTACCGGCACGAGGTGAACAAAGGAAAAGGCGCGGCCGTTCGCACCGCGATCGGGTATGCGGAGGGCGATTTCTGCCTCATTCAGGACGCCGACCTCGAATACGACCCGGCGGAGTATCCGCGCCTGCTGCTGCCCCTTGTCACCGGCCACGCCGACGCCGTTTTCGGCTCCCGCTATCTTGTGAGCGAACAGACCCGCGTGCTCTTGTTTTGGCACTCGGTCATCAACAAGACCTTGACTCTGATCTCGAACATGTTCTGCAATCTCAACCTGACGGACATGGAGACCGGTTACAAGGCGTTCCGCACGGATCTTCTTAAGAGCATTCCCATCCGCTCAAACAGGTTCGGATTTGAGCCTGAAATCGTAGTGAAGTGCGCCAAAAGGAAGCTGAGGGTTTACGAGGTGCCCATCAGCTACCATGGCCGGACGTACGAGGAAGGTAAAAAGATAGGGTGGAAGGACGGCGTCAAAGCGATGGGGGTGATTCTGCGTTTCTGGCTGATCGACGATCTGTACTCGGAGCCTTACGGACGAGGGTCGTTGAACACTCTCACGGGAACGCCGCAGTACATCAGCTGGATCATCCGCGTGCTGCGCCCTCACATGGGCGACACGGTGCTTGAATTGGGAGCGGGGATCGGCAACATTGCCGCCCGCACGATGAGCCGCCGCGTGATGTACGTCGCGGCCGAGAAGGACCCGCTGCATCTCCACGCCCTGAACAACCGCTTTCTTCGCACGCCGAACGTCACGGTGCGGCGCATCGACCCGTCCGTGGATGCGGATTTCGACGGCCTCGAAGAATCCTTCGACACCGTGCTCGCGCTCAACGTTCTGGCGGACACGCCGAATCCCGATCGGACGCTGGCCTCGCTTGTTCGAACGCTCAAGCCGGGAGGGGCGCTGGTCGCGCTGGTCCCGCAAGGCGAGGGACTGTTTGGAACGCTCGACCGGTTTGCCGGACATAGCCGCCGGTTCGACGCGGCAACCGTGCGGGCAGCGGCGGAGCGAGCGGGTCTTCAGATCGAGGATGCGATTGAGGTCAACAGGATCGGCGTGCCGGCATGGTGGTTCTATGGCAAGGTTCTCGGCCGGACGTCCATCAACAAGCTTGTGCTGAAGCTGTTCGACAAGTCCGTGTGGATTTGGCGCAACATCGATAAGCTGCTGCCGTGGCAGGGGCTCTCGCTCATCGTCGTGGCGCGAAAATCCGCGGCGAGGAAGGGATGAAGCGAGAATCGCGAGAACGATGAAAGCCGTCTGGCTCGACCTTAACTCACGGAGAATCGAGGAGGGAGACGTCCCCGAGCCGGTTTTCGATTCGGACAATCAGGTTCTGATTCGAGTCGTGGAGGTTGGAGTGTGCGGCACCGACCGCGATCTCGCCGCGTTTGCGCGGGGCGAAGCTCCGTCCGGCGAGACGACTCTGATTCCGGGCCATGAAGCGCTCGGCCGGGTCCTTGCCGCCGGTGGAGCGGTGACGCGATTGAAACCCGGAGACTGGGTCGTGCCCACGGTCCGGCGAGCCTGCGCACCCGCCTGCCGCGCCTGCGAGCGCAACCGCCGCGACTTGTGCGTGAGCGGCGCTTACACCGAACGCGGCATCTTTCGCCGGCACGGATACATGAGTGAACGAGCCGTCGATTTCGCCGGCGATCTGATCCCTGTTCCTGAGGAGATCGCGCGCTTCGCGGTGTTGACCGAACCTCTGAGTGTGGTGGAAAAGGCCATCGAAAAGGCGATCCGGCTCCATGAAGAGCCCATCGAGCGCGCGCTTGTGCTGGGCGCGGGGCCGATCGGTTTTCTCGCCGCGCTCGCTCTTCAGGCTCGTGGAATTGAAGTCGCCATTCATTCGGCCGAGCCCGGCTCGCATCCAAGGGTCTCGAAGATCGTCTCCGCGGGAATCGGCTATTGCACGGCGCTTGACGGCCACGCGCCCCGGGCGGACCTCGTGGTGGAAGCGACCGGCTCTCCCGAAGCCGCCTTCGCCGGCTTCCGCTGCCTCGGTCCGAGCGGGGTTTACGCAGTGCTTGGCGGCGGAGTGGGAGCCGGACATATTTCTTTTCTCGACCTGGTGATGAAGAACCAAATCGTGTTCGGCAGCGTCAACGCCAGTCCGGAATCGATGGCGCTTGCGGTTAGGGATCTCGCCCGGTTCGACCGCCGCGTGCTCGAAGGCTTTATCCGGCGCGTTCCCCTTGGCGCCTTTCGCGGCGGCGTTCTCGAGCCCCCGCGGGACACATTCAAACTTGTGCATGTTCTGACGGAATAGGTCTGGAACTAGCCCTTCACCGGCGCGTGCGGCCCGGTCATACCGCCGTGAGGGCGCCAGGCAGGGCGGCCGAATCCGGAACGCCTCCCGACTATGCGTGCGGTTGCCTTCCCGCGTGGTTTTCCCGAAAATGGGGATCCTGGGCGAGCCCGAGGCGCCGAGATTCGATGCGACACTCTGTCTGTACTTCAGGTGCGTGGCGTGGTTTTCGCCACGGTTCAACTTGTCGCGCGCCGCCGCCCAGCCGTTCTCCTTTGAGAGCGTCGAATTGACGCCGTACTTCTTGAGGAAGCCTTTCTTGTGGGCTATGACGAGGGAGGCGCAACTGGCTACCGCTACAATCCCGAGACGGAGGTCGCTTTTTTCGGGCGCGTCACTAGCGTAGAAAGTCCCGGCCCATCCCTACGGAAGCTCCGCGTAGAGGGCGGCGAGCCCGGTGGTCTTAATAGTCGTGGCGAAAAAATGCCGCCGTGCCGGCTCGCCTTGGGTACGGGGAATTCGATTTTTCACGGTAAGAAAGGTTGCCTTGAAGCGGCCCGATCGGTCAATAATGCATTCGCACGCCGGCAGAGGCGCGTAGGCGATCGATGGTTTGGTTGCCACCCCCGCGGGACACATTCAAACTCGTGCATGTTATAACGGAATAAGTCTCCCCATGAGTTTCATATTCCGCCACGCTATCTGCAACGAAGTGTTTCAGGACTGGCCCTTCACCGCCGCGTGCAAGGCGATCCGGAGAATCGGTTATTCGGGGATCGAGATCGCGCCCTTCACGCTCGCCGAGGACCCCGCCGCGCTCACCGCGGCACAGCGGCAGGAGACCCGCTCGGTCATCGAGACCGAAGGCCTCCAGTTTGTCGGACTTCACTGGATCATGGTCAGTCCGAAGGGCCTCCACGTGACCACGCCCGATGCCGCCCTGCGCGAGAAATCCTGGCTGCACATACGGAATCTGATCGACCTGTGCGCCGACCTCGGTCCGAACGGCATCATGGTGTTCGGATCGCCCAAACAGCGCGGTTCGACCGGGGGCCTCACGCCGTCCGAGGCTACCAAACATTATGTGGACGGCCTGGTTTCGGTTGCGCCGCAGGCCCAGGATCGCGGCGTCACCATCCTGATTGAAGCGCTTCCCGTGCAGGATAGCGATGTCGTCACCAGTCTCGACGAGGCGGCGATGCTCGTGAAGCAGATCGGCATGTCCTCCATCCGCACGATGTTCGACGTGCATAACGCCGTCAACGAAATCGAGCCCCACGCCGCGCTGATCGAACGCCACCGCAACGTCATCAAGCATGTCCACGTCAACGAGATGGACGGACGCCATCCGGGGACGGGCGCTTACGACTTCAAGCCCATGCTCGCGGCTCTCCAGAGGCAGGCGTACGCGGCGTGGATTTCACTTGAAGCCTTCGACTTTACGCCGGGCGCGGAGACGATCGCCAGTGAATCGCTGCGCCGGCTCGAAGGGCAAATCGCCGAACTGAACAAATGATTAAATACGTGGTGACGGGCGGCGCCGGGTTCATCGGTTCCGCGATCGTGAGAGCCCTGCTCCGAGAGGGCGCTTCCAAAGTAACTGTAATTGACAATCTTCGCAGCGGAACGGAGGAGAACCTCGAAGAAGTTCGATCTTCCGTGGACCTGCACCGCGTCGACATTCGCGACTACGGCGCTCTGCGAGGGGCGATGGAGGGCGCCGAGGTGGTTTTCCACGAAGCGGCGATTCCTTCCGTTCCGCTTTCGATCGACGATCCGGTACCCTCTCATGAAGTCAACATCGATGGGACCTTTCAGGTAATGCGCGCCGCGGCCTCGGCCCAGGTCCGC
This sequence comes from Candidatus Sulfopaludibacter sp. SbA3, assembly GCA_945893365.1. Lineage (GTDB taxonomy): Bacteria > Acidobacteriota > Terriglobia > Bryobacterales > Bryobacteraceae > SYKU01. Next base: position 7,010 of record CAMDED010000040.1, on the reverse strand, counting down.
CGGCTGGTTTACGCCGCGTCTTCCTCGGCCTATGGCGATACTGTCGCGCAGCCGAAGGTGGAAACCATGCTGCCCGCGCCGAAGTCTCCCTACGCGCTCCAGAAGCTCACCGGCGAATACTACGCGAGCGTCTATACTTCGTGTTTTGGCGTCGATACCGTGAGCCTGCGGTATTTTAACGTTTACGGACCCCGGCAGGATCCCACGAGCCCCTATTCGGGGGTTTTGTCGTTGTTCATCAAGTGCATTCTTGCCCGCAACGCGCCCACGATTTTCGGAGACGGCGAGCAGTCGCGCGACTTTACGTACGTCGAAGACGTTGCGCAGCTGAATCTGAAAGCCGCCCGAGCGGCCGGCGTTTCGGGCAGGATGTACAACGGCGGAAACGGTGGCCGGATCACTCTGAACCAGGCCTGGAGTCTGCTGCAGAAGTTTGAAGGCGTCGAGATCCCGCCGCTGCACGCTCCTCCGCGGGCGGGCGATGTGCGCGACTCGCAGGCCTGCACCAAGGCTGTCGTTCGGGATCTCGGACACGATCCGAAATATTCTTTTGAAGAGGGGTTGCGCCTGACGCTCGAGTGGTATCGCACAAGCGGCCGGTAGCGACCGGCTTGCCGCGCCACGCTCAAGGTCGGCGGCAGTTGCGGGATCGAAAGTCCTCAGGCCACCCCCGAGGCGAAGGCCGTGCATCTAAACGGATACCACAAGACAACTGCCACATTTTGCCGTCGAATGTGGTGAGGGTGGGGGGCAATCGCCTTTTGTGCTGTTGGGGAGGCTGGCGCCTTCGCCGCCGTCACCGTGGGCTTCCCCCATTGCCTTGTGCAGTTCAGAATCACCCGTTTGCTCGTCGATTCAAAAGCCGCGCCTGAATCGGATCCGCCACGCAAGCCGTTGCCGGACGCGTATTGCCCCTCAGACAGCAACCAGCTATTCCGCTTGCGCCACAACGGGAAAAGCCATGAACACACCAACCAGATCGAGGCGAGCGCGTTCTACGACTTCCACATTCACATGGCGACCGAACGGTATCGGGAACTCGGAATGCGCGAGGATGCCTACGCCGAAGCGACAGACCGTTTTGGGGACTTTGACAGCGCGCTCCTCTGCCTGGTGGACGATTGCGGGTTCGAGAGGCAGCCCGGCCCCAATCTCCATCCCTTCGATGAGAGTGAGTGAGGCATGAATACAGACGTCATTGAAAAATCGTTCCGTGAAAAGGTCTGCGCCAAGGTCCGGATCGTCCTGGAGGGTGATGAGCGGTTCCGTGTCTTCACTCCATTCCTCTTCGAAGACGGGGATCACCTCGCCATAGTCTTGAAAAAGCGGGAGAACGCATGGGTCCTCTCGGATGAGGGCCACACCTACATGCACCTGACCTATGACCTGGATGAAAAGGACCTCCGGAAGGGGACCCGTCAGAAGATCATCAGCGGCGCGCTAGACGCATTCCGCGTTGAGGACCGGGACGGCGAGTTGATCGCTCGTGTTGTGGAGGAACGGTTCGGAGACGCCCTTTACAGCTTCGTGCAAGCTCTCCTCAAAGTTACCGACGTCGCCTTCCTGACGCGCGAGCGGGTCAGGTCCACTCTCATGGAGGACTTCCACTCGCTCATCGAGGAAACGGTTCCCGACGCGCGACGCGTCTTCAACTGGCACGCCCCCGCGCACGACCCTCAGGCCAGCTACGCCGTGGATTGCCCGATCAACGGTGTAAGGCGGCCCCTGATGGTCTTCGCCCTGCCCAACGACGACCGCACTCGCGATGCCACGATTGCGCTGTTGCAACTCGAGAAGTGGGGGATGGCACACCAGTCCCTGGGCGTTTTCGAAGATCAGGAAGAGGTCAACCGAAAAGTGCTGGCCCGGTTCACGGACGTGTGCGAAAAGCAGTTCTCAAGCTTGATAGGCAACCGCGACCGCATCGTTCGATTCCTGCGGGATCTCATGGAGTCCGGCGCATGAGGCCCCGTCACATCCGGGTGGCGGGGGAATTGGATAAGACTGGGTGTGAGATTACGGAAATCGTCCGCCGCGCGACGGCACTTCAGGAAGCCTCTCGCCATCACGCCTGAGCGCGACGCGGAAAGCCAACAGTGGCTGCTGCTGGAACAGCCGGATTTGAACATCAACGTCGTTCCAGCGACGCGGGAAGCGCTCATGAGAGAGTTGCAGACGTAGCGTCGCCGTTCCCAAGAGACCTTCGCCAGCGCAAAGGCGGCCACCATTCATTTGCTTTGGTCTGAGTACCCGGCGGCACATTGCGCCAGTGCATGGAAGTCGGGGGCAGTTCACGCGATGAGTGATCAGTTGTGCGGCCGAAGCCGGTCCCGTTGAGTGCCTCGGACTGCATTTTGATAGCGATGAAGCGCGGCGCGTGTACTTCTCAGGGAAATTAAGCGCGAAGCTGAAGGCCCCGAGTTTCGCAAGATCGAATAGGTCCCACTGGTATTTTCGAATTGACGATGTGAAGCCGTGGCCGAACTGAATCTCCAGCATCCCGGCTCCGGGCCTCCTTGATCGTCCTAGTTTGCCGACCTCTGCCAACATCCGCTGTTTTTGATGCAACCCAGCGTCCGTCAAGTACTATTAGTTATACATTGTGGAGACGGTTGCAAACAGCGTAGTCTAGGGGGACGCCATGATTCGGCTCCTGATGGTAATTATAGGCTCGACTCTTGCCATTTGGTCGTTGGCCAAGAGGCGGAAGCGCGATTCCCTTTCGGGTATTGGCACGCAGAAGATTCCTACCTCAGAGCCAGTTCTGGAGCGTGCCGACAACGTTAGCCAATCAGAGCTGAGCGCCTAAACGGATCCCCAACACTTTTGCGACAGATTGAATTCGTCCGCGACAGCGACCGAAGAAGCCTCCGAAGATAGGACAATCCACGCTACCGCCAGTCCAATTGTTAAAATGGGGTCTCTGCTCGCGGAGGTTGTGCCCTCCGATTCTTTGCCAGAGGCTACTTGTATTTCTGCAGGCATCGCCGATGTTCCGGCGAAGGTAATTAGTCCGGATATTTCAGGCGAGTTCGATGCCGGTCAATTAGTCCTGCCGGAACCTGATGTACCGACGGCCGTTGATGAACATCCGTCCATTTGCGGACCTGGTTCGGAACCTTCGGAGCACGACTATTCCCCACGGCCTCTCTCCACCTCGGATGCCGCACCGGCTCCAGAGGGTAAGCCCCTCACAGATGCCCAGGGCGTTCTCGATCCTGGACCAGAGTCGTCTACATTAGAATTCGCAATGGATGAAACGAGTGGATTTCCCTCTACTCAAAGTGCACCACCGGACGATCCGGACGATGGCGGTTGGCCATCAGGTGCGCAAGTCGGTTTGAGGGAACGTGCAAAAGTTGACGAAAGCGACGGCGACAACTCTCCATCAGCACTGGAGATTTCAAAAAACCTCACCGTGTGGCTATCGGAACCTGAACCAGCCAAGATCCCGACGGCAGTCGTAGGAAAGTCACGAGAGCGAACGCCAGTCTATCGCGGGTTGGAGCCTGTGCGGCCCATGGATAAAGCTGGTGGTCGTGAGGAGAACATTCGCAAGACGTCAGGGACCGATGGGCTCAACCGTGAATCCGAAGCGAGTATACTGCTTCACTTGATTTTCAACTCCCGTGGAGATGGTGTGCGGACTTTGGCGCTCGTGGCGGACTGGCGGCGGGGAATGCCCGCGGAATTGGAAGTGTCCGGCACGCAGGGAGATTTTGAATTCGTACGACTTCAGGATGACCGTTATCAGGATGTGACGCTGCCTGACATGGGTTCTGGACTTCGTAGCGGCATCGAGTGGCGCGGACGGGATGCTGAGCACCGGAAATGGCGTTGGGTTTTAGGGGGTCGTGAACTCTATGTATTGATTCCCGGGAACGACATTGGTCTGAGTGGTTTCGTTTCGGCGGCGCGGCTGTCGCTCAATCAGGAACACCTCGTGTTGGCAACGATGTCGTTGCAAAAGGATGTGCTCGATGCTCTCGCGGACGCAGGTTGCCCCGAGCCCCTGGTCTTGGACCAGTCATATCCTGGCGTGCCTCCGGGTTGGTTGCTCTTCCGCCGCGTCAGGCCCACGCGCGCGGTTCCCTCGCGCTCTGAACGGGACATTCTTAACGCCCTCTGTCCGGTGGCAGACATTAAGCCCCAATTCGCTGGCGGTATCCGCCTGGAGAGTCGGACGTGGCTGCTGGGTCACCCCCCGCGGATTCAATTTGCTGGCCAGATCGAACGGGAGTTTGTTGTGAAGATTGATGGAATCGAAGCCCTGCTGAGCGATAGCCAGAGCTACGAGGCTCCGGGATGGGATGCCGAGGGAACTCACGAGTTGTGGTTTGCCGATCAGCGCGTTTCGTACGGGCTTCGGGGATGCAAAGAGGAGTGGCAGGTGTGGAACGCATACGATCTCGGCACGGGGGAATCGATCTGCGGCGCTTACTGCCATCATGAGCAGCTCGGTCGGCGCTGGAAGGTTCGCGTTCCCTCACAAAATCCGGTCCTGGTAGGGGCTGAGCCCGGCCAGATTTTCATTTGTCAACCCCGTCAGGATTTGCACACGGCAACCGGTCTCGCTTTGGTTCCGTTCGAGCCCGTGTGGGCGCTGCCAAGAAATCCGGCACATCTGGACAAACGACACGCTCGAGTTGTGCCAGTGGGTGCAATCGAGCCAGTGCGACAAATCAGGCGGACGACCAGACACCGGGGAAGAGATAGGGCTATTGCGGAATGGTCCAGGGTCATTGCCGACGCTGGGAGGAAGGGGCTGGCCGTGTCCACGGGCAATGAACAGGCGATCGCTCTTTGGAGGAGTTATCGCGCCGAAGCCAAACGGCTTTGGAAAGCCATGCGATGAGCGCAGACCAACTCCTGCTCTGGATCTCGGCGCGACGCGAGGGCTCGTGGCGCCAATTCCGCGCTGCGGTCGAGCAGCTGTGCGGTGCTGAGGAGGTTTCAGAAGGAAACGAGTTTCCACTTCACAAGCGCCTGAGGCTCAATCTGGAGCGACTGGCACATGTTGAGTTTTTTGCACATGAATGCGAGGATGGCTGGCGAGTAGCTCCGCCGGTACTCGCAGGCTCTTCCGCCGATGGACGCCATATGGGTGTCTTGTGTGGAGCCCGCTCGGATAATTTCCTCAGACGGTTTAAGACGGCAGCGAACGATATGGGCTTGGAGAGCATCCAAGACTCCGGTACTCCCACGGTGCTGCGCGTGTTCGGCGAACAAGAAAGCGACTTCGTCCGAATCGCCGCAGGGGCTGGTGCTCGTTACCAACCGGATGCGCCGCTAGCGATCATCTTGCAGTTGCCCATAGCCGCGCCGCCGGACTATCGCCAAACTGAAGATGAGTTTCGGCACGGAGCGGACTGGGAAATAGATGAGTTTCAGGTCGAACAGCTCAGATGGCAGGCCGTACGGCGTGCCGAAGCCAGTATGAGACGAACTGGGCTGTTCAGATTCACCATTCACTTCCAACCTCCTCGATATTTCCTACGGTGGGAGGGGTCCACACATGAAGTCCGGCGTGCCATTGGGATCTACGCGCTGCTTCGCCGCCGACGGAAACAAGTGCTTTTTTACGACCGGGTTGGTCGCACGCTTGCGTTACCGGCGACTTGCCGGCCGATGCTTCTGATGGAGCGCGCGCTGGTACTTTGTTCCGGCCTGATTCCAACATTTGACCCGCGTAACGTACGATTGACATACTCTCACGTGCCAGAAAACATCGCCCGGCTCGCTGCCCAAATCCTTAGGCAGGACCTCAGATGAACAATCCAATTGCTCTGTTCGAGAGCCTGCGGCGGATGTATTTGCGCTACATCAACAGCCCCTTTGACCTTCGCTACGCCGACCTCTCGAGGGAGCGCCAGACGATGCTCGACCGAGACGGCTTCATCTGGCGTGAGCCGCTCATCGAACCAGTACCTGTCTATAAAACGTGCGGACACGACTTCCGCATGATGGCCCACGGAATTCTCGATAGGAGCTGGGGAGCGTCGGCCGTGGATGAGTTGGCTGATTTCGTGAGATGCGGCCTACTTCGCCCCGACCTGGAGCCTTATCTGCACCAGCAGGAATCGTTCGAAGCGTGCACCGTAAACGGTCGCGACGTGGTTGTGACTACGGGTACTGGGTCAGGGAAGACGGAGTGCTTCCTGTTGCCCATCCTGGCAGCGCTCGTTCGTGAATCGGCGAACTGGGGCGCTCCCGGCGCGAGACCGCCAAACTGGGATTGGTGGGATGACCGGCATAGGCGATTTCAAGGGCAGAATACTCGCTACGGCCCTCGCACACCACAGCGCGGTCACGAAGACAGGGCATTGCGGCCACCTGCGGTTCGCGCCCTCCTACTCTACCCGCTTAATGCGCTAGTGGAGGATCAGCTTATTCGGCTCCGCGAAGCCCTCGACAGCCAGACCGCTCACGACTGGCTCGACGCGAATCGGCTAGGCAACCGCTTCTACTTCGGGCGATATAACAAGCTCACCCCCGTATCGGGCGATTCAAGCGATAACAGCAATATCGCGCGCTTGCGAAAAGAGCTCAAAGAAGTACAGCTACACGCCCAACGCGCGGCAGGTACACCCGACGCCAAACGATACTTCCCGGCGATGGATGGGGCAGAGATGTGGTCGCGTTGGGATATACAGGACCATCCGCCGGACATCCTGATCACGAATTACTCAATGCTCAACATCATGCTGATGCGAACTGTTGAGTCCGGCATCTTTGAGCAGACGCGCCGCTGGCTTGAAGCAGACGAGGGCCACATATTTCACCTCGTTGTAGATGAGTTGCATTCCTACCGGGGCACACCGGGCACAGAGGTCGCGTATCTGCTTCGCGTTTTGCTTGATCGACTAGTACCTACTTGCAGAAATCAGCGAAGTCTGCAATCATGAACTATGAGCCAACCGGCTGTGGTTTCCTTGACCGCTGAAGAAGAGCAGACTTTACGGCAGTGGGCAAGAGCGGGTACGCGCGAACATCGGCTCGTCGAACGGGCG
>CAMDED010000039.1 GCA_945893365.1 Candidatus Sulfopaludibacter sp. SbA3 | reverse complement strand
CGGGGGCGGTGTCCCACCTCCCGTTGGTCGGCCCCGGAGATTGTACGGCGTATGGGCAGTTTTTGGTCATTCTCAACTCAAGAAAGGAGGCCCCGCGGCTGTTCGCTCCCTTCCTCCTTCAGGCTCATTCTTCGATTGGAATATACTTGCCACTTCAGCGATTGCCGGCGCCAAATGGAAATGTCCGATTCTCCGCCAATTGGAAGTGTCCAACATTTGCGAGGAGGTGTTAACTTGGAGGGTCTGCGAGGGGTCGCGCCCGAGCGGACGCCCGAGGCCGATGCGACGCGGCGGGTTGCCAAGAAATCGGAACTCTCTGGTGGCGGTCGCCGTCAGGACGCGGCTCTTTAGAATTTGTCTGGTCGAGCCGAGATTCGGTCCCAGGCCCGGGGCGCATCGGCTCGGTTGGCTGGCGGGAGCACCAAGTGCTGGTCCCAGCAAGGCATGAACCGCGACGCCGTGCGCGCCGTGCTTACGGCGCTGACAGAAAGCGCAGAATTTCGCGCAGCAGCCGCTCCCCCTGGTCCGTCTCGAAAATGAACTGGGCGTGCGCCGTCCCCTCAAGGATCACCAGTTCCTTCGGGCCTGGGGCTTTCTCGTATTGTTCCCGGATTTTGATCAACCGGGGCTTTCCGTCCGCCTGCGGGTCGCCGCGAGCCGTGATGAACAGTTTCCTGCCCTTCATCCGCTCGGGCTTGTCGATCGCCGAGTGCGCCAGCAGCACCATGCGATCGATCTCTCCGGGCTCAGCTTCAATCGACGCCTCAGCGGCGGCCCCGCCTCCCATGCTTCCGCCGACGATGGACACAGCCTTCGCGCCCTTTGATCGCAGAAAGCGCACGGCCGCCAGAACGTCGAAGCGGAGGCCATCGTCGGGCGGCCTCGTTTGCGATCCGCCTCGCGACTGGCCCCGCCCACGGAAGTCTATGGCAAGGACGCGGAATCCAGCCTTCACCAATTCCCGCGCCTGATTCTCCCAGCTCTCCTTGTTGAAGCGGCCGCCGTGGGCCAGGACGACGCCGCGGTCACCCTGTCCGTAGAGGTCGGCATGGACGAGCCCGCCATCCTGGGTTCGAAAAGATACGTGCTCCCGGGCGGAGGTAAGCCCTGCGAGCGGAAGCGCTACGATGAAAGCGCAGAAGGCACGACGCCAGATGGAAAACGCCATGCCGGAGTTTTCCCACAAGTATCGGGACCAAGTCAAGGGAACGCCCTCCCCGCTATGATAGCGAGGTCTCCGATGCAGGGCGGCTGAGCGGGAATGAAGACGCCGCTCGCGTTGGCCGCGGCATCGAGCAGACCGCGCGTGGCAAGGATATTCAGATAGACGATGCCGGGAAACGGCCGCGCAAGGGGCGCGCCCCGGCGCAACGTTCTCTGTTTAGGTGTGTTTCCGCTGAGTCAGTTCGAGGGCGTATTCGAAGGCCCCTTGCGGCGCGGAGCGCTCCACCAAAACTACTTCCCGGCGCCGGCCCAGGACTTCGCGCGGTGGCGTGTCGAGACGATCGCACCAAGCCACCAATGCCGGCTCATCGCCCTGTCCGGGAAATACCGCGACCTTGCCCGCCGTCAAGGCGAGGAAGCGGCTCTCGTCGACCACCGCGGGAGCGGCGCGGGCCTCAACGTGCGCCGTCAACGCCGCCCGCGCCGCCAGCCTGCCGGCCGATGCCAGACGCCGCAGACGGCCGATAGCCCGCCGCCACAAGCGCCAGAAAACCTGAGGCGAAGATACCGCGCGCGCAAGGAATCGAAGATAGTTGATTTCGAGAATCGTTTCCAGCTCCTCTTCCGAGTAGTAGCGCGACGTGGTCGAGCGATGCCGGTGTTCGACCCGCGCGTTTGACGCAAATATCGTCGGCCAGCCGAGCGCCCAGGCGCGATACCCCAGATCGAGATCCTCCACGTAGGCGGGCGCGTAGATCTCATCGACGGAGCCCAGCGCGCGCAGCTTTGCCGCGTTGTAAAGCGAGCAGCCGCCGCTTCCGTAAAGCACGTAACTGAGGTCCTCGCCTTCAAAAGGAAGCTCGCAGCGGATGGGAAAGTCTCTGGGATCGGTCGCGGACATCACGGCCTTTCCCGTCTCCTCGCGGCGCGCGCCCGGCGGAAGGAAAATCTGAGCCGTCGAGCAGAACAGGCCGGGGACGCGGTCGAAAGCGGCACGGAGAGCGGCGAAGAAGCCGGGTTCGATCACCATGTCGTTATTCAGCAGGCAGACGTGCGAATATCGCGCGCGGGCGATGCCGCGGTTCACGGCCGCGGCGAAGGACAGCGGCCGAGCGTCCGTTTCGACGATGCAGTCGGGGTATTCGGCTTCGAGGAAAGCGTCCGAGCCGTCGTCGGAGCCATTGTCGGAAACGATCACTTGCGAAGCGAAGGCTTGCGAGGTTAGACTCCGCAGATCCGCGAAAACACCGGGCAGCAGCCGCGCCAGCAACTCCTTACCGTTGCGGGATGGAATCACGACCGAGATGCCCTCGGGTAGAACCGGATTAGGGTCGAACGGCGGAGGTTCGGCCCGAAGGACCGTCTTGAGCGCGCGAATCCAAGCGCCGCGGATCAGCGCCCGGAATACGCTCAGACCAACATCCGCGCGCATGTCTTGACGCCACCGTTCCGGTGTTCCCGCCACATGGCGAGAGCCTGCACGCAGAATCCGGTTGAAACCGGATTCACATAAGGGAGCAGACGCTCCCCCTCTTTCCCGAAGAAAAATCCGCCATGAATCGAGTGGTCGGGATCTTCCCGCTGATAGGCGGCGATGCGGACGGCCTCCGCGGACGCGGCAGCCTCATCGAGCGGAACCGCGCCGAGGGCGTGGCCGAAGAGACGCATCCGAAGCAGTTGGGCACGGACGTCGGAGCGTTCGAAAACAGGCCCGATCTCAAGCAGCAGGGCGCTCGCGCGGTCAAGCCCCGTGCGAAGGGCTTCCGCGCATCGCGGGTCTCCCAGTCGCGGAAGCATGCCCTCCAGGAAATACGCATACGCGTGAAGCCGGTCCATCACTCGTTCGCGATCGGCATGGCCGGGAAGAAAATTATCGTGCGTGGCCAAGGCCTGTTCGAGCGCGTTGCAATAGTGAGTCTCGAAGTCCCGGTCGCCGGTTACTTCGAACAAGTCGTGCCAGGCGAGGGCGGCTTTGAGGTGGTAACAGCCGGGCGAGCGGGACCAGCGCGGCTCGCGGGCCATCGGTTGCCTCGAAGGCAGTTGGAGAATCGGGTGGATGTCGCCGCCCGGCGCGATAAAATCCCTGGCCATGGTGCGGCCGCAGGCGGCGGCAATATCAAGGCATTCCTGGTCCCCGGTCGCGCGGTGGAGGGCAAGCAGTCCGCGAACGACGATTCCGCAGTCGAAGAAATAGGCGAAGGGCTGCTCGAGTTCAAACGGGAATAGGGCGAGCGGCGCGATCCAGGCGGATCGGTTGAGGAAACGGCCGGCCCTGACCGCCGATTCGAGCGCCGCAGCGTCGCCGGTGAGTGAATGGAGGTAGAGGAGGGTACTGATTGCGTAGCCCGTGATTTCGGTTGAAACCGGCAGATTCCTCTTCCGGTCCGCGAGATAGTAGCGCGCCACGCCCCCCGCCGGTTCCTGTATCCCCGAGTCCCGAAACCACTGCGCGGCGAGTTCAACGAACGTCTGCGGCAATTGGTTATTGTAGCACCCGAAGGCGTCGAACGACGCGCCGCCGGAGCACGCTGTGCTATTCTTTTTAGTTGGATTCCGCGGATTGCGAAGCCCGGTTTTGAAATCGGGCGCCTACCTAAGAGGTTGAAATGTCAGGACATTCAAAATGGGCGACGATTAAGCACAAGAAGGCCGCCCTCGACGCCAAGCGCGGCAAAACGTTCACACGCCTTATCAAGGAAATCATGATTGCGGCCCGCAACGGGGGGGACCCGGACATGAATCCACGGCTCCGAACGGCAGTCCTTGCGGCTAAAAACGTGAGCATGCCCGCCGACAACATCAAGAAAGCCATCATGCGCGGCACCGGGGAACTTGAAGGCGGACAGATTGAAGAAGTTATGTTCGAAGGCTACGGTCCCGGCGGCGCGGCGGTGCTTGTGAACGTCGCTACGGACAACCGCAATCGCACGGTAGCCGAGATCCGCCACATGTTCGGGAAGAACGGCGGCAACCTCGGCGAGCAGGGCAGCGTTGCGTGGATGTTCGAGCGCAAGAGTCAGATTATTATCGCGCTCGAAAAATCGAATGAAGACGATCTGATGGCGTTAGTGCTCGACGCAGGCGCGGACGATCTTCGTAACGACGGCACGAACTGGGAAGTGATCTCTCCGCCCGAAGCCCATGAGAAGGTGGTCGAAGCGCTGACAAAGGCGAAGATCGAAACTCTTTCCGCTGAAGTTGGCATGATCCCGAAGAATCTCGTCAAGGTTGAAGGCAAGCATGCGAGCGCCATGATTCGCCTCACCGACTCTCTCGAAGAGCACGACGACGTGCAGAATGTGTATTCCAACTTCGACGTCGACGAAGACGAAATGGAAGCGATGGAGTAGCCCATGCGCGTCCTCGGAATCGACTGCGGCACCCAACGCACCGGCTACGGCGTGATCGAGAGCGATGGACGAACGCACCGGCTGGTGGCGGCCGGCGTCATCTCGACATCCCAGAGATCGCCATTAGAGCGCCGCTTACTCGAAATTGCGGCAGGATTGCGCGCGGTGATAGGGGAGCACCGCCCGGAGGCCGCGGCGGCCGAGGAAGTGTTCCACGCCACGAACGTAAAATCGTCTTTGAAGCTGGCCCATGCGCGCGGCGCGGCCTTGCTGACGGTGGCCGAAGCGGGACTTGAATTCGGCGAATACTCGGCCCTTGAGGTGAAGATGAGCGTCGTGGGGTTCGGACGCGCCGAGAAGTTTCAGGTGCAGGCCATGATTCGCTCCCTGCTTGCGCTGGATGGCGCCGAGCGGTTTTCGGAAGATGCAAGCGACGCGCTCGCGGTCGCGGTCTGCCACGCGAATCGGGCGTCCACCGCGCGCCTCCTGGCAAGGTCTATCGCATGAAACTCGTTCCGATACTGCTCGCCGCCTCAACGCTTTTGGCCGACGCGGGTCCGCGCCTCGTCTATTCGAAGTCTTTCCCGGGGAGCAAGCCCGCGTGGTGCGGTATCACGGTCGAGAAGAACGGCGAATCCCTGTACAAGGAAGAGCCGAACGACGAGAATCCGCTCCGGTTCCGGATGACCGAATCCGACGCCGCGGAGATGTTCGCGCTCGCGGCGAAACTGGATCGCTTCAAACGTCCGCTCGAATCGGGGCTGAAAGTCGCCATGATGGGCATCAAGACATTCCGCATCGAAGAGGGCGACGAACGGCGCGAAGTGAAATTCAACTATTCCGAGGACCTGGACGCACGCGCGCTTCAGGACTGGTTCGAGCGCATCTCGGAAACCGAACAGCACTTTATCAATCTGGAGCGGGCGGTCAAATACGACAAACTCGGCGTCAACGCCGCTATTCTTCAGCTTCAAGTGACGATCGACCGCAAACGTCTGATTGCGCCCGAGCAGTTTCTTCCGCTACTCGACCGGGTGGCGCGGAACGACAGCTACTTAAACATGGCCCGGTCCCGAGCCGCGGGTCTCGCCGAAGCCTTTCGGGCGCAGAAATGAAAACGCCGCGCCTTGCAGCAGCGTTCACTTTGGCCGCGTGCATTTCGGCCGGGTGCGGCGCCTCGGCATTCGCTCAGGCCGGCCCCGCGGAGGCTGAGCAGAACGATCTCAACGACGCTCTGAGCCAGACCAACAACAGCCCTCTCGAATTCATACGCGCGCTTGAAGCGCACCTGGTCAAGTATCCAAAGTCGTCCAAGACTGCCGAGCTCGAACGGGCTCTGGCGAAAGCCGTGCTCGACAACGGCGACACTCGGCGGCTTGTGATCTATGGCGAGCGCGTGGTCGAGCGCAATCCGGACGACGTTGTGCTGGTCGAAGGCCTGGTTCGCGCGCTGCTCGCCGGCGACCCGCCGAAAGACTTCGCGGAGAAAGCGTTGAAACACGCGCGTCACTACGAGAAGCTGGTCGGCGGATTGCGCGCGGAGAAATCGCCGGGCCGTATTTCGGAGGCTACGTGGCAGGATGGAGTTGAGCGCGGCGTCGGCAATGCCCTCCGATTTCAGGCGCGGGCGAGCGGTGTTCTCGACCAGCACGGCGACGCCATCGCGCTCGCGGAAAAGAGCTTCGCGACATATCCCAACGCCGCCTCCGCCCGCGAAGCCGGCAAATGGCTTGCGAAGACGGGCCGCCGCGACGAGGCTATCCGGCGCTTCGCGGACGCTTTCACGATTCCCGATCCTCGGGCGACCGACGCCGAGCGCGCGAACGATCGCCTCAGGCTCGGTGAACTCTACCGCCAGCTCCATCAAGGCTCCGAGACGGGTCTCGGCGACGCGATCCTCGAAGCTTACGACCGCAACAGCGCGCTTCTTGAAAAGCAGCGCGCGAGTTTCGCCGCGAAAGACCCCAACGCCAGTGCGACGAAGGTTCTCGACTTCACGCTGGCGAGCCCGGGCGGCGAGAAGATCGCGCTCTCATCGTTCAAAGGCAAGACGCTGGTTCTCGACTTCTGGGCCACGTGGTGCGGTCCCTGCCGCGTGCAGTATCCGCTTTACGAGAAGGTGAAGGAGCGCTTCAAGTCCCGGCCCGAGGTGGTATTTCTCGCGATCAGCACGGACGAAGAGCGCGAGCGCGTAGCGCCGTTCCTGAAGGAAAACAACTGGAATCACAGAGTCTATTTCGAGGACGGGCTTTCGCGGAATCTTCAGATTTCGTCGATTCCCACCACCATCGTCGTAGGCCGGAACGGCGAAATCGTAAGCAGGCTGAACGGTTTTCTGCCAGACCGTTTTGTCGACATGCTCTCGGAGCGCATTGACGAAGCGCTGAAGCAGCCTTAATAACGCTTGGTATCCATCCTTTTTCACGCCAAAAGAGGATACGAGGATACATGGTGTCGAGCGCCTCGGCCGTGGTCAAAGGTCCCGAAAAACGCGGCTACCTCGCTGGTCATGCTTGTAACTCCTCCAGGATGGGACATTGCGCGCGAATCGGCGAGCTACAACTTGGGCGCGGATATCGCATTCCGCGACGTGCGGCCCAAGGAACACGCAGGCTTTCCTTACCGGCGGGCGCGCCCTGGCCGCCCCCTGGTCGCCGCTACTGCGCCACCACGTAACAATTCACGTACCCTGGCGTTTTTGCTGGACAAATCCGCTGGAGTCGTTTACAGGATGGTGGATGAGTGCGAAAGCAGCGCCCGGCGCAAGGCAACCGGGAGCGGCGGCGGCGTATAGCCATCGGCACTCCGACCAGCCCAGCCGGGAGCAACTGCATCGCGAAAATGAGCGCTTGCCGCGGGAGATCGAAGGACTCCGCGAAGAGTTAGCAGCAGCGCGCCGAGGCGTCGCGACACGCGGCGCGGTGATGCGCAAGCGGGGGCGCCGATTGGTCCTTCGACGCCGGCGGGCTAATCGGAAAACCTGTCGGCGGCGCTTGCGTGTCCGGCGGCGTTCCAATACAATTCAAGTCTGTCTTCGCCGGTGAAGATGCGATTCCTTGTCGAACAGGAGGCTGAATGCAAAAACTCTGTTTCCCTTTTTTAGCCGCGATGCTATCGCTTGCCCCGTACGGCTTCGCCCAGGCGCCCGCGGCCCGTATCAAGATCGATACCGACCGTGTGATCGGGCAGGTCGATCCGCTGGTTTTCGGTAACTTCGCGGAGCATCTGGGCCGCTGCATCTACGGCGGCTTGTACGAGGAGGGCAGCAAGCTATCGGACGCCGACGGATTCCGCAAGGATGTGATGGAAGCGATGAAGGGCCTCGGCGTGACCATGCTGCGCTGGCCCGGCGGCAATTTCGCCTCCGGCTACAACTGGCAGGACGGCATTGGACCGAAGAGTCTTCGGCCCGTCCGACCTGAAGGCGCGTGGGGAGGGGTTGAGCCCAATACTTTCGGCACCGACGAGTTTCTAAAGTACGCGGAGAAAACGGGAGTCGAGCCCTACATTTGCATCAACGCGGGATTGGGCTCGGTTGAGGACGCGCGGCAGTGGGTGGAATACGTGAACGAATCGCGCGACACCTACTGGGCGCAGCGGCGCCGCAAAAACGGGCGCGACAAGCCTTACGGCGTGAAGTATTGGGGCCTGGGAAACGAAATCGACGGGCCGTGGCAGCTCGGGCACAAGAATGCCCAGGACTACACGAAGTTCGCCCTCGAAGCGGCGAAAGCGATGCGCCGGGCGGATTCGTCGATCAAGCTGATCGCCAGCGGCTCAAGCAACTTCCGACCGGGTTGGGACTGGATCGGCTGGAACCGGGCGGTTCTCGATAGCTTGAAAACCGAAATCGACTACATCTCTTTGCACACTTATATCGGGAACCGCGGGAATAACTTCGAAGAGTTTCTCGCCGCTTCGTATGATATCGACCACCGGATCGAGGTGGTGGAGGGGCTGATCAAAGCGGCGCAATCCGGTATGGCAAGTCCGCGGCCGATTTACATTGCCTACGACGAGTGGAACGTGTGGTACAGAGCGCGAGGATCGAGCGAGTTCGCCACCGGCGCCACTCGCCTCGAGGAGATTTACAACTTCGAGGACGCTCTCGCGATGGGCATGTTCTTCAACTCCTTCATCCGCCACGCGAACAGCGTGAAGATGGCGAACCTGGCGCAGATCGTCAACGTGATCGCGCCGATTTTCACCAATAAAGACGGCCTGTTTCTGCAACCCATTTACTTCCCCATCGCGGAGTACGCGAAGCAGCGGGGCAATATGGCGCTCAATCTCTGGGTGTCGTCCGCGACTTATAAGTCCGGCGCGCGCGGACCGTTACCCTATCTGGACACCTCCGCGACTTATGATCCGAAGACCCGCGCCGTTTATCTGAACGTGTTGAACCGTAGCGAGAAAATGGACATCACGACGCAGATTGAAAGCGCCGAGGGTAAGATCGCGAGCAGCCTGGACGTGTGGGAGATGAGCCATTCGGATTTGAAAGCCGTCCACACGTTTGGCGACGACCGCAAGACGCGGCCGGCCGTCAGGAAGGCGCCCGCGGCAGCCAGCGGCAAGGGGATCACCTACACGTTCCCCAAGCATTCATTGACCATACTGAAGATTACGGTCTGATCCGGGGGGTCCCGTCAATTGGCCGTTCGAGCGATCATTGCCGTCTGTCCGGTGGGCATCCTCATGGCGGTCCCGTTCGCCGTTTTCGAAGAAGCCAACGCCCCCGCAGGCATCCGCTTCCTTCATCGGAACTCACCCACCACCAACAAATACCTGCCGGAGACGATGGGTGGCGGCGTGGCGCTGTTCGACTTCGATAGTGACGGCGATCTCGATATCTATTTTACGAACGGCGCAAAGATTGACGACCCTATGCTCCCCGGAAAAAAGCCGGAAAAGCTCGACCCGAAGTATTGGAACCGTCTCTACCGGAACGATGGCAACTGGAAATTTACGGACGTAACCGGGAAGGCCGGCTTGTCCGGGAGCGGGACGGGATACGGCATGGGCGCCGCCGTCGGCGACTATGACAACGACGGCTTTCAAGACGTATACCTGACTACGATCGACGGAAACGCGCTTTACCGGAATCGGGGGGACGGCACTTTTGAGAACGTAACCGCGAAGGCGGGCGTCGCGGCCTCCGGCTGGAGTTCGAGCGCCGGTTTCTTCGACTACAACAATGACGGCAAGCTCGACCTGTTCGTCTGCCGCTATCTCGATTGGACCTTCGAGAAAAACATTCACTGCGGCGAGCGAAAGCCCGGCGAGCGGGCCTACTGCCATCCAGACAACTTCAAGGGCGCCGGCAACGTCCTCTTCCGCAACAACGGCGACGCCTTCTCGGACGTCTCGTTCGAAGCAGGCGTCTCGAACCCGGCTGGCAAGGCGCTCGGCGTGGCCTTTGCGGACTATGACGGCGACGGTTGGACTGACATCTACGCCGCGCACGACTCCGTCATGTGCTTCCTCTACCACAACAGGGGCGACGGGACCTTCGAGGAGGTGGCGCTCGCGGCGGGCGCCGGCTATAACGACGACGGCAAGCCCTTCGCCGGCATGGGCGTGGACTTCGCGGATTACGACAACGACGGCCTGCCCGACATTTTCGTCACGAACCTGTCACAGGAAACCTACGCTCTCTACCGGAATGCGGGAGACGGCAGCTTTCAATATGCGACGAATCGGACTGGGGTCGGCCACGCCACGTTTCCCTATTCGGGGTGGAGCACGAAATTCGTCGATTACGATAACGACGGCTGGAAGGATATCTTCGTCGCGCAGGGGCACGTGCTCGATACCATCGGGCTGACTGCCCCCAACCTCAAGTACCTTCAACCCCCGCTGCTGCTGCGCAATAACAAAGGAAATTTCGTCCGCGTGCCACCCGCGGAAGCCGGGCCTTCGTTCGGATCCGAAAAGGCCGGACGGGGCGCGGCGTTCGGGGACTTGGACAATGACGGGGCGATTGACGCCGTGACCTCGAACATCGGCGAAGCGCCCACCATACTTCGTAACATGACCCGCAGGAATACGGCACGCCAGCCGAATCACTGGCTGTCGATGAGATTCGAAGGGAAGCGCGCAAATCGCGACGGCATCGGCTGCCGAGTGAAATTGACGATGGCTTCGGGTAAGTCTCAGTTCTACGAGGTACAGACGGCGTCGGGGTATTTGTCGGCAAGCGACCGCCGGGTGCTGGCTGGATTGGGCGCGGAGGCGGTCGTCCCGCGGATTGAGATCCGCTGGCCCGGCGGGCGTGTCCAAACCTTGGCCCGCGTGAAAGCGGACCGGAATCTCGTCGTGCGGGAGCCGGCGGAATAGATGCGTCCCGCTCACACCGCGCTTCTGGTTATCGGGGCGCTGTTCGCGCAAACTCCGGATGCCGTGCAATACCTCGATGTGGCGGTTGAAGCGGGCATCAAGGACGTCGTTTACTGCGGCAACGAGCGCACGAAGAACTACATAGTCGAAACGTTAGGCTCGGGCGTTGCGTTCATCGACTACGATAACGACGGCAACCTGGATTTGTTTGTGGTGAACGGGTCGAGGCTGGAAGGATTCCCCAAGGGAGAGGAGCCAACCAATCACCTCTACCGCAATGAAGGCCACGGGACTTTCAAGGATGTAACCCGCGAGTCCGGGCTGACGCGAACAGGCTGGGGACAGGGCGTGTGCGCGGGCGATATCGACAATGACGGATTCACGGATCTATTCGTCACTTACTGGGGACATGACGTGCTCTACAGGAACACCGGTAAGGGTTCCTTTGAGGACGTAACAGCCGCCGCGGGAATGTCCCGTAACAGCGTTCGCTGGGGGACGGGCTGCGCATTCACCGACTACAACCGCGACGGCAAGCTGGATCTATTCGTATCGAACTATGTGCAGTTCGACCGGCAGAACACGCCAACGCCCGGCATGCCGAACGCGTGCAAGTGGAAGGACCAGCCGGTAATGTGCGGACCGCGGGGATTGAAGGGCGGCGTGAACCGGCTCTGGCGGAACGATTCCGCGGCCGGCCGCGTGAAATTTACGGACGTATCGGAAGCCTCGGGAATCACGGCGCCGGGAGAACGCTACTCGCTGTCGGTGACGACGCTCGACTACGACCATGACGGCTGGCCCGATCTCTACGTGGCTGTCGATTCGCAAGCGAGCATTCTCTACCACAACAATGGTGACGGCACGTTCACCGACACCGGCGTTGAGGCGGGTGTCGCCTACAGCGAAGACGGGCGCGAACAGGCCGGCATGGGCACGAGCGCCGGCGATTACGACGGTGACGGACGCCTGGATTTGGCCAAGACGAACTTCATCGACGACACGCCGAACCTTTACCGGAACAATGGCGACGGAAGTTTCACGGAGATGACTGGGTCTGCCGGACTGGGGGCGGTGACGCGTTTTCTCGGTTGGGGAGCCGCGTTTATCGATTACGACAACGATACGAGGCCGGACCTTTTTCTGGTAAACGGCCACGTCTATCCGAACGTGAAGGACGCGGGATTCAACCAGCGGCGGCTGCTGTTCCGCAACCGCGATGGACGGCGATTTGAGAACGTGTCGCTGACGAGCGGCGGCGGCGTGAGCGCGGAACATTCGGGGCGGGGTCTGGCGGCCGGGGATTGCGACAACGACGGAGACGTGGATCTGGCGATCATGAACATGAACGACCGTCCCAGCCTGCTCCGCAACGAGGGTGGGAATCGGAACCGGTTCTTGAACGTGCGGCTGGTGGGCACGAAGTCGAATCGCAGCGCAATCGGCGCGCGGGTGAAAGCGGCTGTGGGTGGGCGGACGCTGGTCGACGAGGTTCGATCGGGTTCGACGTTTATGTCACAGAGCGATTTGCGCCTGCACTTCGGGCTGGGACAAGGGCAGTTGGTGGACCGCTTGGACATCGAGTGGCCGAGCGGAGCGAAGGAGACCTTGACGGGTGTGAAGGCAAACGCGTTCATTACGGTCGTGGAGGGGAAGGGGATCTCGCGCGAGAAGAATCGGCGGTGAGGCCGGAGACGTTTGCCTGATGAACGGCATACTCGGCAACTCAGTTTCGGGCGCGGCGATCCCCAAGTCGTTCGGGAATTGGAGTCTCGCAACCGCTCACGACAGATTACTCCCGGTAAACGCCGGTCGCTTCGGGATGTGCCGCGTAGCACCGCACCGGCGACGACCCTCGTGGAGTAGTTCAAAGATTCGGCTTGTTTACCCAGGAAGGTAGATCGATAATGTTTGAAAGAAAAGAAATGGCTTCAAGGCCACTGGAGATCTCCGTCTGGCGCCAGCCTACTCGGTGGCTGAAGCTGCCCATTATCTGCGCATGCCGGAAGGAACCCCGCGCAGTTGGTCGCAGGCCGCTGTACCCGGTCGTTGGACAGTCGAAACGGTCTGGGCCGCCGATCAATCTGGACGATTCCGAAAGGAAGTATTTGTCCTTCATAAACTCGTAGAGGCACATGTCCTCGCGGCGATTCGCCGCCGCCACGGCGTGAAGCTTCCGACGGTCCGCCGCGCGCTCGACTGCGTGCATCGCCAGTTTCGGGTCGAACATCCACTCATCGATCAATCCTTCCAGACAGACGGTCTGGACCTTTTCGTGGAGCGCGATGGCGACCTGATCAACGCCTCTCTGGAGGGCCAGCGAGCGATGAAGGAAATCATCGGCGTTTACCTCAAGCGAATCGAACGGGACGCGAAGGGGCTCCCCGTCAAGCTTTATCCTTTCACTCGGGACACGCAGACGGAGGCGGCTCCGGCGACTGACCCCCGCGTCGCAGTCATGAATCCGGCGATTTCCTTCGGCCGGCCCGTGATCGATGGAACCGGAATACCGGTTTCATCCATCTACGAGCGATATAAGGCCGGCGATTCGGCCGCGGATCTGGCGCAGGACTTCCGTTTGGAGATCGGTGAGATCGAAGAAGCCATCCGCTGCGAAGCCGCCTGATGGCGCCGTATTCTTTGTCGATCGGTCGCTGGAATCCGAACGGAACTGAGTAGCGCGGGCCTCGTCGTTGAGATTCACGGCGATCATTTCGCTCGCGACGAGCCACCAGCACGGGCATGGAGCGGCAGCCGAGCAAAGTCGTTCCCAGCTCGCGTTCCGTCTCACCGCGCGGCGCGCGCGGCGCCAGACCGACGTCGCCGCCACGCCTCGATTCGCGGCCATCCCTACGCCGCCCGCGCACCTTCGGGCAGCAGAGCCGTGTTTCCAAATTGGCGGCGCGCGGCGTGCGGATCGTTCGTCGCCGAAGCCTTCATTTCGAGATGGGCTTCGATCTCTTCGTGCAAGCCGGAGCCGATATCGTCGCGACGAAGCAGCCCCGCCGGTTCCTCAACAATTCAGCCGTTGTTCCCTCCTATACGGGTTGAATCACACGGCGGATCGCGGCCATCGCCCGCTCGAACTCGCGAACCTCCGCGACCAGTTGTTTGCGGCCCGCGGGCGTGAGCGTGTAGTACCTCGCCCGGCGTTTGTTCTCCGTCTGCCGCCATTCCGCTTTTACCCATCCTTTAAGCAGCATGCGCTGCAAGGCCGGGTAGAGCGAACCTTCCTCCACCTGCAGGACGTCCCCTGTGACTTGCTGGATGTGCAGGGCGATACCATAGCCGTGCTGCGCGCCCAGAAGCGCGAGCGACTTGAGGATTAGCATGTACAGAGTGCCGGGAGGGATTTCGGTTCGCATTCGTATAGTTAGACTACCATAGTCTTACTATGGTTAGCTCGCGAGGGTGCGGTCCAGTTCGCCCACCCGCGTCCTCACCCGTGCCGCACGGACCTGTTCCAACTTCCCTCCCAGAGACTTCATCGCTCCTCGCCGCGCTGCCGGCTCCAGCGCTAACTACGAGGCGCTATGACTCAAAGGCAGCGAGATCAGGGTATAGCAGCCTGCGACACCCAGATCGAGTTCCAATTGTTCGCTCCACGATCCGCCGTCGCGCACCAAAGTGCGGCAGGACGGCCGGGTGCGCTCCTCGGCATTGTCCGAAGCATCGTACAGTTTGCCCAGTGCGTTCAGACACTCAGCGAGCACCGTCCGGTCCGATCCGTTGCCGGGGTAGGTGCGGTGCAGCAACGGCACATTTCCGGTCTCGCTTACCAGAGCCGCCAGTCCCACCACGCGCAGATCGCTTCGCTTGCTTTTGGCACGACCTCGCCGCGCCAGTTCTCCCGGTGTGGTGGTCGCGATGGGCGTGTCAAAGTTGGTTGTATCGAATGCCAGCACGTCGGTCGATATCTGGACTCCCAGATTCCAGAACCGTCCACGGTTGCTCTGTCGTTCCTCGGTCTTGCCGCTCTGGCCGCCGTCCGGCGCCGGAAGTGCCGAACGAAATCCACTTCCACGATACGCAGCGGATTGGTTACCCCGCTCGTCATGAGTGGAGATTGTTTTATCGTCCGAACAGCGCCCTCAGCCCGGCGCGTCTAAGCGGCCTATTGAATTGAAGGCCGTCGGCTCGTCAACGAGCCAGTGTAGCTACGCCGAGCCGCAGAGCCGTGCCCGTGATCACGCGGAGCATTTCCCCCGCCAAGCCCGCTGTTTGGAGATCGTGCTGTGCGTCCACTTGCAATGCTCGAACGGAAGCTTCGAAACAACCACCAGCCGATTGTGATCCTCGTGATGTCGATGTGGCCCCTTCCCGTAGTGACGGTCGGGCTGTCGGGCGCCCGGTCATCCGGCGCGTATCGTTGCCCGTGCTCGCCCGGTGAGGAACTCGCGCTCGCGGACGTTGCTCGTGAGCGACGCCGCGCGCTCAAATTCCTTACGCGCTTCATCGGCGCGGCCGAGTTTGGCAAGCAGGTCGCCCCGGACGCTTGGCAAGAAATGGTAGCGCTGAAGGGATGGCTCC
Source organism: Candidatus Sulfopaludibacter sp. SbA3 (assembly GCA_945893365.1). Lineage (GTDB taxonomy): Bacteria > Acidobacteriota > Terriglobia > Bryobacterales > Bryobacteraceae > SYKU01. Next base: position 37,650 of record CAMDED010000039.1, on the reverse strand, counting down.
GAGGCCAACGAGTCGACAAGGTCGAGTCCGGCTTGTGGACCAAAGGCCATCGAGACCGCCACCGCTCGATTCAGCTCGACGACCGGGGATGGCGTGGATTTGGCAAGCTCCCCGTAGAGCCGAACGATCGCCAACCAGTCGGTCTCCTCGGGAGTGCGTGCGCGCGCATGACAGGCGGCGATCGCCGCCTGTAGCGCGTAAGGACCGGGCGCATCGATGAGGCCGTTCGCTTTTTCAAGAGCGGCGAGACCGCGTCGGATGAGTAGTTGATCCCAGCGCGCGCGGTTTTGATCGAATAGCCGGACAATCCGCCCCGCCGGGCCGGCACGCGCCCTTGCGCGCGAAGCTTGGATCTCCATCAGCGCGACGAGACCGTGGACCTCCGGCTCCTTTGGAGTGAGTTCGGCCAGGATGCGGCCGAGACGCAGCGCTTCCTCACAGAGCGCCGGCCGCATCCAGTCTTCACCGCCGGTCGCGGAGTAACCCTCGTTGAAGATCAGATAAACGACTTCAAGCACGGACGACAGACGGCCGGCAAACTCGGCCGGTCCTGGAACCTCGAAGGGGACGCGCTTTTCAGCGAGTGCTCGCTTCGCCCGGACAATTCGCTGGGCCACGGCCGGCTCCGCGGCGAGGAAAGCGCGTGCAATCTCCCCTGCCGTCAGTCCGCCAACGACGCGAAGGGTAAGCGCAACGCGCGCCTCCCTGGAGAGAACCGGATGGCAGGCCGCGAAGATGAGGCGCAGAAGGTCGTCGTCCAGGGAGCCATTGAATTGCGTGTCCACCGCGGCCCTCTCTTGACGGGCTTGAAGCTCGTAGCCGAGTTCCTCGTGCTTTCGCCCGATCATCTTGTTCCGGCGCAAGACATCGAAGGCGCGACGCTTCGCCGCGGTCATGAGCCACGCGCCAGGGTTGCACGGGACGCCGGAGCCCGGCCATTGTTCGAGCGCGGCAACCAGCGCATCCTGCGCCAGCTCCTCAGCCAGACCGACATCCCGCACCACCCGCGCGAGCCCCGCGATGAGCCGCGCGGACTCCATTCTCCAGACCGCTTCTATCGCGCTGTGTGTACCGGTCGAGATCACTCCAACCGATCACACCATTCTTCAGCCCTTCACGTAAAGCGCCGCTGTCCCCTCAAGACGTCCTGGCATTGATCTTTTCGGCTTCCGCGCGAATTCGATCTTCCTGCTCCCTGAGCTCGGGCGTGAACTCCGCGCCGAAGTCCGCCGCTTCGAACACGGGGCGAATCTCGATTTCGGAATCCCCGAGATGAGGATTAGGGCAGCGCCTCACCCATTCAATCGCCTCTTCCATCGACCTTACCTGCCAGAGCCAGAAGCCGGCAATCAACTCCTTCGTCTCGGTGAAGGGTCCGTCAACCACGGTGCGCTTTTCTCCCGAAAACGCGACGCGCGCGCCCTTCGCGCTTGGGTGCAGGCCTTCGCCCGCGAGCAGCACGCCGGCTTTCACCAGCTCCTCGTTGAAATTCCCCATGTCCGTGAGCAGTTTCTCGCTCGGCATGACGCCGGCCTCCGAGTTCTTGTTGGCTTTCACGATTACCATCACTCGCATTGTTGTCTCCTTTGGATTTATCGAAGCCAGGGCTCTCGGGGCAACCGAACCTGGCTCTATTATTACGACGAACGAAGAACCGCCAAATCGACACGCTTATCGTGGAATATTTGAACGAGCGGCGGGCCCCGTATTCTTACCGCGTTTCCTTCTCGAGTATCTTGGCGCCGAGCGCGCCGCCCGCGGTGCACATCGAGGTAACCAGCATGAAGAGAAACAGCAGCACAAAAATCAGGAAGAACGCGAGCCCGGCCGGAGTCTGAAGCAGATCCATCGCCTGCTGCATGTCCTGATTCTGCACGGGCATGCTATTCAGCCTCGCGCGATACGCCGCGGGGAAATCGTCCGTGACGATACTGATGGTAAACACAACGGTGAAGATGACAAACGTGAGCACCCCTGTGATCCAGCCGAGCCGCGCGCCGCTCTTCACCGAAAGCGACTGACCCGTGCGTTTCCGATACAAGTGAACCGAGAAGAATCCCGCCGAGAGCCACCAGATGATGAATCCCAGATTCAGCAGCGGGAGCGACGAAAGCAGCGACGCCAGGCTGGCTGCGAAGAATCCCACGCGCACCGCGACCGGATTGTGGAAACTCGGTGCAAGGGGAGCAAGCAGGACCGCCGCTTCGGCAATCGCCCTGACCGGGTGAACCGGAGCGGTCTCGGCGGGGGCCTCTACAATCTCCTCCCGCTGCGGCTTGCCGCAGCGATGGCAGAAACGCGCGTCGGGCGGCAACTGGGCGCCGCAAGTACAGAATTCAGGCATGAACTACGTTCAGTGTGACGCAAGCGTGTCTCCGTTGGCAAGCGCGGCCGATTTTACCTCTCACCAGCGGTGCTTGCCGCGGTCAAAGTTGCGAAACATTTGTTTCAGCTTTTTCTTCTCGGCCTGGGCCGCATGCTGGTCGGCGCGGAGACGCTGCCTGCGGGCTTCGCGCTGCAACTTGAGGTAATTCTCAAACCGTGCGGCGGAGATCGATCCGTCGAGCAAAGCCTTGGCGACCGCGCAGCCAGGCTCGGAGGCATGCGTGCAATCGCCGTAGTAGCATTGGCGGGCAGCCGCCTCGATATCCTCGAAAGTCTGATGAATTCCCTCGTCGCCGCCCCACAATTGCAGCTCGCGCATGCCCGGTGTGTCGAGCATCAGCGCGCCCGATGGAAGCACGATCAATTGCCGGGCCGACGTCGTATGGCGTCCGTGACTATCGCTCTCGCGGACGGCCTGCGTCTTAAATATTTCAGCGCCGGCCAGACGATTGATCAGCGTGGACTTCCCCACGCCCGAGGAACCAAGCAGCGCGAGCGTCCGGCCCGGCGCGAGGTAAGGCGCGAAAGCCTCAAGCTCCGGGTCGCGCGCCGCGCTCACGGCAATCACGGCCACACCGGGAGCGGCCCGTTCCGCGTCCCGCAGAAACTCCGGCAAGCGTTCGCCCGCGGCATCGGTCTTGTTCAACACCAGGACGGGCTGGGCGCCGCTCTCGTAAGCCATGGCCAGATAGCGTTCGATACGGCGGGGATTGAAATCGCAGTCGAGTCCGGAGACCAGGAATACGATGTCGACGTTCGCGGCGACCACCTGCTCTTCCGTCTTCGTACCCGCGGCTTGCCGGGAGAATTTACTTTTCCGCGGCAGAACAAGTTGAATCAGAGGACCCCGCAGGACCACCCAGTCGCCCACCGCGGGCATCCCGGCATCCTCGTACCGCATGCGTCCGGCGGGCTCCGCGGCGATCTCCCCGTGAGCGGTGACGACGCGATATTCGCCCTTATGTTGCGAGACAACGCGCCCCGGCTCGTTTTGAGCTTGAGCCATGCGGCCGTGGACGCCGGCGCAGGAGGCATAACTCGCCTCGAAAGCTTCGTCCCATCCGAAAGCACGCAAAATGGCGGTCACGCGAATCCGTCAGACGATCCCGGCGCGGGCCGGCGCCTTGGCCGCGGAATCCCTTGCAAATCCGAATTCATTTCGCCATCTTCCGCCCCACCTGCCAGTATATATTGACGAAGCCGGCGGAAGGAGCGATCACCGCGGAGAGACCGGTGAAAAGGAGTAAGATGAGTTCATGAAGGTCGTGGACTTCGTTCGCATGGACCGAAGCGCCTTTAGCGTCCGGTCCCTTTCAGACGAGCCCGACGAGAAAGCGTACTGGAGGTCCAGAACGCCACTGGAGCGGCTGGAAGCCCTCGAGCTCATGCGGCAGATCATTTATGGCTACGATCCTGCTACCACCCGACTTCAAAGAGTTCTTGAGGTTGTTGAACTCGAGTAAAGCCGACTATCTCCTGATCGGTGGTTACGCCGTAAACTACTACGGTTATCCGCGCGCCACGGTTGATATGGATGTTTGGGTCGGTATCGATCCAGGCAACGCGGAGAAGGTGGCTGCCGTATTGCAAGCTTTCGGGTTCGCGGAGGCCGAAGCGAAGATGTTTCGCGAGCCGCGCAAAGTAGTTCGAATGGGCGTTCCACCACTGCGAATTGAAATTCTGACTTCGGTATCCGGAGTTGAGTTTTCGCAAGCCTTCCCAAGACGCGTGCACGTGAACATAGACGGCGTGCAGGTGAACTTGATCTGCTTCGAGGATTTGAAGGTGAACAAGAGAATGAGCGGAAGATCCAAGGATATGGCGGACCTGGAGCAACTGGAATGATCACGCCAAGTTTTCCATTGAACCAACGCCGCTGACTTTGCACCGCCTCCGGAGCGAGAAGGCCGGCTTGAGCGCCTTTCAGCCGTGGCAGTGCGTCAGATAATCCGCTCGGGAGATCCCTTCTCTTCCCTGCCGCCTTCGCACCGCACGTTGATCTCTCCGATCCCGACACGCAGGAGCAACCTGCGCCCATCCTGCCGTTCGTCCGAGACGAACTCATGGCTCAGGAACCTGCGGCGCGACGTCCCCAGCAGGTCCGAATTCACTTCACCCAGGCGGACCTTCGCATTTGCCCGGTACGCTCCCCGCGGCAGTTTCACGTTCACCTCTCCGATGCGGTTCCTGATCTCAATATCCGCCTTCACGCCGCTCACATCAACCTCGCCCACTTCGTGATCGATCCATAGCGACGTGTTCGCCGGAGCCTTGATCCTGTACCTTACGTGGACATTGGTCTTGCCTCGAAAAGGCGAAAACAGGTCGCGCTTTGGGAAGACCGTCTCGATTCGCAACTTTTCGCGCGATTCCTTCACCACGCGAACCGTTACGTCTTCCAGATCGCGGCGCGCGGCGGCCTGGTTTTGCGGAGCATAGTCCCGATTCGTCGCCCGGATCACGGTCACTTCAACCTCCGGCCGGTCCCATCCTTCGACTTTGACCTCGCCGATCGAGTTGCTGATCCGAATTCTGCCGCCCGATTCGAATGAAATCGTCTCCGTCGAAGCGATTTCCACCTTATGTTTGTCGTCGCGCGCCTGGGCGGCCAACGCCAAAGCGCCCAGCCCTATCGCTAAAACTGAGATTCTTCTCCCGATCGCATCGCCTCTCATCACGCCGCCTCCATGCTCTCCTCTACAATCCTCCCATCGAACAAGTGTACGCTCCGATCCGCGAACTTCGCGTATCGGGGATCGTGCGTCACCATACAAATGGTAGCGCCGTTGCGGTGCAACTCGCGCAACAGATCCATCACGGCTTCCCCGTTCGCCGAATCGAGGTTGCCCGTGGGCTCGTCCGCAAGCAACACGGAAGGCTCGCCGGCAAGTGCCCGCGCCACTGCCACGCGCTGCTGCTGGCCACCCGACAGTTGCGACGGATAATGTTTCACGCGGTGCGCCATCCCCACCTTCTCGAGCGCCTCCTGCACGCGGCGCTTCCGCTCGTCCCCCGGCATCCCGCGATACGTCAGGGGCAGCTCGACATTCTCGTAAACCGTCAGATCGCCAATCAGGTTGAAGGCCTGAAAGATGAACCCGATCTCACGGTTGCGGATTCGCGCGCGTTCGGAGAGCTTCAGGTTTTCCACCGGCTTTCCATTCAGCACGTACTGTCCGTTCGACGGTGAATCGAGCAGCCCCAGAATGGCCAGGAGCGTGGATTTCCCGCAGCCGGACGGTCCCGAAATCGCCACGTACTCGCCCTTTCGGACCTCCAGGTGAATCCCCGCGAGCGCATGCGTTTCCACTTCGTCGGTGAGAAATACCTTTGTCACGCCATCCAGATGGATCATTGCTTGCAAGCCTTCGTTCATCGTTTCTCCCGTTCTCAATTCATCCGAATCCTGTCGTGCGCATCCCAGGCCGACATATCCGATAGAACCACTTGATCCCCGATTTTCAATCCGTCCAGCACTTCGATCGCGGTCACCGAGCCGCGGCCCAATTTCACCTGCACCTTGGCGGCATCCTTGCCGTTCGGGTCGACCTTGAACAACTGGACAGGGCTGTTCGGCTGCCCGAACACGGGCCGTTCCATATACAGTACGTCGTTTAGCCGCTCAAGTTCCACGGTTCCGTCGACACTTAGATCGGGCCTCGCGCCTTGCGGCAACTCCCCCGTTAGACGCACGTCGACGGTAACGGTCCCGTTCACCGACGCCGGATCAATGCGCGAGACGCGCCCGGGAATGAATCCGTTTCGTGTATCGATCTCGGCGACCTGGCCCAGCACAATGTCTTTGGCTTGCGTTTCGGCAATCTTCAGCTCGGCCTTCAGTTTCCTCGGCTCGGCCACCTTCGCCAGTACCGTCCCCGCCGGTACGCGCTGGCCCACCTCGACCGGCAACTGCTGGAGGATGCCGTCCGCACCCGCGCGAACCTTTAGCTGATCCACCTGGGTCTTCCGTAAACCGTAGAGCGCCTTCAGTTTATCGATCTGCACCTGTTGCGCATCCATTTGCGCCTTGATCGAATCGTCACTGATGGAAAGCCGCTTTTCTTCGATCCTCGTACGGTTCGACAACTCGTCCGACTTCGCCCGCGAGAGCTTCGCCACGATCTCCGCTCCCAAGCCTTCCTTGGACAACTGCTCATCCCGCTCAGCCTGGATGCGGGCCTGCACGAAGTCCGACTGCACCTGCGCGGTTGAAGCCTGCTGCTGCAATTTCGTGCTCTCGAGCGTAACCCGAAGCTGGATAAGCCCCGCTTCAGCCGCCTTCAATTGATAGAGGGCGTCGAGGGCGTCGTTCTCCAGTTGGGGATTGCTGAGTTCGAGCAATACGGTATCGGATCTCACTTGCGCTCCCGGGCGCAGGATGATCTTATCGACGCGGCCGTCGGTGCCCGCGGGGATCAGCAGGATGTCTTCCGGGACCAGCGTACCAAGTCCCCGCACGTTCCGGATCATGGGTCCGCGCTTGACCGTGCCAAACCAGAGAGTTCCGCGCTCGACGCTTACAGGAGCGGGTTTGAGGCGCCAAACACCGATGCCCGCAATCAGCGTGGCGATGAGGGTGAGCGACGAATAGGTAATACGGCGGATCAACCGGCTTTTTGCCGCGCCCTTGCGTTGGATGTCCATTATTGCTCAAACATTGAAGGGCACGCCCGCTGCCAGAACGCAAAACGACCCCAAGTTATTGAATCTGCAATGAATGAAGAGCCCGGGGGGATGGGCGGCACACAGCGATCTGTCCGTTTGTGGGACAGGTGTTCCGAAAATGGCTACTTGCCGTACGCCCGCATCCTGCGCATCACCCTTTTCACCGCCACCGCGTAGTTCGGATCGGTGTTGTACGACGCGAGAATCTGGTCGATGTTCTTGTTGCGGTAAATCGGAGAGATTGCCAAGCGCCTGCCGACCGACTGTATTCCGTGCGCAACGGAGAGGAAGGGGGTTTTCCCGTTGTTCCAACCAAGCAGGTTGTTGTTACGGTTGCCGTTTCCGCCGGATTCGATGATGGTGAGACTCGGGAGGAGCGTCCAATCCAGACAGTTTTCCTCCGACGCGGCGATGAAGGTGGCGGAGTACGACTCAAGCTTCGGGGCGGCTTTGCGAAAGAAGCGGCGCAGGCGGTCGAGCCTGGGGTCCTGACGGAGCTCGCCTGGGAGGTGTCGAAGCTCCAGACTGATGGTCGCGACAGGGGTCGAAACCACGCCCGCAAAAAGGGCCAATCCATTTGAAAACAGTTTTCGCATATGACTCCTATAGTGGCTTTCTGTTGAAAAAACAGTACAAGGGGGATACTGCTAAACCGTTACAAACAAACACCTAACGAGGACAGGACGGGGAGTTGGTTACAATTTCATTTCTGAAGTATAACATAGACTGGAACCATGAACCAGCGCGCGAGGCAAATTACTGGGAGACTCAAGGAAAACGGGTACTATGCCTACCTGGTGGGCGGGTGCGTCCGGGACCTGCTGCTCGGCCGCGAGCCTTCCGATTACGACGTCGCGACGAGCGCGCGTCCGGAACAGGTGATCGAGCTTTTTCCCGGCGCGGCGGTGGTTGGCGCTCACTTTGGCGTGGCGCTTGTGGACGGCGTCGAGGTGGCGACGTTTCGTAGCGAACGGAACTACTCCGATGGGCGGCATCCCGACTATGTGGCGTTTGAGACCGACGTGCGAAAGGACGTGGCGCGGCGAGATTTCACCATCAACGCCCTGCTTATGGACGCCGAGAGCGGCGAGGTTTTCGACTATGTGGGCGGCCGCGAAGACTTACGCCTCGGTCTGGTGCGGGCGATTGGGGACCCTGACGCCAGGTTTCGCGAAGATCGCCTGAGGATGCTGCGCGCTGTCAGGTTCGCGGCGCGGCTAGGCTTCGAGATCGAACCTGAAACCTCCGCCGCGATCCGCCGGCTGAGCGGCCTGGCGCGCGACGTCTCCGCCGAGCGTACCCGCGACGAGTTGGTGAGGATTCTGACCGAGGGCGCCGCGCGGCGGGGCTTCGAACTGCTGGACGAGTGTGGACTGCTCCCTGTGATTCTTCCGGAAGTCGCCGCGTTCAAGGGAGTCGCCCAGCCGCCGGAGTTTCATCCGGAAGGCGACGTCTGGACGCACGTCCTCCTGATGTTGGGCGCAATGAGGGAACCGTCTCCGGCGCTGGCTTTCGGCGTAGTGCTGCATGATGTGGGGAAACCTGGAACGTTTCGTATCGCGGAGCGCATCCGGTTCGATGGGCATGTGGAGCTGGGCCGCGAAATCTCGACGGACATTCTCACGCGACTGCGCTGCTCGAAAGAGGAGATGCGGCGCGTCGACGATCTGGTAGCGAACCACATGCGGTTCAAAGACGTGGACAAAATGCGGGAGAGCACCATTCTGCGGTTCCTGCGATTGCCGCATTTTGAGGAGCATCTGGAACTGCACCGGCTCGACTGCCTTGCGAGCCACGGTCGCCTCGATCACTACGAGGCGATGAAGGCGCGCTGGGAGCGGACCCCGCCAGAGGTCTTGAAACCGCCTCCGCTGCTGACGGGAGACGATCTGTTAGCTGCGGGATACAGCCCATGTCCGGCGTTTAAGCAGGCGCTGGCCGCGGTCGAGGATGCGCAGCTCGAGGGCAGGGTGCGGTCGCCGGAGGAGGCGCTGGCGGTAGCTTTGGAGGTAATGGAGCGAACCGCTGGGCCGTTCCGATTCCCGGTTTGACCCCAATAGTACTAGGGCGGGCGTCCCCCGAGCGCCTTTAGGCGTCTCCATCGCGGCCTTTTCGGACCGCGGGAGCTGGCACACGGACGCATGATCGAGTAGGACTCCCTATCTTTGATTGTTGGATCAAAAATAGGAATCAGTCACCTGCTTTGTAGTAGGCTCCAAGTCTATGGTACCGCATCGGCGATGGCGCCGTGGTAGGACTTGATTCTGAGGCGCCGCCCGATCCATTTGAAGAAGAGTTCCACCCGCCACCGCGACTTGTAGATCAGGGTACGACTCCGCCGAAATTCTAACTTATTGCCTGGTCTGAAATCCGGGGTCCACTATACTATTCCGCGGTAGGCCGACCTGAAGTCGCGCCGCCACCTTCGCTTCGCTCCAGCCATGCGACGCCGTATCCCTCGCCGTCGTCGTGATAACGCGTTAGCTTAAAACCGTTGGATGTCAGTGGATCGATTGCGGCCTTTGCAGGAGCTTGCGGGTGGAATTCCAGGACGATTCGCCGGATGCGGCGCAACGTGCCGGGAGAGACGGAATTCAACACGCCGTATTCCGCTCCCTCGATATCAATTTTCAAGAGGTCCACAACCGTGTCCGGGGGAATCACGCTGTCAAGCGTTTCCATCGCGACGCGCTGGCCGGAAACTCCGGTACGTCGAAACTGGCTTCCTACTCCGGCGAGCTGGATCGTCGTCTCTCCCTGGCGTTCTCCCAGAGCGGCTTCATAGAGCGTATAGCGAGATTCCAGTCCATTGGCGCGAAGCATGGATCTAAGTCTTTTGCAGCTGTCGGGCGCCGGTTCGATGGCGATCAGGGTGGCCTGCGGGGCGTTCTGAAGGGCGTACAGGCTGAACGCGCCGATGTTTGCCCCAGCGTCGACGATGACGCGGTCTGAAGACCTGACCGGGTAGACCCCCCGATAAAAAATCTGCCAGAATGTGGCAACATCGCCTCGCTCCAGGAATTCAAAGCGTCCTGAAGGAAAGTCGATCTCAAACGGCAGGCTTCCGTTCAGACCGACATACGCAGTCGTGAGTCTAAGCCACTGGTGCGTATGGCGCCGGCAACGAATGATCTCCGGCACTCGGTCCAGGTGTTGCGCGGCCCTGAGCAAACGTGTGAGTGTCGGTTTAATCGGAAACCCCCGCGGAGACATCTGAAGATCCGTCGAAACCTGCAGCTCCCGGCACTCAATATTTTACGCGGTTCTCCCATTGCGAGCAAGCCCTTCCGCCCGACCGGCCCGACGAGGCGCAGTTGACCGCAAGCTATCGCGGAAGAAGCGAACGCAGGCCTCGGCGTCCGCCAGTGTTGTTCCGCCAGTCGCGTCGCTTGGCTCGTATTTCCAGGCGGTGCGATCCGCTTCGCTTCCGGGCTTGACCCGGCCTTCCTCAGCCGCTGCGACGCCAAGTCGAATCGCTTCGGCAGCTTCGAGCCGGTCGAGAATCTTGTGGTAGCTTTCCGCGTCCCGGGTTTCGCCGGTTCGCGCCGTTTTTCACAGGCTTTAGAAAATGTATTTGAAGCCGAACTGCATTTCACGCATCGTGCGTGCCGTCGTGATTCTCCCAAACGTCGCAGGCGTGCGGACGTCCGCCGCCGGAGCGTTGAAGTTCGGATGGTTGGCGAAATTGAACGCCTCGAAGCGAAACTCCACTTTGTGTTTTTCGCGAATTTGGATATCCTTGCTCAGCGAGAAATCCCACTGCTTCAGTCCGGGCGTGGTCAGAAGATTGCGGCCGGTGTTGCCGTACCGGTAGAGGAGCTCGGGATTGGTGGCGTTGAACGCGGCCGCATTCCAGAACTTATCGGGCGAGCGATCCGGCGGGATCGGGCTGATGCCCGTCGCGTCCGGCACGTTCGGTGTTCCGATCAGCAGCGGATCGCCGATCTGCCCCACATTAATTGGGGTGCCGTCGGAGAGCGTCAGGATCGTTCCTGCCTGCCACCCGCCGATCAGGAAATTCGCGACGCCGCCGGTATTCAGGAACCGTTTCCCCTTCCCGAACGGCAGCTCGTAAAGAAGCGACGTCACGAAGCGGTGGCCGTTGTGGAATTGCGAGAGCGCGTGCTCGCGGCGCAGGTTGTAGTTGTCGGTGGCGAACTGATTTTCACCCGTGTTATTGCGGACCGTACTGCCGCCATCGGTCGATTTGGCCCAGGTGAATCCGGCCAGATAGGTCAGGCCTTTCGAAAAGCGCCTCTGCGCCTTCAGACCGAGTCCGTGGTAATTGGAGTTGCCGTGACCATCGAGCGTCTGGATCAGTCCATAGGCGGGAAACGGAGAGCGCTGCAGGAGTGTGCGGGAATCGTTCGTGCCCTTGCGCAGGACCGGCTGGTTCCACACGCGGAGCAGTTCGAGCTTGTGTCCGCCGCTTCCGATATAACCGGCCTCGACCACGGTGTCCGAGCCGAGCTGGCGCTGCACGTTGAAGATCCACTGCATCATGTAGGGCGTGCGGCGGTTGGTATTATTGGCCAGAGTGAAGGTGGGACCCTGGCAGGGGCCCGAAAAATTGGCGCACGTGCCGCCTTCGAACCGCCACGGATCGCTGAAATTGGCATTTGGCCGCTCGGAGTCGGCGGTAAACTGCGAGCGTCCGCCTACGTTCCGGGAGAGGTCGAAGCGCGCCTCGACGATGTCCTGCACGAAGTAAACGCCGAGTCCGGTGCGCACCGTCCATTTTTCCGAAGGGCGGTAGGCAAAGCTCACGCGGGGCGCAAAATCGTTCTTATCGCGCTTCACGGTTTCCCGGCCCAGCTGGTCATCGCCTGTGGCGGTGGGCACGCCGTCGTTGAAGCGGAACGATAAACCTTCGTGAAAGTCCCCCTTCCCGGGCCGGATCATGACCGGCGTCTTCGCTCCGGGAATAACGTCGCCATTAAAAACGCCCGAGTCGTACACGATGACATTCATGATGCCGCGGTACTTGTCGTGGTAGGGCGGGGTGAACTCGTAGCGAAGGCCGAACTCGGCGGTTAGTTTGGGAGTGATCTTCACGGTGTCCTGAACGTAGCCGGCGAAGATAGTGGCGCGAAACAGTCCGTTCGAAAAGGCTCGGGCGCGAGTCGGCGTGAACGTCTCGCCCAGCATGTAATCCGCGAAGGGATGGCCGGTGACGCCGCGCCGCGTTGGATCCTGCGTCGCATTTACGTCGAAGCCGAAGCTGCCGCGCGTGAAGGCGTTGCCCGTCTCGTTGTAGCGGTCGCGGCGAATCTCGGCCCCGAAGCGGATGGAATGCTTTCCGCGGATGATGGACATGTTGTCGATCCACTGAAAAATCGCGGTTCGGCCGACGAAAGGCCCATTGCCCTGCTCGCCGAATCCGGTAAGACCGAGGCCGAGACCGATCGAGGGCGTGCCATAGGAAAGCTCGACGGGTGAGTTCAATCCGCGGATTCCCAGCTCGCCCGTGACGTCGCGCTTGAACGCATAGAAGCGCTTCTGATCGTTGTGGAACTCCGTCAGGCCGAATCGAAACTCGTTCACCACCGTGGGGCTGAACGTGCGGATGTTGGTCGCCAGCGCCTGCCGGGTCTTGGTAAGAATATTCGCTTCCTGGTCCTGGAACGAGGCGATCTCCTTGTAGTCTTCGTCGCTCCAGCTGAAGCGTCCATACCAGGTGGACTTCAAGTTCTCCGTGTAGTCGATCCTCTGATTAAGCTGTTCCCAGGTAATGGGACGTTCGCGCTGGCGCACAAAGTTCGAGAGAATGTTGTCGCCCGGGGTTGTGGCGCGCGGATAAAACTCAAGCATCTTCAGCGAAATCGGATTAAAACGGGCGGCGGGAATCTGGTTGTTCGGAAACGGCAGCGCGGAAGCGGCGCGGAGGTTGCCCGCCGCGTCGGTGGAAAAGGTGCGGGTGGCGGGATCGAAGATGCTGCGGCCGGAAGCGCTGAAGTCGCCGGCCCGCATACGGTCCGGAGCCACGTTGGAGAGGCCCTGGAGGGTTTTGGTTTCGCGCAACGTCTCGAAGTTCGAGAGGAAAAACAGTTTGTCGCGGATGATGCGTCCACCCAGCGTATAACCGAACTGATTTCGCAGGAACGGGTTCCTGTTGCCTACCTGCCGGTATTCGCGCGCATCCATGGATTCGCTGCGAATGAATTCGAATACGGTTCCGTGAAACTCGTTCGACCCGGGCTTGGTGGCGACGTTGATCTGCACCGCGCCGCGGCCGAACTCCGCGGAGTAGACGCCCGTCTCAATCTTGAATTCCTGGAGGGCGTCGATCGAAGGCTGGAGAGCGTAGATGTTGTAGCTCATGTCGGTGTTTTCCAGACCGTCGAGCGTATAGTGATTGAACTGGTTCCGCGCGCCGGCGACCGAGAGCGACTTCTCGGTGCGCGTGCCGCCCTTCCGCGCCGCAGCCTCGCCGCCCGCGCCCTGCTCGGCCGAGACGTTCGGACTGAGCGCCACCATTTGCAGGTAGTTCCGCCCGTTCAGCGGCAGCTCGACGATCCTGCGGTTGTCGATGACGGTGCCGACCGTGCCGTTCTCGGTCGTCAGCAGAGTAGCGCCGCCCTGGACTTCGATCGACTCGGAGACGCTGCCAACCTCGACGGCGAAGTTGACGCGCACGGAATCCGCAACCTGGAGCCGGACGTCGCTGCGCGTGGCCGCTTTGAAGCCCTCCTTCTCCACTCGAACCCTGTAAACGCCGGGCGCGAGGAACGGGATGGTGTAGTTGCCCGTTTCATTCGTCACGGCTTCGCGAGTCTGACTGGTGCCGGTGTTTGTCACTTTTACGGTGGCGGCGGCGACAACGGCGCCGGTGGAATCGGAGACCGTCCCGGTAATCTCACCGGACGTTTGGGCGAATACGGCGGGGGCGGCGAGGAGAAAGAGTAGTGCTGCAACGAAGCGTCGTGGTCGCATGGGTATGTTCTCGTATGGGAGACTATCACCCCACAGTAAGACGTGTCAACGTTACGCGGAGGACTGAGGGCAAATGAACTCGCAGCCCAGCGGCGCTATACGGCGCCGCGATCGGGAAACGGTACAAGCTCCATCTCACTTGTGCAGGCGCCGCGCGCAGAAACGATAGGAACGTACGCCTTGCTACTCGCAAGCGGCGGATGTCCGGCCAGGCAACCGAGCCGCGCGGCGCTTCCGTACTACCCGCAGCTAAGGAGACCTAGGGCATTTGACGGATTTTCATTTTTCTCCGTTCGTGGCACACTTGCAGGGTGAGGCAGAAGACGTGACGGCCGTAATCGATAAAGAGCAGCTTTTTGACGTGACGGCAGGGGATTCCGATTTGATTCGGGAGATCGCGGACGCTGTCATGGTGGATACCGCGGCCCAGATTGCGCTTCTTGCCAAAGCGCTGGCCGTATCCGACTTCAAGCGGTGCGCAGCGGTGGCTCATTCCGCCAAAGGCGCATGCGGGAATGTAGGCGCGGTCGCGATCGCGGAGTTGTTCCGGAGCGCGGAACTCTCGGCCTTGAACGGGGACGCTTCCGCCTGCATCGTGATGCTGCCGCAGTTCTCAATCGAACTCGACCGGCTGAGGATCGCGCTCGACGAGCTTTCAAGTACGCTCACGCCCGCCTGAAATCCCGACGTTCGCGGCGTGGCGCCGGAACGCGGTATAAAGGTCAGGCGATGACCCCGCTCGCCGTATTCGTTCTTACTACCCTCGCCTCCCTTACCGTTTCCGCAGCCGACTGGCCGCAATTCCTGGGCCCCACTCGCGACGGCGTTTACTCCGGCGGCGACATCGCCCCGTCACCCAAACCCGCTTTGCTCTGGAAAAAGGACGTTGGACAAGGTTTCAGCGCTCCCGTGGTGGCGGAGGGAAAGTTGCTGCTGTTTCACAGGAACGGCAACAAAGAGACGGTCGAGGCATTCGATCCGGCAACCGGAAAACGGATTTGGGCAACCGATTCCCCCACTGCCTACCGCGACGATTTTGGCTTCGACGAAGGTCCCCGGGCGACGCCGGCGGTTGCCGGGGGCCGCGTCTACACGCATGGCGCGGATGGCGTCGTCCAAGCCCTCGATCTTGCTACGGGGAAGCGGCTTTGGTCCGTCGACACGCGCCAGAAGTTCGAGTTTCGCAAGGGGTTTTTCGGGGCGGTCTGTTCGCCGCTGGTGGAGGGCAACGCTGTCCTCGTCAGCGTCGGAGGGGCAAACGGCGCCGGCATCGTGGCGTTCCACAAGGACACCGGCAAACCGCTCTGGACGGCTACAAGCGACGAAGCCGGATACGGATCGCCCACGATTGCAACGATTGCGGGCGCGCGCCACGCCCTGTTCTTCAACCGTGCCGGGCTCACCGATATCGAGCCCGCATCCGGCAAAGTGCGATTTCAGTTTCCGTGGCGCTCGCGTTCGCACGCGACCGTGAATGCGGCAACACCGATTGTTTCGGGCGATCTGGTGTTCCTCTCGGCGAGCTATGGAACCGGCGCTGTGCTGCTTCAGATACAGCCGTCCGGCCCGAAGCAGGTCTGGACTTCGGACGACGCCATTTCGAACCACTACTCGACCACTGTGCTGCGCGACGGCTACCTTTATGGATTTCACGGACGCCAGGAGGAAGGGCAGAGCCTCCGCTCAATTGAGCTGAAGACGGGCAAAGTGCAATGGAGCGCCGACCGCTATGGCGCGGGTACGGTCACGCTCGCCGGAGACCGTTTGATCGTGGTGCGGGAGAACGGGGAATTGGCGGTCGCGCAGGCGAGCCCGAAAGAGCTCCGCGTAGTGGCCAAAGCCCAATTGCTTCCCGGTACCATCCGCGCCTATCCCGCGATCGCGGAAGGACGGTTGTACGTCCGCGACACAAAAACACTGGCGGCGTTCGACCTGCGGAAGTAAGCGGTATCCTGGTATGCATGGACTGTGAACGGCTGGCCGGACTCGCGGCCAACCTCGGCATCGGGAAGATCGGACGTCATATTTTCCTCTGCGCCGACCAGACGAATCCGAAGTGCTCTTCGCGCGAAGAGAGCACCGCCACCTGGGATTACCTGAAGAAACGCCTGACGGAACTGGGCCTCATGGCGGCAGATCCCTGTGTGTACCGCACGAAGGCCAACTGCCTGCGCATTTGCGAGGGCGGCCCCGTCGCGGTGGTTTATCCGGAAGGCACGTGGTACCACTCGGTGACGCCGGAAGCGATCGAGAGAATCATTCAGGAGCACCTGATTCACGGCGCTCCTGTGAGCGAGTTTGCGATTGCGTCGAACCCGCTTCCAAACGCCGGGCGCTGATGGACCGGCGCATCATCATCGCGATCGACGGCCCCGCGGGCGCCGGCAAGAGCACGATCGCGCGGCGTGTGGCGGAGCGGCTTGGCTTCACTTATATCGATAGCGGCGCCATGTACCGGGCAGTCGCGCTTTGGGCCATCCGTGAAAAACTGGATCCGGCGGGAACGCGGCACATGGAGGAATTGGCAAAGGCGGCGGCGATCGAGTTCGAGCCCGGCTCCTCGTCTGTGAGGCTGAACGGAGAGGACGTGACGGCGGCTATCCGCACGCTTGGCGTCTCAAACGCGGCATCGATCGTCTCGGCAATACCGGGCGTCCGGCGGGCGCTGGTCGAAACGCAGCGCAAGATGGGGGAGGAGGGGAACGTGGTGATGGAGGGGCGCGACATCGGCTCGGTCGTTTTTCCGAACGCGGCCGTGAAGGTATTTCTCGACGCCCATCCCGATGAGCGCGCCCGCCGCCGCGTGGAACAAACGGGCGAGGGAGACCGGGACGCTATCGCCGCGCAGATCGGCGAGCGCGACCAGCGCGACCGCACCCGGCCCGAGTCGCCCCTGGTGCAGGCGCCGGACGCCGTCTATCTCGATTCAACCGCGCTATCGCAGGACGAAGTGGAAGAGGCCATCCTCAAACTGGTGCGCGCCCGCATGTCGAACGGGAAGGAATACCAGTGAGCGAATTGTTAGTGATGAAGTTCGGCGGTACGAGCGTCGGCTCGGCTGAGCGAATGCGCGCCGCCGCCGGAATCGTGATCGAGGAGAGGCGCAAGCGGCCTGTGCTGATTGTGGTTTCAGCCATGTCGAAAGTGACGGATCTGCTGCTCGACACGCTGCGCCACGCCGAAGGAGGCGACCGCCCGGGGGTCGAGGAAAACGTCCGCGCGTTGCGCGCCCGGCATCTGGAAACATGCCGCGAACTGCTTCCGGCCGAATTCCAGGAAGCGGCGATTGCGGAAATCGGCGAGTTGATCGCCGAATTCGAGAGGATCGCGGGCGGCATTCTGATGCTCGCCGAGAGGCCGCCGCGATCGGTGGACGAAGCGGTCGCGATCGGTGAACGCCTGGCAGCGCTGTTAATCGCAGCCTTCCTGAACTCCCAAGGCACGCCCGCGGCCGCCGTGAACGCGGCGCGGGTGATCGTGACGGATGCGTTGTTCGGCAACGCCTCTCCCATCATCGAGCCCACGCGAGAGAAGGCATGGTCCGTACTGGGGCCCTCGATCAAGAAAGGACTGGTGCCTGTGGTCACGGGCTTCAACGGCGCGACGGCGGACGGACGGCCGACAACGCTCGGCCGCGGCGGTTCGGACTTCTCCGCGTCGATTCTCGCGGCCGTGCTCGACGCGGCGGAGTTGTGGATCTGGACCGACGTGGACGGCATCATGTCGGCCGACCCGCGTCTGGTTCCGAGCGCCATCGTGCTCGACGAGATTACTTATAACGAAGCCGCGGAGCTCGCCTACAACGGCGCGAAAGTGCTGCATCCGCGCACGCTCGCGCCGCTTGTGGACAAGAGCATTCCTGTGTGGAGCAAGAACAGCTTCGCGCCGGAGAAACCGGGAACGAAGATTGTGGCGAAGCTCGCGGACGGCTGCCGGACGAGAGCCGTGACGTCGATGGCGCGGGTGGCGCTTGTCAGCATGGAAGCCGCGGGCGCAACCATGAGCGGCATACAGGTGATGGCGCGTGCGCTCGGAGCGATGGCGCGCGCGAACGTCGAGGTGCTGACGCTTTCAAGTTCGAGTTACCGGCAGAACTTCTGTTTCCTGGTTCGCGGGGAGGAGCTTCGGGCGGCGATGGAAAGCCTGGAAGCGGCGCTCGCTCTCGAACTCGCGCACGAGTACCTGAAACCAATGGAAGTCGACGAGAACGTGGGCCTGCTCGCCGTGGTGGGCGAGGGAATGCGCGGCACACCGGGTCTTGCCGGCCGGATCTTCACGGCAATCTCGCGGGCGGAAGTGAATATTATTGCGATCGCGCAGGGGTCAAGCGAGTTGACGATCGCCATCGTGGTGCGGCGCGATGGGTTGGAAAAAGCGGTCCGCGCCGTTCACGAAGAGCTGCATCTCGGTAGCGGGGCGGACGCTTGACCGAATTGTGGATTCTTGTCGTGGGGCGGACGATCGTTTTTTGTCGTCTGCCATGAGTCCGGCGCCAGCCAAGCCCTTGGCGGACCACGAAAAAACGAGGGTCAGCCCCACTGGTGTATTCTGAGTGAATGAGGAGATTCTAATGGGTTGCGGAAGTGGCGCGGGCGCTCCGGTATTCGAGCAGATAAAACTGGGCGGACGTAAAGTGTTCTGTGTGAAGTTTCAGCGCGAGCTCGGCGGTCTGGACGAAATTCCTTTCGAAGGCCATCCGCTTGGGCAGAAGATCTACGAGAACGTCTCGAAGGACGCCTGGAAACTTTGGGTCGAGCACATGAAGATGCTCATGAACGAGTATCGTCTCAACCTTGGGACGGCGGAAGCGCAGGAGTTTCTGCTGAAGCAGATGGACGATTACTTCTTCGGCGAAGGCGCTGCTCTTCCGCCGGACTACGTCGCGCCAAAGACCAAGGGATAGCCGCCGCACAGGCTGTGGTTCGAAATGCCCGGGAAGATTTTTGACGTCTGTATTGTCGGCTCCGGAGCGGCGGGCGGCGTTCTGGCCGCGCATCTCGCCCACAAGGGAGTGGACGTAGCGCTCGTGGAAGGCGGCCCGCGCATCGACACCCGCACCGCCTTCAACACGCATGCGATGCCGTTCGACTTTCCGAACCGGCACATTCCGGTGATGCGTCCGGGCGTGGCGGGTTTCGATTCCGAACGAAGCCGGGGCGTCGGCGGCAAGACGCAGACGTGGAACGCCGTCGCCTGGCGTCAGAGTCATCGCGATTTCAAGGGCCGCTCGATCGACGGCGCAGGCGAGGATTGGCCGATCGACTACGCCGACCTTGCGCCCTACTACGACGCGATCGAGCGCGAAGTGGGCGTCTGCGGCAATCTCGATGGCCTGGAAGACTTGCCCGACGGCATTTTTCTGCCGCCCGTCCCCATGAAGTGCAGCGACACGATTGTCCAGCGCGGAGCGGGCAAGCTCGGGGTGAAAGTCATCCACGTTCGAAAGGCCACCCGGAGCACGCCCTCGGCGACGCGCCCCGCCTGTCACTTCTGCGGCAACTGCATGGCGGGCTGCGACGTGGTGGCGAAGTACAACTCGGCGGATGTCCACATCGTGCCCGCGATGAAGACCGGCCGCTTGCAGGTTTTCTCCGATTCGATCGCGCGCGAGGTCCCGCTGTCGGATGAAAACAAGGTCACTGGCGTGAAGTTTCTGAACCGCAATACGCTTTCCGAGGGGGAGGTGCGGGCGCGCTCCGTGGTGGTTTCGTGCGGCTGCGTGCAGTCGATCGCGTTGCTGCTGATGTCGAAATCGTCGCGCTACCCCACGGGCCTTGCGAATGCGAGCGGCGAGCTTGGACGGAACTTCATTCCCCACTTCACGGGCGGCGTGCAGTGCTTTCTGCGGGACCTGATCGGGAAGCCCGCCGAAAACGACGAAGGCTTTCTCGACCACGCCTATATCCCGTCTTTCATGCATGCCCGGAAACGCGACTACGCGCGCAGCTTCGGCGTCCAGTTCAATTACCAGAACCGGCGCGCCGTCGGATGGGCACGGTCCATGCCCGGTTTCGGAAAGGCGTACAAGCAGTCGGTGAAGGAGCGCTATCCGGCGTTCCTGACGTTCTCGCCCTACGGCGAGATGCTGCCCAAGGTGGACACGTTCATCGATCTCGACACGGAAAAGAAAGACGCGTACGGTCTCCCGATGGCGCGCCGCCACGTGGCCTATGGCGAGAACGACATGAAGATTTTCCGCGACATGCAGCGTTGGTCCGTGGAGATTCTGAAAGCGGCGAACGCCGAGATCCTGACGGTTTACGACAAGCCCGCGACGAACCATGAGCTGGGCGGCTGCCGGATGGGGGACGACGCGCGAACCTCCGTGGTGGACGCCAACTGCCGCTCGCACGACGTGCGGAATCTCTACGTCGTCGATGGCAGCGTGTTTCCGTCGGCTTCGGAGAAGAACCCGACCCACACCATCATGGCGCTCGCCGCGCGGACGGCGGATCGCATCGCCGAAACGTTGCGCAAAGGAGAAATGTAAATGGACTCCAGGCGAGACACGTTGAAGATTATCGGAGCGATCGGGACGACCTGCGCGTTTCCATTCGGCGCGGACGAGTTATACGGCCAGCACGCGCACGCGCCGGCAGCCGTTCCCACGGCGGCCAATGACGCCGCGTCCGCTCCCTACACGCCGAAGTTCTTTTCGGAAGGCGAGTTTGCGGTGATCTCGCGCGTGGCCGATCTCATCATTCCGAAAACCGATACGCCGGGCGCGGTCGAGGCCGGCGTTCCGGCCTATATCGACTCCGTGGCCGCCTCCAACGAGCGCCACCAGGGCCTTTTCCGTGAGGGATTACGCTGGCTCGAGTCGAAGAAATTTCTGAAACGGAGCGAGGCCGCTCAGATCGCCCTGCTCACGCCGTTGAGCAAGGCCGTCGACGAGAACCGTGTAAAGACGCCGCCGCAGCGATTCTTCCTTGCGGTCAAGAATATGACGGCGGACGGATATTACACGTCGCGAATCGGCCTCGTGCGGGAACTGGGGTACAAGGGGAACACCGTGCTCTCGCAGTTTCCGGTTTGCGGGCATCCGGAACATCACGGATAGCGGCCGGGCCGCCGCCATCGGGTGCGCAGCGTAGCGCATTTCACCGAGCGGGTCGCAATTTCCCGCCTTTTCGCTGCAAGCGGCGCTCGTGTTGCAGCCTACAAATTAACCATATTTCGTCATTGGTTACCATCCGCCGTTGGCAGTCCACCGCGGTAGCGGCTCCATTCGCAGGCGAGTGCTCCCCATAAGTCTAGCAGCGTTAGTAGGATAGAGCGATTCGGAGCCCGCCTGCAAGATCGCATGGACCTAAACTTGCGAAAAGAGAGGTGTGGAGGCCTGCTTCGGTTCCCACGCTCACAAAAACCACCTTCGGAGAAAACAGAGAATGAAAATCAGACGGCTTATGCAAGCTGCGTTGACAACGTGCCTTGCGCTCTTTATGGCTGCCGGCGCCAGCGCCGCCACCATCACCTACAACACGAACGCCCCGGGTACGGGCTTCAACGGCGGCGTCAGCAACACACTAAACAGCTCGTCGGGCGCCATTGCGGTGCTGGCGTACTTAGACAACGGAAACAGCACCGTCGGCGTTCCGTCCAACATCAATTACGGAAGCTTCACTCTCCTGTGTGTCACTTGTACGACACAAGCCGGCGGCACGGGCGCGTTTTTCAACCCTTTCACGTTCAACTTGGTCTTAACGGACGTGACCGACGGCGCGGTCGGGACTTTTGTCGGCTCCTCAACGGGTGGTCAGATCTTTAGCGATCTCAGCTCAATGGAGATCGAGTGGTCGCCGCTGCAACTCGGACCGAATACATCCGGTGCGGCGAGCGGCAGTTTCGGCACGACAATTTTCACTATTACCGGCACTCTGATCGTCGCTCCCAATTCAGGCATTCCTCCCGGACGCACGACCGTTGAGGGAGATGTCACTTCCACTGACGTCCCCGAGCCGGCGACACTTGTCTTGGCAGGCGGCGTCCTCTTAGGTCTCGGTCTGTTGCGCCGTAAGAGCTTCCGCCGCCACTAATGTTGTAGAGCAACCTGGGGCAGTGATACGGGGGCAGCCTTACAAATACGCTGCACGCGTTCGCGCTCATGCCGAACCCAAGGGTCGCGAACGCCGTGAGGTTCGAATCGGTTCGCAGCGAATCGATGAGGCTCCGAAACGAGCCCAAGGCATTGAGTTGCAGGCGAAGATCGAGCGATGGCGTGATGGCATGTTTGGGAGCGGTCCGATTATTTTCCCGAGCTGTAATGTTCGGTCGAAGGCGCGGCAGGTTCGATTTTTGACCGGTAAGCCTCCGCGCCCTCGGCCAACTTAGCTCAACCGGAATTGAGGGCGCGCCTTGCCGAAACGGAGCCCCGGCCGCTCCCCGATTTCCGGAGTGAGCGCAGCCGCCCGCGCCATTAGTCTCCCAGGAACTTCCCGTAGGGCCGCAATTCCTTTACGTTGTCGCAGACCGCCTTGATTCCCGCCGTGAGAGGAATGGCCAGGACAAGTCCGGCCGCGTCCCAGAGAAACCCCCAGACCATTAGAGCGATCGTAACCACCAGCGGGTTCAGATGCACGCGCGATCCGACTACTTTCGGATACAGCATATTCATCGCGAGTACGTGAAACGCCGATACAACCGCGATTACGAGAACGTAGAACGACAACTCCGAATGCGCCGTCAGCGACACCAGCAGCGGCGGAATCATCGCCACAGGCAGGCCTACATACGGCACCAGACTCAGGAAGCCGCTCAACGGGCCGACCAACAGCGGGTACGGAACGCCGAGTTTCCAGAACGTGGCCGAACTTGCCGCCGCGAGAATCAGACCCAGCACAAAGTTCCCGACCACGAATCCACGCACCATCTCGCCGATACCCTGCAAACTCTTCGCCGCAATCACCCGGTCCTCCCCGTGGAAGAACTGAAGGAAGCTGCGGTGAAGGTGGTCCCGCCAGCTCAGCATGAAGTAGACCAGAAACGGAACGAAAGAGCCCATCAGTACGACCTGATAGAGCCCGCTCGCGCTCGCGTAGATGTAGTCCGTCACCGGGCTGGAGTCGGAATGGATGCGTACTTCCTGGATCGCCGGCGGGACCGGAGCGGCTTGAACTGCCGCCTCGGCGGCCTTTTTCCGGCTCTTCTTGGCCTGAGCGGCCTGCTCCTGTACCTGCTGTTGAACGATCTGCTTCTGAGGTAGTATCACCCGCGAAACGGCTTTCTCCGAATCGTCCATCTTCTTCCGCGTCGCCTCGGCGATCTCTCCAATCCGCCGCGTGTAGTTCGGCAGGTCGTCGGCCAGCACCGCGATTTGGGTGTACAGTCCCAGCCCCATGAGATAGACGGCGAACAACGCAAGACTGCAAACCACGAAACTGGCCACGGCGCGCGGGAATCGAATACGCATCAGCAGCCCGACGAAAGGCTCGAGAATGAACGCAATCACCATCGCCGCGAGCAGGGTGATGAAGAGAATACGGGCCCAATAGAGCAGCGCGACGATGGCCCCCCCGGCCACGAGCGTTGCGGCGCGGTGCCGCATGTCGGCGGATGCAACTTCGTCTCTTAGCGATCGAGAAAGCATCGACATGGCGGGCCGGTATTCGTCACTTTAGCATGCCGCGCCGTATAATGGATCTTCGTGCAGGTTCAAGGCAGAATTCTGGCGCTCGATTTAGGGAAGCGGCGCATCGGACTGGCCGTCAGCGACGAGCTCGGAATGACGGCTCAGGGGATTCACACGCTGCAGCGGTCGAACATGCGGACCGACATCGGCGAATTGAAGCGCGTGATCGATGAGCGCGGCATCACCTCGATCCTCATCGGGAATCCGCTGCACATGAGCGGCAAGGAGGGGCGTCAGACGGCGTGGGTGCGCGAATTCGCCGCCACCCTTGAGGAGAAAACGGGACTCGCGGTGAAACTCTGGGATGAGCGGCTGACGACAGTGGAAGCGTCGCGCGTGCTTCGCTCAAGCGGAATCAGCATTGAGAAGCGGGCGCGCGCCGTCGACCGGCTTTCAGCGGTAATCCTGCTGCAAAGCTATTTGGATTCGCTGGATTATTGATGCGGCGGGCGATCCTGGCAGTGGCCGCTGTTCTGGTATTCGCCGCCGGAATTCCGTGGTTTCTCCTCAACCGGCCATACGCGGGTTTCGAGGGTGAGACGTTCGTTGAGATTCCCCGCGGGGCGAGCGCTCGCCAGATGGCGGCCGCACTCTCCGCTAAAGGCGTGGTGCGTTACGAATGGCTGTTCCCGGCGGTGAGGCTGGTCGATTCGCGGCGGGTGTTGCATGCCGGGGAGTATCGTTTCGAGAAACCGGCGTCGCCCCGGGACATCCTCAGCCGCATCGCAAGGGGCGATTCTTTCTACCACGAATTGGCCGTGCCCGAAGGCTGGAACGTGTTCCAGATTGGAGCCGCGGCCGGGAAGCTCGGCCTGTTTTCCGCCGCGGATTTCCTGGCCGCCGCCCGCGACCCCGCGCTCATTCGCGATCTCTCACCCCGCGCTCCGTCGCTTGAAGGCTACCTGTTTCCCGACACGTACCGGCTGGCGCGCCGGACGACGCCTGCCGATCTCTGCCGGAAGATGACGGCCCGCTTCCGGCAGGTCTGGGGACAGCTGGGAGGCAACGATGTACACGCGGCGGCGACACTCGCCTCGCTGATTGAGAAGGAGACCGGAGTCGCCGGGGAACGTCCTCTGGTGGCCTCGGTTTTTCGAAACCGCCTGAGGCTCGGCATGAAGCTCGATTGCGATCCGACCACGATCTACGCAGCCATGCTCTCCGGCCGTTACACCGGCGTCATTCATCGGTCCGATCTCGAAAGCAAACATCCTTACAACACGTACCGGCACGCTGGGCTTCCACCGGGACCGATCGCGAATCCGGGCCTGGCGTCGCTCGAAGCCGCGCTGAAGCCGGCTGAAACCGGTTATCTTTATTTTGTGGCCCGCGCCGACGGATCGGGCCGCCACCGGTTTTCCGAATCGATCGAAAAACATGGAGCCGCGACGAAACAATATCGCCGCGCCAATGGCAAGGCAGTCGAGAAAGCGACAGCTCGCGGCATACCTCGAACAGAGGCGTCTCAACGAAAGCCGGCCCGCCGCGGTCGAGCGCGCTGAGTGGCGCGAACTGGTCGCTCTGCTCCATCCCATCTCGGAGGGCTATCTGAGCGGTTTATTGAACGAGGCCGGATTGCGCGTGGCGCAGCCGTTCGCTGGAGTCCGGCAGAAGTCGCTCGGGGAACTGGAGGACTCGCTGGTCGAGATGGAGCGGGTCTACACGCAGGCGATCGGCTGCGGCGACCGGGAGACGGCGCTCCACTGCCGGCGCGTCGTGATCGAGGCGCGCAGGCGGGCGCGCTTCGCTTCGAAAAACGCAAAGGCCACTGAGGACAAGCGCCGCCTGAAGGCCGAGATGTCCGAGTGGATGCTCGTGTGGCTCGAGAATCCACCGGTATTTCCCGTTTGGGCGAGGCTGCGGCGCGGAACTCTGTCCACGGATGCAAGCCCCGCCCGCTGAGCCCGTCCGAGAGCCTGCCGCCTACTGAAGTTCGATCGACGTAACCTTGACGGTTTCTCCATCAAGCTCGCCGCTGACCTTGGCCTTGAGGTCCTTTTCCTTGCTGGTGGATTTCAGTGCGGCGAGCGCCTTGGCGTTGCCGCTTTCGTCGAACTTGACGAACTTTCCGTCCGCAAGCACGAGGCCGAATCCGCTCTTCGCACAGGCAACGCCGCATTTGGCGGTATGGCTGGCCAAGTCCTTGCCTTTGCACATCACATCCACCAGGGTGCCGCTCCAGGTTCCCGCGAGCGAGACGCCAGCCGTAAATAGAACCGTCGTGAAAATACGCTTCATACGTCCTCCAGAAAGACCATTGTAATCCAACGCCGGTGGGAACCCCGGCACACGATTAAACTTTTTCAATTATGCCCCTATCGAAACCGCGCGTCCGGCCGATAAATAATTGAGGCCAGTCGCGGATACCGGGCCGAAAATTGCTAGCTGCCGTCGCGGAAAGGATGTCCCATGATCAAGTACTTCGAAAGAGACGAAACGGCGCGTCGCGCGGACGCGTATCTATTGCTCTCCCGCCTGCTGCTGCGAACCACGGCTCTGCAGACGGACGAGAGCGGTGGTTTCGCCTATGACAAGCTGATCTCCGATATGGCCGCCCTTCACGCTCGGCTTGAGCCGTGCCGGTCCGCCGCGGAGCTTATGCCTATCGCGCAAGCCTTCACGCGTGTACTCCAAAGGCACCGGGAGCGGACTAACGGGGCGGATTCGGGTCGGGGAAGCGAATTTGCCGCCATTATGGATACGGTATCGGAGGCCGTTTCGGAGCTCGATGAGTTGAAGGTGATAGCCGTTCGGGCCGCGCGGCGGGATGGCGTGCCCGTCACGAAGGCGCCTGAGGCGCTCAAGGTCGCCGAAGCGGAGCCGGCAGTAGAAGCGGAGCCGGTCAAGGCGAGTCCGATAAGGGAAGCGCCTCGAGGGCGCGAGGGGCACGATTCGGTGACGGGACTCATGTGGCGCCAGAGCGCCGTGGATGCAATCGCCGACTACGGCGGAGAGCGGACGCATCTCTATGCGGTGGTGTTCATGATGGACGGATATCAGGCCTTCAACCGCTGCCATGGACCCGAGGCTGCCGATCACGCCCTGCAGGTTCTTTGCCATGAACTCAAGCCTGGATTCCTTCCTCAGGACCGGTTCTTCCGGTGGAGTGCGGAAACCCTTGCCGGTTTGATCGTGCGCCCAGGGCCAGCCACGGAAGTACGATCGATGGTGAGGGGAATCGGTTTGAAACGGTTTGAAGCGACCGTTCTCAAAGGCGCCCGCGCGGTCCATCTTCCCATCAAGTGCGTCTCCGTCTCGATGTCGAGCGCCACTCCCGACCCGGCCGATCTCGTGGCTAAAATCGATGACTTTGTCGCGAGACGCCTCAGCGTGTGAACCGAGCCCGTCCCTGCCGGTAACGTGCTATAAGGACTTACATGGACCGCTCACGGAACCCCAACGGGAATCTTCGCGTAGGAATCGACCCTAGGCCGAGCCGCCAATTTGCGGAAAAGCGGGAGTTCCCGGTCGTGTTGACGTAACTCGCGCGACAATCGTTGTAAACAACGCTCTTACGAGTTCCCTTGCGGTCATCCCATGACCGGGGCGCGCTTTTCGGAGCAAGGGAAGGCCGCCCCGATCGAATATTTTCCGAAGAAAATGGTTGTGACCGGGCTTGCCGGAATGGGATCTCAAGTTCCGCGGTACCCGGCATCAGTCCGCCGGAAGCTGCCCTTCCGGTAACAGCGCGCCCTTCTCCAGATGCCTGACTTTGGTGGCCGAGCGGGCGGCGTGCGCATCGTGCGTCACCATGACGATCGTCTTACCGTACTCCTTATTCAGCCTGGAAAGTATACTCAAAACTTCCTGAGCCGAGGCCGCGTCCAGATTGCCGGTCGGCTCGTCGGCGAGGATCAGCGCCGGGTCGGTCACGATCGCGCGCGCAATGGCCACACGCTGCTCCTGCCCGCCCGAAAGCTGGCGCGGAAAGTGCCCGAGTCTGTCTCCGAGCCCCACAAGCTTGAGCGCCGTGGTCGCGTGGTCGTTACGCTCCTGCTTGTTCAAATTCGTCAGTTTGAGCGGCAGTTCCACGTTCTCGAGCGCAGTAAGCACCGGAATCAGATTGAACTGCTGGAAAATGAAGCCTACGTTGTGGTTGCGCCAGCGCGCGATCTCGCCGTCGCTCATGGCGCGAAGATTCTCGCCCAGAACCCGGATTTCTCCCCCCGTCGCGTAGTCCATGGCCGCGATCAGGTGCAGGAGCGTCGATTTTCCCGATCCCGACGGCCCCATTAACGCCACGAACTCCCCCTTATGGATATCGATATCCACGTCTTGAAGCGCGATTACGTGAAACTCATCGCGCACGAATTCCTTCGTGAGAGCTCGTGCCTGAATTACCGTTTCTTCCGTGGTCAACTCTTCCTCCGCTGGACGGCGTCTCCCTCTTTGAGGTTTGCCGGCGGAGCGACGATCAAATCCTCGCCTCCGATCAGCCCTTCCTCCACGCGTACACCTTGACTCGTCGTCGATCCCGCCTTTATGACGCGGCGCACGGCCTTGCCGCCAAGCAGAACGAAAACGGCGTCGCCGCGCACCGCCGAAGCCGGTATCGTCAGGACAGCCTTCAGTGGCGTACCCCCCGCGGCGGGCTTTTCATCGGATAGAAACGCCACGCTCGCATTCATTTCGGGCCGCAGATAGGAATCCGGATTCTCCACTTTCACCTTGACCTGCACCGTCGCCTTTTGACGATTCGCTTCAGGCGATATCTCGTTAATTACGCCTTGGTACTTTCTGTCGGGAAAAGCGTCCGTGGTAATGATGCCGCGCTGGTTCGATTTCAGCCGCGCGAAATCGTTCTGGCTGATATCCAGCTCCACTTGCAAATCGTTGAGATCGGCGAGCGAGACGACATAACCCTTGGCGCCGCGTTCCCCCACGAAACTGGTGGTGACAAACTCGCCCTTCTCGACGGCGCGCTCGAGAATGGTGCCCGCACTGGGGGCGCGGATGACGGTGTTGTTGAGCTGCGTCTGGTAGAACGCGACGGAGCCGCGCGCCTGTTCGATCTGCCCGCGCACGGCTTCGATCTGCTCGGCGCGGGGACCGATTCGCGCCAACTCATGCGTTCGTTCGAGCGAACGGACGCGGGCCACGGCGGAATCGTGCCGCGCCTTCGCATCGTCAAGCTGCTGTTGAGGCGACACCGTGGCCGCTACAAGCTTTTCCGTTCGCGCGAGGCCGATGCGGCTGTTCTCGAGATCCGCCTTGGCCTGGTTGAGATTCGCCTCGGCGACCGCGATCTCTTCGGGTCTCGACCCGCTTAGCAATTCCTTGAGACGGGCCTCGAGGTTCGCCAACTGCCCGGTCGCCTGCTGAAGCTGGGCGCGATACTCGTCGTCCTCGAGCCGCACGATGATCTGCCCTTCCTTGACTTTGTCGGCTTTATCGACGCCGATCCAAGCCACCTTGCCAAGCACCTTCGACGCAACCTGAATCTTGTGATGCGCCACAATGTAGCCTGTGGCATTCAGTATCACGCCCGGCTCCGTCCCCGAACCGCCGGCGCTCGCGGCCTGGACCCGCATTACTTCCACCTCTATCGGGGCATTCAGCTTGCCATACACGAAACGTCCCGCTCCCAGCGCCGCGAACAGGAGCACGCCGCCCACGATCCAGCGCGTTGCCCATCGCGAGGGCTCGGGCGAGCGCTTCCTGGTCCGGTCGATTCTGAGGTCTTTTAAATCGGCGCTCATGGGGGATTAGACTTCGCGTAGTGCCACGAGGATTTCCTTTTTTGCAGCCATGCGCGCGGGAAAAAAGCCGCCAAGGGCGCCTAGCACCACCGCGAAGGCTACTCCGGTCGCCATGATCGAAGGCCCGATGCTGAAGTCGAACGCGATCTCGCTGAACGTCACGAAGTTCGACATCCCCGTCGTCACGCCATTCAAGGGCAGCACGAGCAGACATCCGAGGATGCCGCCGAGCAAGGCCAGCAGAACGGATTCCACGAAGAAGCTGAACAGAATGCTGCCCCGCGAAAACCCCAACACCCGCAAGGTGCCGATCTCGCGCGCGCGGCGGGCGACCGCGGCGTACATGGTGTTCATGGCGGCGAAACTGCTGCCCACGGCCATGATCGCGGAGATGAACATCCCAAGAAACTGAATAGGCACGGCGGAGCTGGTTTGCGATTCGTAGTACTCCGCTTCGGTGCGCGCTCCCGTGTTGAGACGCTGGTCGTTGTTGATGTCGTTGACAAGCGCGGCGGCCGCAACCGGGTCGACGGCGCGCACCAGGGCCGAGCTCAGCACCTCCGTTCGCTGGAAATCGGAGCTCACCTGGTTGAGGTCGGCGAAAATCTCGCTGTTATTCGCGGACTTTCCCGCGTCCATGATCCCCACCACATCCCATTCACCGCGCCCGAATCTCAGCCGCTGTCCCAGAGCAGCCGACGGGAAGCGCGCGGCGATGGAACGGCCAACCACGACCTCGCGCTTGCCGGTTTCAAACCAGCGGCCAGCCGAAATCCGTAAAACCTCGCGCATCTCGATCCCCACCGGCGAAAGGCCCCGAAGCGTAACGTTACTGCCATCCGGATTTGTCACGCTGGGCAGATTGATCACGGTCACGATCTCGAGGGACGCCATCGGCTCGCCCGCCTTGTTCCTGGCGATACCGGCCTTGAACTTCAGGTCCTGATATCCGGTACGCGTGAAGTTGCTGGTAAGTTCCGAATCCGAGCCTTTCCGCATCACGAGCACATGCAGCGGATTTCCCGACGCCGTGAACGCGGTGCGAAGTCCATCGACAAGCGCCAGAATCGAGAGCAGCACCGCCACCGTAAGCGCGATGCCGAGCGCCGTCATGATCGTGGTGGTCTTTCTGACGATGAGGTTCCGGAAGTTATAGGAAAGGGGGATCGCCATTTTTCTAATCCAAGTTCCGTACGGGCCTAGTCGGATGCGCGCAGCGCTTCGACAATCGGCGTGCGCGAGGCGCTCCAGGCCGGCACGGCCGAGCTCACAAGCCCGATGAAGGCCGCCACGCCGATACATGCCGCCGCGACCGGCGGCGTAATCGACAACGTTTTCAATTGCAGGATGAACGCCGGCGCGCTCCGCACTACGCCGCAAAGCAGCGAAGCGAGACCGCAACCGATTACTCCGCCGATGATCGAAATCGCCACGGCCTCGCCGAGGATCATACCCATGATCGCCGCCGGCGTGAACCCGAGCGTGCGCAGCACGCCGACCTCCCTGACGCGCTCGCGCACCGACATCGCCATGGTGTTCGCCGACACCAGCATGATCGTAAACGTCACCGCCCCGCAGATGCTTAGCAGGAACAGCTTCACGTTGCCCATCGCGGAGATGAATCCCAACTGAAATGCCTGCTCCGCTTCCGTCTTGGTCTCGGCCGCCGAGGAGTTTCGAAATTTCGTGTCGACGGCGGCCGCGATGCGAGGCACCGATTCCGGGCTGTCGGCGAGAATGTTGAACGTCCCCGCGTTGCCCCGGCGCCTTTCCGACAGGCTCTCCTCAAGGTATTCGCGATTGAAGTAGAGGGTCTCGTTGTTCAGGTCCGCCTCGTAGATGGCGCGAAGCGTCAGTTCGAGGTTAAGCGGAAAAATGTCCCCCACGATCGTGATCCGGTCGCCGAGCTTCCAACCGTATTTATCGGCCAGCGCTTTGCCCACCAGGCACGCGGAGCGCTCCCGTTGAAACGCCTTCTTCTGATTTTCCGGGACCCTCATCTCGCCGTGGATCGTGAAAAGGCGATCCGGTTCAGAGGCGAAGCGGGCGAACATGTTTTCCGGACGGCGGTCCTTGTACGTTCCGCCGAACCACTGCGAAATCATGACTTCTCGCACGCCGGGGATCTGCTTGATCTGCTCGCGATAGGCCTGCGGCATCTGGAAGGTAAGCGACACGCGGTTCCGCGTGACCAGCCGTAGAGCCTGCTCGGGCGGCGGGTCGCTGAAGTAAAACGCGTGGTAGATGGCCATCAGCACGCCGAGCAAACAGAGGGACGCGCCGATACTGATAATCGTCAACGTCGTGCGCCGGCGGTTGCGCCAGCAGTTCTTGACCACGAGCGGCAGATAACGGAACATAAGGATTCCCTCATTCTACCGTATGGACGAAGAATTCATGCGCGAAGCGCTGAGGCTTGCGCGCGACGCCGAAGCCGCGGGTGAGGTTCCGGTTGGAGCTGTGGTCGTTGTCGATGGCGACGTGCTTGGACGCGGCCGCAACTCCCCGGTTGGCCGCTGCGACCCGACCGCGCACGCCGAAATTCTGGCGCTTCGCGAAGCCGCTTCCGCGGCGGGGAACTATCGCCTTGAAGCCGCAACCTTATATGTAACGCTTGAGCCGTGCGTGATGTGCGCGGGCGCGCTGGTTACGTCGCGCGTGAAGCGCCTCGTCTTCGGATCGCGCGATCTGCGGTTCGGAGGCGTGCGCAGTAAATTCCGCGTGGCCGATTCGGAGTTGCTGAACCACCGCGTGGAAGTTGTGGAAGGCGTGCTCGCCGCGGACTGCGTGGAGCTGCTGCAGCGGTTCTTCCGCGAGCGGCGGTAGACTACGACCCCGTCCGATAGCGGTCGAACACATCCCCATCGCCCACCGCGCGCGGGTCCCCCGTCGCCCGAAGTTCGGCCGTCAATTGCGCGTCCAGGCGTTTCACGACAGCCGCGTATTTTGGATCGGATGCCACGTTCTTCAATTGATACGGGTCCTTCTTCAGGTCGTACAATTCCCGTTCGGACCGCTTGCCCGCGCATCGTTCGAGGAACGGCTTCGCGGCCGCCTCCTCACCGTGCGAGACGATCCACGCCTTGCTCGGACCCGCATCGATATCCGCGTACGTCCGGAACGTACTTGCCGCAAGCTGTTCATACGTGGATGGCTCCGTGCCCGGATCGCCCGCCGGCCAACGCTCCGGCTTGAAATTTCGCATGTAGTGAAACTGCCGATTGCGCAGAGCGCGCTGGGGATATCCGCCCTTGATCTCGCCGCGGCAGGGTACGTGACGTTCCATCCCGGTCAGGACGTGATCGCGCCGCCGCTCCACTTGCCCGGACTTGCGCGAGCGGAGAATCGGCATCAGGCTGCGGCCGGTCACCTGTTGGCCGGGAATCAGTCCCGCCGCTTCGAGGAAGGTGGGCGCGAGGTCCGTCAAGCTGACAAAGTCCTCCACCACGCGCCCACCGGGAAAATGCCCAGGCCATGAGATCGCGAGGGGCACGTGCGTGCCGGTTTCATACACGGTGGCCTTCGATCGCGGGAACGGCCACCCGTTGTCGCCCGACATCACGACAATCGTATTATCCAACTCGCCCATGCTCTCGAGTGCGCGGAGCAACTCTCCGGTTTCGCGGTCGTACCGCTGGACCTTCCAGTAGTAATCGCAGATGTCTTTGCGTACCGTTTCGTTGTCCGGGAGGTAAGGCGGAACGTGGACGTCTTCGAGCTTCATGCCGCTCTTGAAGCCGCTCTCCCATTCATAAGGGCGATGCGGATCCTGGCTGCCGAACCAGAAACAGAATGGCTTATCCTTGGGGCGCGCGGCGACAAACGCGGCGAAATCCGCATAACGCGCACCGGCGGGATTGCGCTTCCGTCCGCCGGAGGTTTCATTGCCGGGTCCCCAGCCCTTGCGCGTGAAACCCGCATGGTACCCGGATTCCTCAAGCAAATCCGGATACGTTCGAAACTTCGCGGGCAGCGTCGTGTTCAGGTTCGCGCCCTGTTCGAGCCGCCAGTGCCACTGCCCCGTGAGCATGGCGGCGCGCGACGGGGAGCATGAGGGCGCCGCCACATAGGCGTTCGTGAACATCACCCCGCTCCGGGCCACGCGGTCGAAGGTGGGCGTCTTCACGACGCGGTCGCCGGCAATCGAGGCGAGCGGCCACATCCAGTCGTCGGCCAGCGCGAACAGAATGTTGGGCCGCTTCGCCGCGGATGCCGATTGCGCCAACGCCTGCGGCAGCGCCTGAGGTAGCGCCGCCGCGGCGATGCTTCCGGTCGTGCGCTCTAGAAAAGCGCGCCGGTTCATGATGAGACTTCGATGTCCGCGCCTAGACCCGGCTTTTCCGAAGGCCGTGTATAAATGCCCTCGGGGCCGCGCGTGATGAAATGATCTTCCTCGAAACGCTTATACACCTCGGGCGGACCGCCCGGCGCGGGCAGAAACAATTCAGCCCAGGGAGAATTCGTGGTCGCCAGAATGAAGTGCATGGAGTCATAAGAGCCGCCGCCGTGCGGAATCACGGGAATGTCGTAAGCCGCCGCAAGCGCGCCAATGCGGCGCAGCTCGGTCATGCCGCCACACCAGTGAATGTCGGGCTGCCAGATCGCCGCCCCGCGCTTCTCGAGCAACTGCCGGAACCCGTAGCGCGTGTATTCGTGCTCGCCCGTCGCGATGCGCGTGGATTTGATCGCCGCCGCGAGCCTCCCGAAACCCTCGTAATCGTGCGGCTGAAGCACCTCCTCCACCCAGTACACGCGGTAGGGCTCGAGCATCTCGCACATCTCGATCGTGTAGCGTTCCGTCCATGCCATCCAGCAATCGAGCATGATGTCGCCATCCGGGCCGAGCAATTCCCGCGTGCGCTTCACCAGCGCAGCATTCTTTTTCATGCCGTCGCGGCCATCGGCGGGACCGTGCGGGATCGCCAGCTTCAGACGCTTGTATCCGAATTCGATGTGCTGCTCGAGGTCGTTTCCCGTACAGTAGGAGGGCACGCGGGGCTTCGTCTCGCCGCCGAGCAGCTTGTACACGGGAAGTCCGGTTGCCTTGCCGACGATGTCCCAGATCGCGAGGTCGCATCCGCTGATCGCGTTGACCACCACGCCCATGCGTCCATAGGACATCGAGGAACGCCATAGAATATCCCAGATGCGCTCGACGTTGAACGGATCTTCGCCCATCAGCAATTTTTTGAAGTGCCCCTCGACGACCAAGCCGCCGGCGGGTCCGCCCTGTCCGTAGCCTGTAATGCCCTTGTCGGTCGTGATCGCGACGGTGAAGCCGCCAACCGAGCTGCCCGGATTCGGCTGGAACAGCGACCGCGTCGCCTTGTACTCCGGATAGATCGACATGGGGTTCGCGACTTCGACGCCGCCAGTCGACCAGGACCCCGGCGCGGGCTTGTAGGCGATCATCGGCCTGCGGGGCTTGGTCTTGACAAGACGTACGCCGGTGATTTTGAGTTTGCTCTTTTCAGCCTGGAAAGGCAGAGCGGGAAGCGTGATGGAGGCCGTAGCGGCCAGATTCAGGAAGTCTCTGCGGTTCATAGTGGGCCGATTATATCGAAGTTGGGCGATACTGAGGAAATCATGCTCAAGAGACGACATTTACTCCAAGCCGGCGCGGCGGCTCTGGCCGCTCCCGCGAGCGCTGCGGGAACTCTGGCCGGTGTGCGGGCGCTGGTCTTCGACGTCTTCGGAACCGTCGTCGATTGGCGGTCTTCGGTGATTCGCGACGGCAATAAACTAAGCGCATCGAAGAAACTCAACGTCGATTGGGCGCGCTTCGCCGACGCCTGGCGCGCGGGTTATGGACCCTCGATGGACAAAGTGCGCAAAGGCGAAATGCCGTGGACCCGCATCGACGCCCTGCATCGCATGACGCTCGACCTTCTCCTCAAAGAATTCCGTATCGAGGGATTGACGGAATCGGAGATCGACGACTTCAATCGTGTCTGGCATCGCCTGACGCCGTGGCCGGATTCGGTCGCGGGCCTCACGCGCCTCAAGAAGCGCTACGTTATCTCGACGCTTTCGAACGGCAACACGTCGCTGCTCGTGAACATGGGAAAGTTCGGCGGTCTGCCCTGGGACTGCGTGCTTTCGGCGGAGCTTTCGAAGCACTATAAGCCGGACCGCGAAGTGTATCTCATGGCGGCGGATCTGTTGGGGCTGCGGCCTGACGAAACAATGATGGTCGCGGCGCATCTCGGCGACCTGCGGGCAGCGAAGGCAGCGGGGCTGAAGACGGCATTCGTGGCGCGCCCCGGCGAGTTCGGCGCCGGCGGCAAGGCGGACCTAAAGCCGGATGCGTCGTGCGACGTGAGCGCGGCGGATTTCGTCGACCTCGCCGAGAAACTGGGGGCGTAGGGCGCCGTTCCGGAGCCGCCACGCCCGCGCACGCTTGTGCTGTATGAGCCCGGAGATGGAGTGACGGGTAGGGGCATCCTTGGTGCGTCAGGAGCGGCTTCACGGATTACATTGAGAAGGAAGTTCTCCGGAAGCGTCCATAACGGGAAAGGAGTGGTGCATCGGGGTCATAGCGAAACCGACTCCGTTTGAGCCCCAGAAGACGAAGTTAGGAGCTACTGGAGGGATAGGTCATGGCGGACCCCGCAGGTCGCATTGCGAAAGGGGTCTTCACCCTCGCCGGGCGGACTGCGGGCGCCCTCGTAATCGTGCGATTCCGCGCTTAGCTCGTCCGCGGCTGGTGGAGGTACACTGAAGTCATGTTAGGCACGGAGATTCAGATCGTTTCCAACGAGGCCGGTGAGCCAACCGCGGTAATCGTTCCGATCGATCTCTGGCGGGAGATCCAATCCGAGCGGGAAACGGCGCATCTGCTCAAGTCGGAGACGATGATGCAACGCCTCCTCGCTGCGAAACTACGCGAGGAAGGGCCTTCCCTCGAGGCAGTAGTTGAGAAGCTTGGAATTTGATTCGTCCGCCTTCGAGGATCTCGCCTGGTGGGTCGAGCAGGATCGCGCCCAGGCACTTCGGATCATTCGGCTTGTTCGTGAAATCCAGCGGGAACCATTCTCCGGCCTTGGCAAGCCTGAGCCGTTGAAACACGCACTTTCTGGGTGTTGGTCGCGGCGCATCAATCAGGAGCACCGGCTTGTTTATCAGGTATTGACGGACAAGATACGGATTCTGGCTTGCCGATTCCATTACTGATTAATCTGTTTGCGGAGCTGAGTTCCCTGAGATCGTCACGGCGACCGTTGCGGCCGGTGGACAGCGTATCCGAGCATTCGGATTGTGGGAGGCAACACGATTGCCTGTCGGCGCGGGTCCCGGGAGTCGGGGAGGCAAGAAACCAAGCGTATCGAAGAGATTCAAAATTCGATTGGGCATTTCGCCAACGGGCGGCGCGATGGCTGCGAATCAATCGCGTCTGGCGCAAAACCTCACGTACGATATGCTTACTGGCGAGGGAACAGGCTTGGCATGATAGAAGTCGCTGGAAACAACTGGACGATAGCGCTGATGGAACACGCTCCGGATCAAAGTTTGGCCGGACATGTGGCCGCCGCAGTTGCGCTGCTATTCAAAAAGGATCTCTACTTGCTGAGGGTCAACGCGAACGAGCGCTCCATTTCTCATCGTCTTGCGTTATATCTGGAGCAAGAATTCCCAGACTGGGACGTCGACTGCGAATACAACCGGGACGAAATTGATCCGAAGAGACTGAATCTCAACCCCGAGAGCGTTGAGTTAGACGACGTGGAGGGCACGACGGTGTACCCGGACATCATCGTCCATAATCGCGGCGAGACCAGCAATCACCTGGCGATCGAGATCAAGAAGGATTCGGGTGACAGCGCCAAAGATCTCCAGAAGCTCCAGGCACTGCGAAGCCAGCTTAACTACACGCACGCCCTGTTTCTTCGATTCAGCACCGGGTCAGATGCCGGCGTGAAGCAACTGAGCTGGGAATCCGTGAGTGAATGAGACTACAGAGATCGAAGGGCGCCAAGTTGCAGCCTCGAAGTGGCCCCCAGCGGCCTGATAGAGCGACGGCCCCTTCCTCCCCTACGCCATGAACCCCATATCCCGCACGCCAAGATTCTTCAAATTCGGAAATATCGCATCCAGATTCGCATCCGGCACGCCGAACCACTTCGCGAGCGTCGCACCGTATTGATCAAGTCCCGTCGAGGGCAGCAGCGCCCCGCGCGTGCCGCTGTCATCCGGTCCGCCAAGCGACAGATCCGGAAACTTGCCGTAAATGTCGCCGCCCTTCACCGCGCCGCCCAGCACCAGGAAATGGCTCCCCCATCCGTGATCGCTGCCGCTGCCGCTCGGCTGCAGCGTGCGGCCGAACTCCGATTCCAGGAACGT